>NZ_JBITGE010000058.1:0-18228 GCF_044456785.1 Micromonospora sp. NPDC050795 | reverse complement strand
TCAGAAGGGTGTTGAGGTCTGTCGTCACAAACAGATCTTCAACACCCTTCGTCTATGCCCACACCCCGGGGTCGTTAGGACTTACTCGTCTAGTCGAGGCAGCCCCAGCCACCAGCACGTGGTACAGATGACGGCCGATCTCGCGGACGGTTCGGCGCGGGCCGACGGTCGGGGCCGAGCCCGAACAACGCCAACGGGCCCGCGAGACGCGGACCCGTTGGGCGACTATGTCGGATGTGGAGGGTGGCGGGGTCACCGCCAGCCGGCGCTAGCTCACCGCAGCGCGGTCAGGGATGCGAGTGCGAGTGGCCCGACGGGACCTTCATGCCGTTGCCGCCCAGCGGGGTGAGCGGCAGCAGCTTCTTGCCGGTGGGGCCGATCTGGATCTCGGTGTCCATCGATGGGCAGACGCCGCAGTCGAAGCAGGGCGTCCACCGGCAGTCGTCCTGCTCGAACTCGCTGAAAGCGTCCTGCCAGTCCTGCCAGAGCCAGTCCTTGTCGAGGCCCGAGTCGAGGTGGTCCCAGGGCAGGACCTCCAGCTCGTCGCGCTGACGGGTGGTGTACCAGTCGAGGTCCACCCCGAACGCGGGCAGCGTCTCGGCCGCGGCCTGCACCCAGCGCTGGTAGGAGAAGTGCTCGCTCCACCCGTCGAACCGGCCGCCGTTCTCCCAGACCTTGCGGATGACCGACCCGACCCGGCGGTCACCCCGGGAGAGCAGCCCCTCGATGAGCGACGGCTCGCCGTCGTGGTAGCGGTAGCCGATGGCCCGGCCCAGCGAGCGGTCCGCGTTGATGGCCTGCTTGAGGATCTTGAGCCGGTGGTCGATGACCTCCGGACGGTCCATCGCGGCCCACTGGAACGGGGTGTGCGGCTTCGGCACGAACCCGCCGATGGAGACCGTGCAGCGGATGTCCTTGGAGCCGGTCGCGGCCCGGCCGGCCCTGATCACCTCGTGGGCCATCTCGGCGATCTCGAGGACGTCCTCGTCGGTCTCGGTGGGCAGGCCGCACATGAAGTAGAGCTTCACCTGCCGCCACCCGTTGGTGTACGCGGTGACGACCGTACGGATCAGGTCTTCCTTCGACACCATCTTGTTGATGACCTTGCGGATCCGCTCCGACCCGCCCTCCGGGGCGAAGGTCAGGCCGGTGCGCCGCCCGTTGCGGGACAGCTCCTGCGCGAGGTCGATGTTGAAGGCGTCCACCCGGGTCGAGGGCAGCGACAGCGAGACGTTCGTGCCCTCGTACTGTTGGGCGAGGCCCGAGCACATGTCGCCGATCTCGGAGTGGTCCGCCGAGGAGAGCGACAGCAGGCCGACCTCGGAGAAGCCGGAGAACTCCAGGCCCTCGCGGACCATCTGCGCGACAGTGGTGATCGACCGTTCCCGCACCGGACGGGTGATCATTCCGGCCTGGCAGAACCGGCAGCCCCGGGTGCAGCCCCGGAAGATCTCCACCGCGTACCGCTCGTGCACCGTCTCGGCCAACGGCACGAGGGGCTTCTTCGGGTACGGCCAGGCGTCCAGGTCCATCGTCGTGCGCTTGTGCACCCGGAACGGCACGTCCGCCCGGTTCGGTACGACCCGCTGGATCCGGCCGTCCGGCAGGTAGTCGACGTCGTAGAAGCGCGGCACGTAGACACTCTCGGTGCGGGCCAGCCGCAGCAGCAGCTCGTCGCGGCCGCCCGGCGAGCCCTCGGCCTTCCACTCCCGGACGATCGCGGTGATCTCCAGGACCGCCTCCTCGCCGTCGCCGAGCACCGCGGCGTCGATGAAGTCGGCGATCGGCTCCGGGTTGAACGCGGCGTGCCCGCCGGCAACGATCACCGGGTCGGCGTCGGTGCGGTCGGCGGCCAGCAGCGGGATGCCGGCCAGGTCGATCGCGGTGAGCATGTTCGTGTAACCCAGCTCGGTGGAGAAGGAGATGCCGAACACGTCGAACCCGCGCACCGACCGGTGCGCGTCGACGGTGAACTGCGGCACGCCGTGCGTGCGCATCAGCGTCTCCAGGTCCGGCCAGACCGCGTACGTCCGCTCGGCGAGGGTGTCGGGCAGCTCGTTGAGCACCTCGTAGAGGATCTGCACGCCCTGGTTGGGCAGGCCCACCTCGTAGGCGTCGGGATACATCAGCGCCCAGCGCACGGTCGCCGCGTCCCAGTCCTTCGTCACCGCACCCAACTCGCCCCCGACGTACTGGATGGGCTTGGAGATCTGGGGCAGCAGCGGCTCGAGCTGGGGCCAGACCGACGGCTCCGAGCCGACGCGCGGCGTCGGGCGGGCCGAGCTGGAGTCGTCGCGAGAGTTGGTCGCGGCCGCGTGCGGGCTCGTGGACGGGGCACTCATGATGCCCAAGGGTACGCGTTCGTCCGCCGCCGATCGCGCGCACGCCCGATCGGCGGGGGTGGCGGCGCGGTACTAACCTCGGTTCGGCGCGAGAGGAGATTGCCGCGATGCCGGAGACCCAGCCGGGAGCACGGCCGGCCGACGGGAGCAACCCGGGCGCGGAGCCGGAGCGGGACCGGACGGTCGCCGACGAGCCGACCTCCCCACCCGTACCCCCGGAGCAGCCGGAACCCTCGGACCAGCCGGAGCCCTCGGACCAGCCGGAGCCCTCGGACCAGCCGGAGCCTGCCCCGACCGGGGAGGTCCCGGCCTCGGAGGTCCCGGCCGCGGACGTCCCGGCGCCCAGGTGGAGTGGTTCGGCCCCGGTTCCACCCCCGCTGCCCCGCCGAGCGGCCTGGGGCGCGTCGGCCGAGCCGACCCCTCCCCCGCCGGTGGCCGTCGGACCGCCGGAGGACCAGACCCCGGTCGACCCGTGGGCCGGCGTGGACACCGGCGGCTGGGACCTGCCCTCCGCCGAACTGCCCCCGCTGCCGCCCACGATGTCGTATCCGACGCCGCCGGACACCCGGCAGTGGTCCGGGCCGCCCGCTCCCCCCGCCTCGTCGGGGAACACCCGGCAGTGGTCCGGGCCGCCCGCTCCCCCGGCCGGGTCGCAGCCGGTGCCGCCGCCCGCCGCCCCGGGCGCAACCCGGGCCATCGGACCCATGGTGCCGGCCCGGCCGATGTCGCCACCCGCGCCGCCGAAGGTGCCGAAGCAGCGCCGGGGTCGGCGATCCACCACGCCACCGCCATCACCGCCGCCCGGGTGGCAGGCCCCCCAGGGGTACGTGCCGGTTCCGGTTCGCCGACGACGCCGCTGGCCGTGGCTGCTGCTGCTCACCCTGGCCTGCTGCTGTGGATGCCCCGCCTACTACGGGTTCCCGATCTCGGCCCAGTACCCGGCGCGCGCGGCCCTGCCCGTCCAGGTGGACGACCTCAGCCTGCGGCAGGACAGCCGCAGCACCGAGGCGGCCCAGAAGCTGGAGAGCGAGGTACGCAAGGAGAACTGGCTGGCCGAGGACACGTTCGCCGGCGTCTACGCCACGACGAGCGGCAAGCGGGTGACGGTCTTCGGCGGCACCGGCTTCCGGCTGACCCCGGAGTCGGACGCGGAGGCCGAGATCAGCCGGCTCACCGATCGGTACGCGTTGGGTGCCCCGGAGAGCGTGGACACCGGTGTACGGGGCCGGCACGAACGGTGCGCGGTGGGCAGTGCCGACGGCGGTGCCGTGGTCGTCTGCACGTCGGTCGACCACGGCAGCATCGCCACCGGGGTGTTCACCCGACTCTCCGTCGCCGACAGTTCCGACCTGTTGGGCACCCTGCGCGCCCAGATCGTCCAACCCGAGCGGGGCTGATGCCGCACCCTGGGCGGCCGGGGTGCGGCCGGCGGGGTCAGGCGTCGCGGGTCGGGTCCGGGTGGGCGCGCGGCGGGGCATAGCGGGGCACGTACTCCTGGCCGGTGAGCTTCTGGATCTCGCTCATCAGCTCGTCGGTCATCTGCCGCAGAGAGGCGCGGTCGTCCGGTCGGCCGGTGAAGTCCAGCGGTTTGCCGAATCGAACCGTGATCTTGGCGGTGCCCGGCCGGGGCACCCGGGCGCCGATCGGCTGCGCCTTGTCCGTGCCGATCATGCCGACCGGGATGATCGGCACGCCGGCCGAGATCGCCAGCCGGGCCGCGCCGGTCCGCCCCCGGTAGAGCTTGCCGTCCGGCGAGCGGGTGCCCTCCGGGTAGACCACCACCAGGTCACCGCCCTTGAGCGCCGGGATCGCCGCGTCGAACGCGGACAGCGCCGCCCGGCCACCGGCCCGCTCGACCGGGATCGCACCCAGGCCGGTGAGGACGAACTTGGAGATCGCACCCTTCACGCCGGTGCCGTTGAAATATTCCGACTTGGCCCAGAACGCCAGGTGCCGGGGCACGACCGTGCCGAGGAACAACTCGTCGGCCACCGAGAGGTGGTTGCCGGCGAAGATCGCGCCGCCGGTCTCCGGCACGTGTTCCAGACCCTCCACGGTCGGGCGGAACGCCACCCGCAGCGTGGGGCCCACGGTCAGCTTGCCGATGGTGTAGAGCAGCGGCACTGGTCCTCCGGCAGATGAATTGCGAGCAGGCGGTGTCACGGTAGCGGACGCCTCCACACCTCCCGGACGGAGGTGGTGAGGCGCCCGCACCCTGGCGATGGTCCGTTATACCCGGCGGACGACCACCGTTACCCGCTCACCATCGCCGACCTCGCCAGCGAAGCCCTCCAGCCCCTCGACGAAGTCGACCGAGTCGGCCAGCACCTCCGCGGAGACGAAGTCGACGTACGCCGACACCGCCGCGCGTACCTCGTCGGACGCCGACACCGACACCACGATCCGGTCCGAGACGTCCAGATCGGCGTCACGGCGGGCCTGCTGCACCACCCGCACCACGTCGCGGGCCAGCCCCTCGGCGGCCAGTTCCGGTGTGACGTCGGTGTCCAGCACCACCACTCCCTCGCCGCCGGGCAGCGGCGCGGAGTGCTCGGCGTCGGCGGCGACCAGGCGCAACTCGTACTCACCCTCGGCGAGGGTGACACCGGCGGCCACCGGGGCGCCGTCGACCAGCTCCCACTCGCCCGCCTTGACCGCCTTGATCACCTGTTGCACCTGCTTGCCGACGCGTGGGCCGAGCGCCCGGGGAACCACAGTCAACACCTGCTCGCAGTACGCGGACAGCTCCGCGCTGAACTCCACCGACTTGACGTTCACCTCGTCGGCGACCAGGTCGGCGAACGGCCGCAGCTGCTCCGCGGCCGGCGAGGCCACGGTCAGCGTCGACAGCGGCAGCCTCACCCGCAGCCCCTTGGCCTTGCGCAGCGACAGCGCCGCCGAGGCGACCGCCCGAACGTTGTCCATCGCGCGGACCAGATCGTGGTCGGCCGGGAACTCCTCCGCCGAGGGCCAGTCGGTCAGGTGCACCGAACGCTCCCCGGTCAGGCCACGCCAGATCTCCTCCGCGGTCAGCGGAGCCAGCGGCGCCACCACCCGACAGAGCGTCTCCAGCACCGTCGACAGGGTGTCGAAGGCGTTGACGTCACCGGACCAGAACCGGTCCCGGGACCGGCGCACGTACCAGTTGGTCAGCGCGTCGAGGTAGGACCGGACGGTGGCGCAGGCACCGGAGATGTCGTACGCGTCCATCTGCGCGCCGACCGTGGACACCAGCTCGTTCGTCTTCGCCAGCACGTACCGGTCGAGCAGGTGGGTGGAGTCGGTACGTCGCCGGGCCTGATACCCGTCGGCGTTGGCGTAGAGCGTGAAGAAGTAGTACACGTTCCACAGCGGCAGCAGCACCTGCCGGACGGCGTCGCGGATGCCCGCCTCGGTGACCGCCATGTCCCCACCGCGCAGCACCGGCGAGGACATCAGCATCCAGCGCATCGCGTCCGAGCCGTACGCGTCGAAGACGTGGTAGACGTCCGGGTAGTTGCGCAGGCTCTTGGACATCTTGCGCCCGTCCGAGCCGAGCAGGATGCCGTGGCTCAGGCAGTTACGGAACGCCGGCCGGTCGAACAGCGCGGTGGCCAGCACGTGCATCGTGTAGAACCAACCACGGGTCTGCCCGATGTACTCGACGATGAAGTCACCCGGGTAGTGGTGCTCGAACCAGTCGGCGTTCTCGAACGGGTAGTGCACCTGGGCGAACGGCATCGACCCGGACTCGAACCAGCAGTCCAGCACCTCCGGCACCCGGCGCATCATCGACTGCCCGGTCGGGTCGTCCGGGTTGGGGCGGACCAGGTCGTCCACCGCCGGCCGGTGCAGGTCGGTCAGGCGTACGCCGAAGTCCCGCTCGATGTCGGCCAGCGAACCGTAGACGTCCAGGCGCGGGTAGTTCGGGTCGTCGGACTTCCACGCCGGGATCGGCGAGCCCCAGAACCGGTTCCGACTGATCGACCAGTCCCTGGCGTTGGCCAGCCACTTGCCGAACGAGCCGTCCTTGATGTGGCCGGGCGTCCAGTTGATCTCCTGGTTCAGCTCGACCATCCGGTCCCGGAACTGGGTCACCGCGACGAACCACGACGACACCGCCTTGTAGACCAGCGGGGTGTCGCAACGCCAGCAGTGCGGGTACGAGTGGGTGTAGGTGTCCTGCCTGAGCACCACCCCCCGGTCCTTCAGCTCCCGGATCACCGGCTTGTTGACGTCGAAGACCTGCTCACCCTGGTACGGCGGGACCAGCGCGGTGAACCGGGTGTGGTCGTCGACAGTGACGATGGTGGGGATGCCGGCGGCGTTGCAGACGTTCTGGTCGTCCTCACCGAAGGCCGGGGCCAGGTGCACGATCCCGGTGCCGTCCTCGGTGGTGACGAACTCCGCCCCGAGCACCTGGTAGGCGTTCTCCCCGGCCTGCTCGACGAGGAAGTCGAACAGCGGCGTGTAGCGGCGTCCGACCAGGTCCCGGCCGTACACCGAGCCGACCTGCTCGTAGCCCTCCAGCTCCTTGGCGTACGCGGCCAGCCGCGCCGCCCCCACCAGGTAGCGGTCGCCGTCGCGTTCGAGCACCGCGTACTCGATGTCGGGCCCGACGGCGAGCGCGAGGTTCGACGGCAGGGTCCACGGCGTGGTGGTCCAGACGCCCAGCTTGACCGGGCCGCGCAGCAGCTCCGGTGCGGACTCGTCGGCGGTCAGCTCGAACCACACCGACAGGGTGGGGTCGTGCCGGTCCCGGTAGACGTCGTCCATCCGGGTCTCGGTGTTCGACAGCGGCGTCTCACAGCGCCAGCAGTACGCCAGCACCCGGAAGCCCTCGTAGATCAGACCCTTGTCGTGCAGGGTCTTGAAGGCCCACATGACGCTTTCCATGTAGTCCAGGTCGAGGGTCTTGTAGTCGTTGGTGAAGTCGACCCAGCGGGCCTGCCGGTTGATGTACCGCTCCCAGTCCTGGGTGAACTCCAGCACCGAGGTACGGCAGGCCTCGTTGAACCGGTCCACGCCCAGGTCGATGATCTCCGCCTTGCTGGTGATGCCGAGCTGCTTCTCGGCCACCACCTCGGCGGGCAGGCCGTGACAGTCCCAGCCGAACCGCCGCTCGACGTGCCGGCCACGCATGGTCTGGTAGCGCGGCACCACGTCCTTGACGTAGCCGGTGAAGAGGTGACCGTAGTGCGGCAGGCCGTTGGCGAACGGCGGGCCGTCGTAGAAGACGTACTCGTTCTTGCCGTCGGTGCCGGCGGGGCGGGCCTCGATGCTGGCCTCGAAGGTCTTGTCAGCCGTCCAGTGCTCCAGCACGCGGCGCTCGACCGCGGGCAGGTCCGGGCTCGCCGGAACACCGGCGGCGGTCGCGTCGTGCAACGGATAGGCCATCGGGGGTCGCTCTCCTCATGCAGCTCACTCAACGTGGGTCTGCGAGGACGAACCTCCGGGTACGCCTGGAACGGCGCTCCCGGGTGGCCCGCGGTACCACCCCGCTTGGCGGTCAGGATCGACCGCCCGCTCATTGTCGGCTGTGACGGGCCGCACCCGTCCGGTTCTACTGGGCCGGTTGCCCGGCTGTTCTTCCGGAGGCTCACCGGTGATGGCCGGGTCATCGCCTTTCGAGGTCCAACGATACTCGACCCGTCGACCGCCCCGCCGCCGAGTGAACGCCCGCGCCGGCACCCTAGGCTGACCGGGTGATCCGGATCGAGTTGGACGAGCCGACGCTGCTCCGGACCCGGATCGCCACCAGCCCGCTCTGGGAGGTGCTGACCAGCCTGTTGCTGCTGCACCGCAATCCGATTGAGGCGCCCTGGCCGTACACCGCCTGGGCGCGGCACGCACGGCGGGTGCTCGACGACGTGCCGGCGACCGCGCCGGCCCGGCTGCTGACCACCGGCCTACCCGCACCGGACTTCCTCAGCCCGATCCCCACGTTGGCCGCGCCGACCCTGGCCGACCAGCTCGCCGAGCTGCGCGCGACGCCGGCCGAGGTGATCACCGAACAGATCCCCCACTATTACCACCCGGACGACCTGCCGGAGTGGCTCCGCCCGTTCGTCACGGACCGGCGGGCAGCCCTGGACCGGCTCGCCGACGGCATCCAGGCGTACTGGGACGCGGCCATCGCGCCGTGGTGGCCGGCGATGCAGGCGGCGCTGGACGAGGAGGTGCTGCATCGGGCCCGGGCGCTCGCCGCGTACGGCCCGGACGCGCTCCTGGAGAACCTGCACGAACGGGTGCGCTGGAACAAGCCGGTGCTGACCCTGGTGAAGCCGTCGGAGCAGCAGTTCACGGCGGTGAATCAGCGACTGCTGCTGCTTCCCTTGATCTTCTCGGAGGGGGCACTCGTCTGCGCCACCGACCATCCGGAGATCATCGCCGTCTCCTACCAGGCGCGCGGGGCGGCAGTGCTCGCCGAGGGTGAGCCGGTCTCGGCGGCCCGGACGACACCGGCCACGGATCGGCTGGCGGTGCTGGTCGGTCGGGGTCGCGCCCAGGTACTGCGGGCGCTGGCGAGGCCAGCCACCACCGCGGGCCTCGCGGCCACGTTGGGGTTGGCACCGAGCACCGTGTCGGAGCAGCTCTCCGCACTGCTGGCCGCCGGCGTGGTACACCGGCGTCGGGTGGGCCGGCGGGTGTTGTACGGCCTGAACCGGCCGGTCTGGCACTGGTGCAGCTCGTCGGTGACGAGCCGACGTGCGCCTCGGCCTGAGCATTCGGCTCGATCCGAATCCGTTTCCCACCCGTACCCGTCACTCCTAGCCTGCTGATCACGAGCGTCGGAAGGTCCCGGCAGACCGCAGCGTCGACCTGACGGTCGGCAACGGGGAGCTGTTCGGCCTGCCGGGCCAGCCGGCGCTGGCCGGCCCATCCCCGACCCAACCCCGCTGATCATGGAGTTGTTGCCTCACTCGACGGCGTGTCGTGGCAACAACTCCATGATCGACCGGGGGGTCGGGGACGGTGCTCGCCGATCGGGATGAGCGGGATCACAGTTCCGGTTGTCACGACCTGCCCCGGCCCGGCCGTCGTACCGGTGTCGGACCGATCAGGAGGTAGTCGTGCAACGGATGAACCCGGCCGAGGTCGCACCGCAGGCGTACAAGGCCGTCATGGGGTTGGAGAAGTACGTCCAGACGAACGTCGATCGCACCGTGCTGGAGCTGGTGAAACTGCGGGCATCGATAATCAACGGGTGCGCGTACTGCGTGGACATGCACAGCCGGGACGCGCTCGCCGACGGCGAGTCGAGCCGGCGGCTGTTCGCGGTAGCCGCCTGGCGGGAGTCTCCCTTCTTCGACGAGCGGGAGCGGGCCGCACTGGCCCTCACCGACGCGGTCACCCGGCTCGGCGAGCACGGGGTGCCGGACGAGGTGTGGGATGACGCCGCGAAGGTCTGGTCCGAGAAGGAACTGGCCGACCTCGTCGTCGCGATTGCCACAATCAACGTGTGGAATCGGATCGGGGTGACGATGCGGCTGGAGCCTCCAGCCCAGGCGTGACCACCAAGGCGGCAGCGGAGGCGGCCGGTGCGCTCGAGGCGCACCGGCCGATGCTGCTCGGTCTCGCGTACCGCCTGCTCGGCAGCCGCCACGACGCGGAGGACGTGCTCCAGGAGGCGTACCTGCGCTGGCTCGGTGTGGACCGGGCCCGGGTCGAGGAGCCGCGCCGGTACCTGTCCAGGGTGGTCACCCGGTTGGCACTGGACCGGCTGCGCGCGCGGCAGGCGGCCCGCGAGACGTACGTCGGGACATGGCTGCCCGAGCCGGTGCCGACCGCGCCCTCGCCGTTCGGGCCGTTGGACCGGGTGGAGCTACGCGACTCGCTCTCCACCGCGTTGCTGCACGTCCTGGAGCGACTCACCCCGCCGGAGCGGGCGGTGTACGTCCTGCACACGGCCTTCGACCTGCCGTACGGGGAGATCGCCGAGATCCTGGAGCGGTCCGTCGCCGACTGTCGGCAGCTCAACCACCGGGCGACCGCGCGGGTACGGCAGGAGCAGCGTCGGTTCACCGCCAGCCGCCCGGAGCGGGAACGGCTGCTGGACGCGTTCCTCGCCGCCGCCCGCGACGGTGACCTGGCGAAGCTCACC
Organism: Micromonospora sp. NPDC050795; assembly: GCF_044456785.1. Lineage (NCBI taxonomy): Bacteria > Bacillati > Actinomycetota > Actinomycetes > Micromonosporales > Micromonosporaceae > Micromonospora > Micromonospora sp. NPDC050795. Next base: position 7,803 of record NZ_JBITGE010000058.1, on the reverse strand, counting down.
GACCTGGTGGCCGCCGACGCCACCGCCTGGAACGACGGCGGCGGTCGGGCGCGGGCCGCCCTCAACCCGGTCACCGGCGCCGACCGGATCGCCCGGTTCTACGCCGGGGTCTACGGCCCGCGTCACCGAGTGGCGATGGATCCGGTGGAGCTCAACGGGGAACCAGCGATGCTGATCACCCGCGCGGACGGCAGTCGGTACACGCTGACCATCGCCGCGGCCGACGGACGGATCACCGGGATCTACGTGGTCGGCAACCCGGCGAAGGTGCCGGCGGTCGGCTGAACCCGGGCGTCGTCGGTCGACCCCGGCCGGTGGGCGTCAGCCCAGCTCGGGGAACCACAGCGCGATCTCGCGCTTGGCGCTGTCCGTCGAGTCGGAGGCGTGCACCAGGTTCTCCCGGTTGGACAGCGACAGGTCACCCCGGATGGTGCCGGCGGCGGCCTTGCGTCCGTCGGTGGCGCCGACCAGCCCGCGGACCACGTCGATGACCTGGTCGCCGGAGAGAACCAGGGCGACCAGCGGGCCGCCGGTCATGAAGTCCTTCAGCGGCGGGTAGAACGCCTTGTCGACGTGCTCGGCGTAGTGCTCGTCGGCGAGCGCGGCATCCATCGTCCGGTGCGCCATCGCGTCGATCCGCAGCCCCTTGCGCTCGAAGCGGGAGAGGACCTCGCCGACCAGGCCGCGGCGGACCGCGTCGGGCTTGATCAGAACGAGGCTGCGCTCATCCGGGCTGTTGCTGGACACGCTGGGTTCCTCCTGTACGCGCTGAACGCTTGGGATCGGTACGGTCAGCCTAGCGACCCGGTCCCGGCACCGGCGCGGCGGCCGGTCTTTCCCCCGGTGGCCGATCCGGCCTAGCCTGGTCCTGACCCCGGGAGGTCCACTGTGGCGAATGGCGGGAACCGACCCATCGCGCCGGTACGCAAGCTGATCGGCGCGGTGCTGGGCACCGTTGCCACGTTCGTCGTCCTGTTCGGGCTCGGCATGACGAGTTGGGCCATCGTGGCCCTGGGGGTCGCCCTGCTGGTGCTGGCGATCGCGCTGGCGACCGTACGCGGCGGCGGTCGCACGTGGGTCGTCGGCGTCGGGCACGTGCACAGCGCCTCCGAACCACCCACCCAGTACGCGTTCGGCCGCTGCGAACTGCAACTGGTGATCGACGCCCCTGGTCTGCCGCCGCGGTCCAAGAAGATCATTGAGCCGAGGGTGCCGGTCTCCAAGTGGCCGTCGCTGGGCCAGACCCTGCCGATCCGGGTCGCTTTGGACGACCAGCGGCACGTCAAGGTCCTCTGGGACGAGGTGCTCACCCATGCCGAGACCGCCGCTGCCGTCGCCGACCTTCCGCCGGAGTTCGCCGACGCGGAGCCGGTGGACGAGCTGTTGATCCAGCAGGACGCGCCGCCGTGGGACGACCGCGCACCCGACGACGACTTCCGCGACCCGGTCGGTGACCCGTTCCGGGACCCGGCCGGTGACCCTTTCCGCGACCCGCTCGGTGACCCGCTGCGCACCGACCCTTCGCGCGACGACCTCCGGCGCGACGACCCGGGCGTCGTGCCCGAGGAGCGCGAGCCCGTGGTGATGCACCAGAGCCCGGGTGGCCCGGTGGTGTTGGAGGGCGTGGTCGTCGAGCCGCAGGCTGGTGGGCTGCCCCGACGGGCAACCACTCCGGCGCCGCGCCCTCCCGCCGAGGAGCGCTTCGACGAGCCCGCCGCCGACCGCTTCGACGCTTCGCAGGCGAGCGGCGCGAGCGCCCCGCCCGCCGAGGACCCCGTCGACCCCCCCAGCGCGCAGCGCTTCGACCCGCCGCCCGCGCAGCGCTCCGGCCCGGGCACTCCCGACCCGCTGGACCCACTCGATCTTCCGCTGGACGATCCCTCACCGGCCGGGGCCGCACGCACGACAGTGACCGACGAGGAACTGGACCAGGCGATCTTCGGGTTCGACGCCGGCTCGGGCGCGGACCCGGCCGCACCGATCAGCGGGGTGGGCCTCACCCTGCTGGTCACCGACCTGCAGCGGTCGCTCAACTTCTACCGCGACGTGCTCGGCTTCAGCGAGGTCGACCAGGGTGCCCACAACGCCGTCCTGGCCTCCGGGGCGACCCGGATCGTCCTGCGCGAGGTGACCGGGGCGGCGCCCATCAGCCGCCGGCTCGTGCACGTCAACCTTGAGGTGAGCGACATCGAGGCGGCGTACGAGCGGTTGCGCGAGTCGGGCGTCCGCTTCACGTACGCGCCCCGGGTGGTCAACCGGGGCACCAAGCTGGAGGGGTGGGCGGCGGCCTTCCGCGACCCGGATGGCCACGGCGTCGCGCTCACCCAGTGGCGCGAACGCGCCGACGCCTGACCCGGCCCGCCTTCGGACAGCGCAGGCCGGGTCCGCCGTCAGCCGAGGATGACGCGGCGGACGTGCAACGCGTACGCCCAGACCAGGGCGAAGATGATGCCCAGCCCGAGCAGTGACCAGTGCAGCAGACCGCCCAGCAGCAGCAGCCCCTGGAGCACGGTGCCGGCGTTCCAGGCCCAGGGCCGACGCATCATGCCGGCGAGCACCACGGCGGCCACCGCCAGTGCCACCACCGCACCGATCGCGGCGCCGCCGAGGTCACCCCCGACCACCCGGATCGGCTGGATCGCCAGCAACAGCACCAGCGCCTCCAGGCTGAGCGTGCCAGCACCGAGACCGCGTACCGCCCGCTCCGGGTTGCGCAACCCGGAGCGTCGCGGCTGCCCGGCCGTGGGTTCCTCCCCCACCGGCTGCCCGACCGGCTGCCCGACCGGCGGGCCGGTCGGGTCATCGGTGGGGTGCGGGTCCCGCTCCGGGCTGGTCATCGCTTCAGCAGCCGGCGCGCGTCGGCGACCGTCACCACGGACCCGGTGACCAGCACCCCGACCCCGCTCAGCTCACCGGGGACGTCCTCCTCGGCCAACGCCACCGCCAACTCGATGGCGTCCGGCATCTCCTCGGCCGAGTCGACCCGCTCATCGCCGAAGATCTCGGCGGCCAGCGCCGCGAGTTCCTCCACCGGCATCGCCCGTGGCGAGCTGTTGCGGGTGACCACCACCTGGTCGACCACCGGCTCCAGCAGCTCCAGCAGCGCTTCGGCGTCCTTGTCGGCCAGTACGCCGATGACGGCCACCAGCTTGCTGAACGCGAACTCCTCCTGGAGCGCGGTGACGGTGGCCTTCATGCCGTGCGGGTTGTGCGCACCGTCCAGCAGGATGGTCGGGGCGTTACGGACCCGCTCCAGCCGACCCGGGGAGCTGGTCGAGGCGAAGCCCTCGCGGACCGCCTCGATGTCCAGCTGACGTCGGGCCCCCGCGCCCAGGAACGCCTCCACGGCGGCAAGCGCCATGGCCGCGTTCTGCGCCTGGTGGGCACCGTGCAGCGGAATGAACACGTCGTCGTAGACGCCGCCCAGCCCCTGGAGGGTGAGCACCTGACCGCCGACCGCGACCGCCCGACCCAGCACGCCGAACTCACCGCCCTCCCGGGCGATGGTGGCCCCGACCTCGGCGCAGCGGTCGAGGAGGGGACCGGCGGCCTCCTCCTCCTGGGACGCCGAGATCACGGTGGCCCCCGGGTGGATGATGCCGGCCTTCGCCAGCGCGATGTCCTGGATCATGTCGCCGAGCCACTCGGTGTGGTCCAGCCCGATCGGGGTGATCACACAGACCCCGGCCTGGAGGACGTTCGTGGCGTCCTCCGCCCCACCGAGGCCAACCTCGACCACCGCGATGTCGACCGGCGCGTCGGCGAAGGTGGCGAACGCCAGCGCGGTGGTCATGTCGAAGTACGTCAGCGGCTCGTCCGACCGCGCGTCGACCAGCTCAGCCAGCGGTTTGATCTCCCGGTACACCGAGGCGAACCGCTCCTCGCTGACCGGCTCCCCGTCCAGGCTGATCCGCTCCCGGACGGTCTCCAGGTGCGGGCTGGTGTACCGACCGGTGTGCAGGCCGTGCGCCCGCAACAGCGAGTCGATCATCCGCGCGGTTGAGGTCTTGCCGTTGGTGCCGGTCAGGTGGATCGCCGGGTACGCCCGCTGCGGGCTGCCGAGCAGGTCGAGCAGCGACTCGATCCGGTCCAGCTCGAAGACCATGCGGGTGAAGCCACGGGCGTTCAGCTCGGCCTCGACGGCGGCGAATTCGGTACGGTCGGTCACGAGGGCAGTGTCTCCAGAGCAGCGTCGATCCGGACCAGGTCGGCCTCGGCGGTGGCGAGCCGGCCGCGGATCTTCGCGACCACCGGCTCGGGGGCCTTTCCGATGAAGGCAGGGTTGTCGAGCTTCGCCCGGGCCTGCGCGACCTCCTTCTCGGCTGCCGCGCGGTCCTTCGTCAGCCGGGCCCGTTCGGCCGCCACGTCGATCGACCCCCGGGTGTCCAACGCGACACCGACCGCGCCGGGCATGGCCAACGTGGCGCTGGCCTGGAAGTCGTCACCGGCCGGATCCAACCGGACCAGCGAGCGGATCAGCGGCTCGTGGGCAGCGATACCCGCGCCGGACAGCCCGTCCAGGCGGGCAGCTACCCGCTGCGTGGGGCGCAGCCCCTGGTCGGAACGGAACCGGCGGATCTCGGTGACCACCCGCTGAACGCCGACCAGCTCGGCCTCGGCGGCGTCGTCGACCAGCGACGGGTCGGCCACCGGCCAGGCGGCGGCCTGCACCGTCTCGCCGCCGGTCAACGCGAGCCACAGCTCCTCGGTGACGAACGGGATGACCGGGTGCAGCAGCCGCAGCAGCTGGTCGAGCACGTGCCCGAGCACCTGACGGCTGGCCTCCGCGCGCTCACCGCCCTCGGCGAGCACCGGCTTGCTCAGCTCGACGTACCAGTCGCAGACGTCGTCCCAGGCGAAGTGGTAGAGCAGGTCGCACACCTTGGCGAACTCGTAGGCCTCGAACTGCTCGTCGACCTCGGCGGTGACGTGCGCCAACCGGGACAGGATCCACCGGTCGACGGTGGAGAGCTGCTCGGTGGGGGGCAGGTCACCAGTGGTGTGCGCGCCGTTCATCAGGGCGAACCGGGTGGCGTTCCAGAGCTTGTTGCAGAAGTTGCGGGAGCCCTGGCACCACTCCTCGCTGACCGGGACGTCCTGGCCGGGGTTCGCGCCCCGCGCCAGGGTGAACCGGGTGGCGTCGGCGCCGTACCGGTCGATCCAGTCGAGCGGGTCGACCACGTTGCCGAACGACTTCGACATCTTCTTGCCGAACTGGTCACGCACCATGCCGTGCAGCGCGACCACGTCGAAGGGCGGCCGGCCGTCCATCGCGTAGAGGCCGAACATCATCATCCGGGCGACCCAGAAGAACAGGATGTCGTACCCGGTCACCAGCACGCTGGTCGGGTAGAACTTCGCCAGATCCGGGGTCTGCTCTGGCCAGCCCAGGGTGGAGAACGGCCACAGGCCGCTGGAGAACCAGGTGTCCAGGACGTCCTCGTCCTGGTGCCAGCCCTCGCCGGTCGGCGGCGCCTCGTCGGGGCCAACGCAGACGATCTCACCCGCCGGGCCGTACCAGACCGGGATGCGGTGCCCCCACCACAGCTGCCGGGAGATGCACCAGTCGTGCATGTTGTCGACCCAGGCGAAGTAGCGCTTGGCCAGCTCGGCCGGCTCGATGCGGACCCGGCCGTCACGCACCGCGTCACCCGCGGCCTGGGCCAGCGGGGCGGTGTTGACGAACCACTGCAGCGACAGCCGCGGCTCGACGGTGGTCTTGCACCGCGAGCAGTGCCCGACCGCGTGCACGTACGGACGCTTCTCGGCGACGATCCGGCCCTGCTCCCGCAGCGCCGCCACGATCGCCGGCCGCGCCTCGAACCGGTCCAACCCCTCGAACGGGCCGGGCACGGTGATCACGCCGCGCTCGTCCATCACGGTCAACGCGGGCAGGTCGTGCCGCTGGCCGATCTCGAAGTCGTTCGGGTCGTGGGCCGGCGTCACCTTCACCATGCCGGTGCCGAAGGACGGGTCGACGTGCGCGTCGGCGACGATCGGGATCCGGCGGCCGGTCAACGGCAGCTCGACCTCGGTGCCGATCAGGTGCTGGTAGCGCTCGTCGTCGGGGTGCACCGCCACGGCGGTGTCGCCGAGCATCGTCTCGGCCCGGGTGGTGGCCACCACGACCTCGTCGCTGTAGCGGATCGAGATCAGCTCGCCGTCGTCGTCGGTGTGCTCGACCTCGATGTCGGAGAGCGCCGTGAGGCAGCGCGGACACCAGTTGATGATCCGGTTGGCCCGGTAGATCAGACCGTCGTCGAAGAGCTTCTTGAAGATCGTCTGGACGGCGCGGGTCAGCCCCTCGTCCATGGTGAAGCGCTCGCGGTCCCAGTCGACGGAGTCGCCGAGGCGACGCATCTGACCGAGGATGGCACCACCGGACTCGGCCTTCCACTGCCAGACCCGCTCGACGAACTTCTCCCGGCCGAGATCGTGCCGGGACAGCCCCTCTGCGGCGAGCTGACGCTCGACCAGGTTCTGGGTGGCGATGCCGGCGTGGTCCATGCCCGGCAGCCACAGCGCCTCGAAGCCCTGCATCCGCTTACGCCGGGTCAAGGCGTCCATCAGCGTGTGCTCGAACGCGTGGCCCATGTGCAGCGAGCCGGTGACGTTCGGCGGCGGGATGACGATGGTGAAAGGGGGCTTGTCGCTGTCGGCGGAGGCCCGGAAGTGCCCGCCGGCTACCCACTGCTCGTACCGTCGCTGCTCTACCTCACCGGGCTGGTACTGGCCGGCAAGGGTCGGGGCGTCGGGGCGTTGGGCATCCAGTCTCTCGGTCACCGGACAAGTCTACGGAGGGCTTCCGCAGACCTGACGTGCGCCACCTGCCGTTCGCGTACGGTGTCGGCTATGTCCGACGCACATCTCACCGAGCGGTCGCGCGATGGCGGCCGCGAGCCGGTCGAGCTCACCGAAGAGCCGATTCAGCTGAGCACCCGGGACTCCGGAGGCGACCCCGACGAGCGGTCCAGCGGCTGGTCACGCCGACGCAAGATCGGTTGGACGGTCGCGCTGGTGGTCGGCCTCGCCGGTGCCGGCGTTCTTGGTGTCGGTGGGTGGCGGGTGGCGCAGCAGAAGGACACCCAACTGGCCTCACCCGATCGGGTGGCGGGTCTGACTCGCGACGACAGCGAGCGGGCGAAGAGCACGGCCGACTATCTCCGCAGCGGCCTGGCGGCGAACATCGAACTGGACCGCAGTTTCGGCACCGTCTACCGGGACCCGGCCGACGACAAGCGCTCAGTGCTCATCTTCGGGGGAACCACCCTGCTCTGGCAGCCAGAACGGGACCTGGACAGCCTCTTCCGCCTGATGTCGGACGAGACCGGTGCGGTGAACGGGCTGCGGGAGCTGCCCGCGGGTGACTTCGGCGGGGTTTTGAAGTGTGGCAGCACCAGCGGCGAGGGCGGGGACTTCGCGGTGTGCGGCTGGGCCGACCACGGCAGCGTGGTCATGGCGATGTTCCCGGGCCGGTCGGTCAGCGACGCCGGCGGCCTGCTGCGCAACCTCCGCGCCGGCATGCAGACCCGGGACTGAGCGAGCACGCGGGCTGCCCCGCCGGCCGCAAGATCGTGCAACATCCTGGGCTTAGTGGTGTCCCCACGCCGTGAGGCCACGACAACCTGGATCGAGCGTGACCTTGACGAGTCTCCGGGGTCAATGGGGGGACGCAAAGAAGCCCACCCCGTGATGGGGTGGGCTTCTTTGGAAGATTGTCCGGCGGCGTCCTACTCTCCCACACCCTCACGAGTGCAGTACCATCGGCGCTGGAGGGCTTAGCTTCCGGGTTCGGAATGTAAC
>NZ_JBITGE010000057.1:0-22213 GCF_044456785.1 Micromonospora sp. NPDC050795 | reverse complement strand
GTCGCTAACCCACTTACCGGAGACCTCTTCAGTTATCGATCACCGCCACGCCGTGACCTCACCCGGCCCACGCCCACTTACGAAACACGGCCTAGAACGCCTGGCCCCGTGGTCGAGTTGCGGTGATTTCGTGGTCATCCGCGCGGCGCTTGGTCCGCAGAAGCGTCGGGGCGCTGAGCTGCATGGCTCGGCGGGGCGGGGATGGTGCCGTCAGTACGAGTCGTGGCCGCCGCAGTCGCAGCCTTGGATGTGCGGCGGTGGAGCGTGAGAGTCATGACCAGCACGACCAGCGCTCCGACGATCAGCCCGAGGATCGCGCTGGCCACCGTGTTGACGAGCCAGCCGACGAGCCCGCCGAGAACACCCGTGGCGTCGTGGGCGGCGACCTCCACGTGGTGCACGGCCTCGTACAGGAAGTGCAGGTTCAGCTCGTTCGTGCCCAGCAGCAGGATGTGCCCGCCCACCCACAGCATCGCCGCGGTGCCGACCACCGTCAGCACGGTGAGGACCATCGGCATCGCCCTCACCAGACCGCGGCCGAACGTGGCGACGGCGCCGGAACGTTGCGACAGGCGCAGCCCGGCGTCGTCCATCTTCACGATCAGGGCCACCACGCCGTACACCAGGACGGTTATGACGACGGCGACGACAGCCAGGATCACCAGGCGGGACCAGAACGCCTCATCGATCACCTCGTTAAGGCTGATGACCATGATCTCCGCCGAGAGGATCAGGTCGGTTCGTACCGCCCCGGACACCAGTGTCGTCTCGTCCTGCACCTTCTCCTCGCCCGCGCCGTGGGCACCGTGATGGGCGATCTTGGCCCACACCTTCTCCGCGCCTTCGTAACAGAGGTAGGCGCCGCCAAGCATGAGGATCGGAGTGAGCAGCCAAGGCACGAACTGACTGAGCAGCAGCACCGCCGGCAGGATGATGAAGAACTTGTTACGCAGCGACCCCACGGCAATGCGCTTGATAATCGGCAACTCGCGCTCGGCCGCCAGGCTCCGCACGTACTGCGGCGTGACGGCAGCATCGTCGACGACGACACCCGCAGCCTTGGCGCCGGCCTTCGCGGCGGCCGCCCCGATGTCATCGATCGACGCGGCAGCGGCCCGGGCCAGCACCGCCACGTCATCCAGCAGGGCTACGAGTCCACCGGCCAAGGGAGAGTCCTTCCAGGGTTGCGGTTCGAACTGGCCCATTCTCGCTCAGGTCCCTGAGCGCGGCCACACCCGTGGCCCGGTCGCATACCGAGCGGAGAGCTTGAGGTAAGCGCGTAGATGCTAGACCTTCGCAACTCTGCTGAGCGGACGTGGGACCTCTTCGGTTTCGCCGAAGAGGTCACCACAGAGGATGCGCTGGTCACGGCACCGCGAGTGGGATCGGCGTGGCGTTCGGCCTCCTCGGAAGGTTCGACGGCAGCCGGTACAGCAGTAGGTAAGCAACGATCGTCACCGCCAGCGCGGCACCGGGCGCCCACCAGCGATGCCAGGTCAGTGAGCGGCGCAGTGACGGGGGTGTCGCGGTCCGGTCCGGTCCGGACCGGACCGGACCGGACCGGACCGCGATGCTGATTTCGAGCCCCGACGGGCGGGGGCGTCGGCTGGTCCAGCCAGCCTCGTAGTTAGGGCAGGGCCTTGAGGAACGGTCCGTGGTTGAGCCGGAATTCCCAGGAGTAGTAGCGGTCCCAGTTGATTGACCAGGTCATGAGGCCTCGGAAGTTGGGGTTGGTGCCACTGCGGGGGGTGTAGGCGCCGCAGTTTTGGCCTCGGACGAGACAGGTCACCGCTTGTTGCACGCCGGCCGGGGCGAGGTAGCCGTTGCCGGCACTGGTGGAGGAGGGCGCCCCGAACGCGACCTGGTCCTCACGCAGTGCGGGGAAGACCGCGTTGGCGTTCCCGGCGACGGGGAAGCCGGCCAGCAGCATGTCCGTCATCGCGATGTGGAAGTCGGTGCCGCCCATGGTGTGGTACTGACCGTCGAGCCCGACGATGGGGCCGGAGTTGTAGTCCTGGACGTGCAGGACGGTAAGGACGTCACGCAGCGCGTGGATCACCGGCAGGTATGAGCCAGCCCTGGGATCTTGGCCACCCCATGGGCCTGAGCCGTAGAACTGGTAGCCGAGCTGCACGAAGAACGTCTCCGGTGCCATTGTGAGCACGAAGCCGGTTCCGTAGCGCTGCTTGAGCTCGCGGATCGCGGAGATCAGGTTCACCACGACCGGGGTGGTCGGGTTGCGGAAGTCGGTGTCGCCGGTGTTGAGGTAGAGGGAGTGGCCCTCGAAGTCGATGTCCAGGCCGTTGAGGCCGTACCGGTCGATGATCGCCGACACCGAGCGGACGAACGTGTCACGGGCGGCGGTTGTGGTGAGTTGCACCTGCCCGTTCTGACCGCCGATGGACAGCAGAACCTTCTTGCCCTGCTGCTGCTTGGCGCGGATCGCCGCGGTGAACTGGGCCTCGGTCTCCACGTTGGGACACTCGGCAGCCGGGCAGAGTTGGAAACGGATGTCGCCGGAGGTGACGGAGGTGGGTTCGCCGAAGGCGAGGTTGACGACGTCCCAGTCGTCGGGCACGTCGGCCATCCGCAGGTACCCGGCGCCGTTGGCGAAGCTGGCGTGCAGGGAGCCGATCAGGGCGTGCTTCGGCAGCCCGGCGTTCGGTGGACTGGTGGTAGGTGGGGTCGTCGGCGGCGTGGTGGTCGGCGGCGTGGTGGTGGGCGGCGTGGTGGTCGGCGGCGGTGCCGTGGTGGGGGGTGCGCCACCGGCGCACGTCGCGCCGTTGAGCGTGCAGTCGACGGGGGAGCCAGAGCCGGTGGCCAAGAAACCGAACGACGCCGACGCGCCGGGGGCCAGGGTGCCGTTCCACGAACGGTTGGTGAAGGTGTGCCGCTGCCCGACGCTGCTGACCGTGGCGTCCCAGTACGATCCGAGGGAGGTGCCCGACGGCAGGGTGAAGGGAACCTGCCAGCCGGTGATGGTGCTCGACCCGCCGTTGGTGATGGTGTATCGGCCCTCCCAGCCGGAGCCCCAGTCGGAGGTCTTGGTGAAGACTGCCGTCGGGCCGGCGGCCAGGGCTGGGTAAGCGAAGCTCAGGGTCGCCGCAGCGGCCGAGACCAGGGCCGCCAGGGCCGCCAGGAATGGTGTTCGGAATATGCGCGCCATCCGGTCCTCCCGAGGGGTGTCCGATCGACAGGTATCGACGGGGCCTAATTATTAGGTTTGTTAACTGAGGATGTCTAGGGGTGGGCGCGTGAGACCCGTGGTGTGGCAGGGGCGAGACTCGCTCCACTGCCTGGGGGCACCCCGGCGCGACGCTGCGCGGCGCGCATAGCGCGGCACTTCCGGTCACTCGGTCGAGGGCCGCCCGTCGTGCAGCGTGGGCGGCGCCGATATCGGACGCGCGTAGGCATAGCCAGCTCTTGTCGTACCCGACCGCGGTCAGATCGGCTTCGACGACGTCGAATCCTCGCCGCAGGAGGGCGGCGACGTTCTCCAGGAACACGACCGGCGGTCGAAGGACGCGAACGGCGACGGCACTCCACAGGCTGGAGTGCGTCCCGGTGATGCCGGCGCGTTTGCCGGCGTTGGAGACCCTCCTTCTCGTCCCCGCTCCACAACAACTCGAGGTCGACCAGGCTCACATCCCAGTCGACCTGTCGAGCGAGGCTCACAAGCTTGCCGAGGGTCACGGTCAGCTTGACGCCCTTCAGGTCGCTGCTCGGCGAGGTCGACTCGGGCCGTCGGGCACCTGGTGGAGGTAGACCGAGTGGCAGGCCGGCCTCACCGACACCCTGGCCCGGATCCACCTGCCTGCCACCGCAGAAGCGGTCAGTCCGACCGAGGGTCGTACTGCGACCACAGGAGGGAAGCGGCGCCGCCAGCGCTGAGGTCTTCCCAGATTGCTTCTCTGTCGAACTCGCCGTCGACGATAAGCCCGGGGCGCAGTGCGTCCGCATAGCTGGCGACAGGATGCGACCCGACGAAGGCGCTCGGTTCGCCGACGGCGACGCCGTCCAGCGACCGACGAAAATCCATGACGAAGGCGTCGAGTACCAACGCGATCGGGGTGCGCGTACGACCGTGGACAACGAGCCGGCCGCCGGGGTCGTCGCAGTCGCCGAGTACGCCCTCGTCTGCCACCAGACTCCCGCTGATGACAAGTTCCGGCCCTGCGGTGACTCCGCCGAGCGTCACCGCCCGGGCCTCCACATTGCCACAGACCAGGAAGAACGAGGATCGGTCGTCGGTCACCCAGGTCAGCTCGCTGACCTGGGTGAGGTCGCCGTCGATGATGACGTGGTACGGCGGCCGGGTGAAGTCGAACGCCGACATCAGGTCCCCGTCGACCGTCCAATCGCCCTCGAACAGCCGGATCTCCTGCTGGTCGGCGGGGTCGGCGTAGGGATAACCAACATGTGCAGACAACGAGAACCGCCGCTCGGCCTCACCGGGATCGATCAACCGATACGCCTCGTAGTCCCACTCCATGCACGGCACCCTATCCCCGATGATGCGCGCCGCCGTGGCCCGCTCGGTGGTTCCGGCCGACGTGCGGGCCGGTGCCGGGTTTAGCGTTTCAGGTTCGCGCGTGGCACGACGCTAGGGCGGACCTGCGACGATGTGGGCCCGCGTGATACGTCGGCGGCAGCTCGATGAACGGTCCGCCACCGGCAAGCCCGGCGTAAAGCGCCGGCTGGCCGGTAGGGATCAAGATGTCGAACACCGACAGCGGTGCCGCCTTCGTGGGCATCGCGGAGGCGGCACGGTCGCCTGGCGTCTCAGCTACGGGTGGACCCGACGTCCTCGGGCGGCACCAGGATCATCCGGCGACGCCAGGCAGCGAGGATCAACACGCCTCCGACCGCCATCGCCGTCATGCCGATCCCGCCGACCAACCCGGCCTGCGGTCCGGTGACCGGCAACCCGCCGTCACCGCCACCGCCACCACCACCGCCCTTCGCGGCCAGCACCACGGCGAACCCGTCCCGATTGTCACCGGGGTCCACGTCGGCCACCCGTACGGCGACGGCGTTCGCGGGCAGGTCGGTTCGTGCAGGCGTGGAGCGGTTGGTCGTCGGCTGCTCGGCGAGGCCCTCCACCCGCACGCTGCCGCTCCGCAACGTCGCCGGCGCGCTGGCGGATGACGCGGTCGTCACCAGGTTGTACAGCTCGACCGCCGAGTAGATCGTGTCGTTCGGGTCGGTGTCCTCGGCGGCCGGAACGAGTGTGAGGCGCTGGTAGGTGCAGACGGCCGATTGCCCGGCGTCGGCGAGCACACACTGTTCCGGCTTCCTGGTGAAGGTCACACCCTTGGGCAGACGCAGCGTGACCCGCACTCCGCTGACCGTTCTCCGGCCCTGGTTGGCGACGGTGTGCCACACGGCGCCCGTCTCACCCGGGTGCAGCGTCCCGGTGGGCGTCGGCATGCCGTCGGCACCGATCCGCACGGACTGCTGCACGTCTCGAGCGATCAACGAGAGGTCCGCCTTGGACTCGTCGACCAGCGTCAGCGGGAAGGACTTGGTGTTGTCGGCCGGATTCGCGTCCTCGTCCGGCCGGATGCTGACCGATGCTTCGAACCTGCCCTCGTAGGGCGTCGTCCCGTAGACGAGCGCGTCGATGGGAACGTCGACGGTTTCGCCCGGCCCCGGAATCAACTCCGGCGACAGTCGGCAGTAGAACCCGCCGAAATCACCGTCGCACTCCCCCACACCACCCCCGGAATGCCACAGCAGAGAGACCGGTATGGGGTCAGGGCCCTGCGGTGGCTGACGGACATGGACGACGACGTCGCTCGGGGTCTCGTCCCCCAGGTTGCTGATCTTCAGATAGGCGACCTTCTTCTCGACCCCCAGCGCTATGCGTGTCCCGGACGCGTCGACCGCGAGGTCTGGACCTTTCTTCGCCGCCTCGGCGGGGGCGGCAAGGACAGCCAACCCGGCGAGGAGGAACAGCGCGGCGGCAACAGTTCGCGACAGCCGCCGACGACCAGAGCTCATGGCAGCACCCTTTCCGTAAGCGCGGACAGTGTGGTTGGGAACACTATCGGCAATCGTCCCCGACCACTTCGACCTCTACAGGGAGTGCACACCGCACCGCTGGACCGCATCACCACAGGTCAAAGCCCTCGTGCCTGTCGGGCGTCGGTGAGCACTTCGGGCGCGGAGACCACTTCGCCAACCTGCAACATCGATTGCCGTCGACTGCAGCGTAGAACCGAAGAGCGCGCTGTGGGAAAACAGGACGCTACACCCGCTCTGACCTGGGTAAACGGTGACCGCAAGTAGGGGCGGGCGCAGTTGAGCGGCCTCGACGCCGTTGGACGCAGATCAAGGCCGTTCAGGGCACCCTGCTGCTCCCAAACTGCCCCTTGAGGCGACGGCCGGGACAGACCAGGGGCGCAGGGACCTTCGAAGGTCCCTGCGCCCCATCGTGCGCGGTCTACCCGATCAGCTGTAGACCTCGAACTCGAACAGCGAGTAGCCCCAGGCTGTGGCGCGGGTCGTGCCGTTGATCCGCACGTATCGGCCGGTGGCGGCCAGCGCGGTGTTGTCGTCCACGGCACCGTCGCCACCGGTGATCGTCCGGGCTGTGGTCCAGGTCGTCCCGTTGGCCGACGTCTGGATCTGGTACGCCGAGCCGTACGCCCCCTCCCAGGTCAGCTTGACCCGATTGATGGGGTACGACTGACCGAGATCCACCTGGATCCACTGCGGGTCGGCGAAGGCACTCGCCCACCTGCTGGTCAGCGAACCGTCGACCGCGGCGGAGGCCGGGAAGGCGACCGCCTCGGTGCTCGACGCGGTCGCCGGCTTGTTCAACGCCAGGTTGCCCGAGGGCGGCTGTACGACGCCGCCCCCGTAGACCTCGAACTCGAACAGGGAATATCCCCAGGCCGTGCCGCGGGCCGTACCGTTGATTCGCACGTAACGACCCGTGGCGGCCAGCGCGGTGTTGTCGTCCACCCCACCGTCGCCACCGGTGACTGTCCGGACCGTGGTCCATGTCGTTCCGTTGGCCGACGTCTGGATCTGGTACCCCGAGCCGTACGCCGCTTCCCAGGTCAGCTTGACCCGGTCGATGGAGGTCGACTGACCGAGGTCCACCTGGATCCACTGCGGATCGCTGAAGGTGCTCGCCCACCTGGTGGTCAGCGAACCGTCGACCGCAGCCGATGCCGGGAAGGTGCCGGACTCCGTGCTCGACGCCGTCACCGGCTTGTTCAACGCCAGGTTCCCCGACGGAGGTTGCGTGGTGCCGGAGGTGAACGTGAAATCGTCGATGTCGAACAGCGATCCCGCGCCGCCGGTGAACACCAGGTACAGCTGGTGCGTTCCGGCCGGTGGGCTGATCGTCCCGGTGACGTCGGCCCACGTCTCCCAGCCACCGGTCGGGGCGACCTGCAACGTGCCGGCCACCGGGCCGGTCGGTGAGTCGACCCGCACGGTCAGCGTGCCACCGACGCCGGCCGAGGCGACCCGCGCCTTGATACCGGTGACGCCGGCCAGGTTGTACGGCGTGAAGGAAATCCAGTCGCCGTTCTCGATGTACCCGATGGCGTTGCCGCCGTGGGCGCTGGGCTTGGCGGCGAGCTGGACGCCGTTCATGGTGCCGAAGTGCTCGGCCTGCCGGGTCCGCGGTTGCAGCACGTGCTGGTCCTGGACCGCGACCCCGCTGACCGGGGTGTACACCGCGGCGAGCACCCCGAAGATGTTCGCGGACGCGTCGTGTTCACCGTCCACCGTGGTCTGGATCGACCCGGTGCAGCCGTTCTTGCTGGTGATCGGGTGTCCATGACTGTCGTGGCCGAGGATGTAGTTGAGCTGGACGCTGTTGCAGTCGATGGTGCCGGCGTTCGGATCCGTGACCCTCACCTCGTAGGGCACCAGGTCGCCGAACTGGAACACCGATCCGTCGGCCGGTGTGATCAACTCGATGGATGGTCGGCCGACCCCGATGACGGTACTGGCCGTCGAGGTTCTGCCGCCGGGGTCCCGTACCGTCAGCGTCGCGGTGTACTCGCCGTTAGCCGGGTAGGTAAACGTCGGGTTGGCCGCCGTGGAGTCGGTGCTGCCGTTACTGGTGAAGTCCCAGGCGTACGTGATCGGGTCGCCGTCCGGGTCGTTGCTGCCCGCCGAGCTGAACTGCACGGCCAGCGGCGCCGCGCCGGAGGACGGGGTGGCGCTGATCTGCGCGATCGGTGCCCGGTTGCCGCCGGTGTTGTACTCGATCCGGTAGAGGGCCGAGTTGGCGTCGCCGCCGAACCAGGTGGTGCCGTAGTCGAGCACATAGAGGGCGCCGTCAGGCCCGAACTCCAAGTCCATGATCGCGGTTCCGGACCACGGGATCGGCTCGATCGCGCCGGCCGTGCCGTTGGCGTTCAAGGTGACCGCCTTGATCCAGCGACTGGTGAACTCTCCGAGGAAGACCTTCCCGTTGTACGACGCCGGGAACTTCACGTCGGAGGCCAGCGCCGGGTTGAAGTTGTAGACCGGACCGCCCATGGGCCCGCCCCCACCCAACTCGGGCCGCCAGGGCCCCTGCCCACCGTAGGGCAGCCAGGCCGCCTGCGACGGCGGCAGCGTGGTGATGCCGGTGTTGTTCCGGGAGTTGTTCGTCGGCCCACCGGCGCAGTTGTACGGACCGGACGACGGCCCGCTGGGGAACGTGAACTCCTGGTAGGGGGTGTTGTAGTTGGAGCAGTACGGCCAGCCGTAGAAGCCCGGCTGGGTGATCCGCTCGAACGAGACGGTGCCCGCCGGCCCGCGCTGCGGGTCGGCAGAGCCGGCGTCGGGGCCGTAGTCACCGAGGTAGACGACCCCGGTCGCCTTGTCCACGCTCATCCGGAACGGGTTGCGGAAGCCCATGGCGTACACCTCGGGCCTGGTGTTCGCCGTGCCCGGGGCGAACATGTTGCCGGCCGGGATGGTGTAGCCGCCCGTCGCACCCGGCTTGATCCGCAGCACCTTGCCGCGCAGGTCGTTGCTGTTGGCCGAGGTGCGCTGCGCGTCGTAGGCGGGGTTGCGGTCGGCCCGCTCGTCGATCGGCGCGGACCCGGCCGAGTCGAACGGGTTGGTGTCGTCACCGGTGGACAGGTACAGGTTGCCGGCGGCGTCGAAGTCGATGTCACCGCCGACGTGGCAGCACAGCCCACGGCTGGTCGGCACGTCGAGGATCGTCACCAGCGAGGCCGGGTCGATCGTGTTGTCGTCCCGCACGGTGAACCGGGCCAGCTTGTTGGAGCCGTTGAACGGGGCGAACTGCGCCGCCGTGCCGGTGGACGGAGCGTCGCCGCCCGGCGTGCTGAGCGGCGGCGCGTAGTAGACGTACACCCAGCGGTTGCTGGCGAAGTTCGGGTCGGCCTTGATGCTCTGCAGACCCTCCTCGTCGTGGCTGTAGACCGGCAGCGTCAGGGCGACCTTGGTGTTGCCGTTGACGTCGGTGTACCGGATGACGCCGTTCCGCGAGGTGTGCAGCACACCCCGGTTGGGCAACACGGTGAGGCCCATCGGTTCACCGGTCTCCGCCACGCCCTTGGCCAGGTTCACCTGGTTGAACGTGCCGACGGGGGCCTGTACCGAGCAGTTACCGACGTTCTGCGCGGCGTACCTGATACCGCCGAGCAGGTGGGTGCGGAAGCTGGCCTCGGTGTAGCTCTCCTGGGTATGGCCGAGGCCGGTGTACCAGGAGCGGCCGCCGTCGTAGGGCCGGCACCACGAGATCGGGTGGTCGCCGTTCATGGTGCCGCCGGTGTACGTGGCCTCGTTGAGATTCGCGAGGACGTGCACCTGCGAGCGGGGGTTGGTGCGGTAGTTGTACCACTCGTCGGTGCGGTTCCAGTTCACCGGAATGCCCGCGTTTGAAGGGTGGGCGGTGTCCTCGATGCGGACGGTCGCCGGCTGGATCGCGGGGTGGCTGGAGAAGTAGGCGCCGACGAGGTTGCCGTACCAGGGCCAGTCGTATTCGGTGTCGGAGGCGGCGTGCACTCCGACATAGCCGCCACCGGCGCGGATGTAGCGCTCGAACGCGGCCTGCTGGGTCGCGTCGAGCACGTCGGCGGTCGTGGACAGCCAGATGACCGCTCTGAACCTGGCCAGGTTCGTGTCGGTGAACTGGGTGGCGTCCTCGGTCGCCTCGACCGTGAAGTTGTTCTGTGTGCCCAGTTGCTGGATCGCGGTGATCCCTGCGGGGATCGCGTCATGCCGGTACCCCGCGGTCTTGCTGAAGACCAGCACCGAGAAGTCGGCCGCGAATGCCGGGGCGGCGTTCACGCCCATCCCGGCCAGCACAAGAGCGACGATGAGCAGCACTCTGCGAATCATGATCGGTTGGTTACCTCTCGTGAGGAAGTAGCCGAAACGTGCGCCGATCACGTCTCGAACGTGGCCGCGGTGGGCGGCCCCGCGGGTTGGTGCCGGGACGCGCACAGCGGTGTCGCGTCTGTCCCCGGCGGTGGAGGGTCGTCGGCACGTCACAGCTCGGTGAAGGTCGCGCGGCACCGTGATGGGGATGGGGGTGGGGTCGGGTGGACGTGAGCGGCTGTTGACGGTGGCTGGTCAGGGGTGCAGCGCCGCCATCTTCTGTGACCCCTGTTCTCGGGAGAGCGCTCTCTCGGGGGGTTTGGAAAAGTTAACAGATTCATCATCGTCCAACAATGGCTCCATCGACCGTCGCGAAATCCGACTGCCGAAGTCCGCCCCGGTCGGTGAGTACGCGGCGGTGATCGACGGGACGCTCCGATGACGTCCTGGCCGGGGCGGGCCTGTCGATGCTCCAGCCATCACTCATCAACGACTGGCTTGACCAACGACTTACGGGATGATCCACCGCGGAAACACGCCGCGATCGCCACGCCATGCCGTAAGCCGAAACCATCGTGCCCTCCTCCGAGCGGAAGCTGCCGAAGCAGGCTGAGAGGCGTCCGGCCATCCGGGATGCCGGGTCGGTGGACACCGCCGGGCGGGGCAGGACGTCGTCCGGGCTGCCGGTGGAGCGCGGCAGCCCGGACGCTTTTCGATCAGTCGTTACGGTTTGGCTGCCGGGGTCCCGGCAGTGGTGGTCAGGTCCTGGGTGGTCCAGGCCGCGCCGATACGAGGCAGGTAGGTCTCCTGGACATGACCGCCCGTGGCGTTGATGGTGAAGACGCTGGTGTAGCCATCATGTGTCACCGTGACCGGCCGACCCGCCATCAGCGGAGTGCCCGGGTTGGCGGTCAGGTCCTGTGCCATCCACGCCGCGCCGAGACCAGACAGGAAGGTCTCCTGCAGCCGGCCACCGGTCGTGGCGGCGAACACGCTGACGTAACCGTCATGCACGACCGCTGACGTTGCCGGCTTCACCGCGCTGCCCGGCAGCGACTGGGTCACCCATGCGGCGCCAATCCGAGCAAGGTAGGTCTCCTGCAACTGCCCAGCCGCGGTGACGGTGAACACGCTGACATAGCCGTCATGCGTCACCACTGACGGTGCCTGCGCGACCGCCGCGGCGCCGAGGTCCTGCGACACCCAGGCAACGCCGATACTAGCCAGGAAGGTCTCCTGGACCCGGCCGCCGGTCGTCACCGCGAACACACTGACATAACCGTCGTGCGTCACCACCGACGTGTACGGCGCTACCACCCCACCCGGCAACGGCTGGGTCACCCACGCCGCGCCCAGACGGGACAGGTACGTCTCCTGGATCTGCCCGGCCGAGGTGACCGTAAACACGCTGACGAAGCCGTCGTGGACACTGACCGACGGCGTCTGCCCCACCGCGACCGCACCCAGATCCTGCGTCACCCACGCACCACCGACACGAGCCAGGAAAGACTCCTGCAAATGCCCGTCCGCCGCGTTCACCGTGAACACACTCGTATAACCCTCATGAACCACCGCCTGACCCGCCGGCACACCACCAGTCGAGCCGCGGTTCAGCCACTGGTCGACCGTCTCGCCGCGTAGGACGCTGAGTAGAGCCTGCTTGTTGTCGTAGCTTTCGACCTTGTCTCGATCCTCACTTAGGTGAATATGCCATAGGTGGGATGAGTCGGATGACGCTGCGCGATGGTAGCGGAAATCCCAGCCCTCGACGGTCGTGTCATTGTCGGTTTGGCCGAAGAACTCTTTCCACCCGTTCAGGCGCGGATCATTGGCGTTCTGCCCGGAAGCCAGCAGGCGATTGGAGAACCGGGCAATGTTGCTGTAGTTAGATGCTGCTGCCGTAATTCCTGCCGGAAGCTTCTTGACCGCATTCGGATCGACCTGCAGGGAACTCAAGGCCAGGCTTTGAGCCTCCGGAAACGTCCAGTCATAGGCAGCGGCCTTGTCCGACGGGCCGCCTTTGTCCTCGGCGTCCCGGACGGAGTAGTTGTCTGAGCTGTTTGCCGCTCGGGTGTTGTGGTAACCGGGCTTGTTGGCGTAGACGCCGCCGTTCTGCGAGCCGGGCTGAAGCTTGAGCAGCTCCTCCATCAACCACCAAGAGGCCGAGGTGATTCGCGCCGGGTTCGGGTTTGCAGCTGCACTTGCAGGGGATGCAACGACAACACCTGCGAGAAGTGCCGCCGAGGCAACGGTGGCAGCACAGAAAGAGCGCTTGGTTTTGCCGGACGTCAGGACCGATTTGAACGTTGCGCTTGGCGCTCTGAAAAGAAATCTGAGCACGTTGGACCGTCCCACTGCCGCTCCTTCGAATTCTAGCTCTGCCGCCCTGAACCGGGTCGTGGCCGCTATGCCCGAGGGCGGGTCAGCCCACGAGGCAGAAATTGCCCTGCGTCGATCAAATTCTGATATATGTGCGGTCTGCTGCCTCCCGGGGCGCCGCGGCGTCCAGGCTGGCGGGATGGGGATCGTTCGGGCAC
Source organism: Micromonospora sp. NPDC050795 (assembly GCF_044456785.1). NCBI lineage: Bacteria > Bacillati > Actinomycetota > Actinomycetes > Micromonosporales > Micromonosporaceae > Micromonospora > Micromonospora sp. NPDC050795. The sequence goes on along the minus strand of NZ_JBITGE010000057.1, from coordinate 9,371 downwards.
GCGCCGAGTTCGCAGCGGTCGCCGGAGCGGCGAAGATCAGCGACGTCGCGACTCCACCCAGGACGAGAGCGGTGGCCCGGAGCCGGCGATGAGGACTGGTGAGATCCATCGGTTCTCCCTGATGTCGGACCGGCAACGCCGGTGACTGGGAGAAGAATCGCGGGCCGTACATGAACGTTTCTTGATTCGGCCCTGACCGGCCGCCGGGCCGGTGGGCGCGCCGGGCGGGGTAACCGAGGCGTTGGCCGCTGGGGCGCCCAGGGCGAAATCGCCGCCACCTCAGTGGACCTGGTGCTCCTGGGTCGTCGGACCACTCCCGGTACGGAGCATCGCGAGGCGCAGGTCCATGAGCTTGCGCCTGACGTCGGCGGCCTCGGCGTAGCCGAGGTCCACCAGGATCTTCAGAGCCTGCAACCATGCCACAGAGGCAGCCTCAAGGTCGTTGGTCGCACGCCGGACCTCGCCCAGATCGACGAGCACCCGCGCATTGTTGTAGCGGTCGACACCGCGTTGAAGCAGCGCCAAGGATTCCTCGTACGAGCGGCGTGCGTCGTCAAAGCGTCCGAGCTGGTGCTGGGCGTACCCGATGGTGTGCCAGGTGGCCGCCTGGCTGTTCGGATCTTCGACGGCGGAGGACAAGGACAACGCCCGCAAGCCGTGTTCGATAGCGGAATCCGGGCGGCCCATGAGGGTCAACGTCCACGCCATGCTGCCCCAAGCTGCCGCCTCACCCGACGTGTTGCCGGCCGCGAGGTACAGATCGGCGGCGAGACGGCCCTCGCGCAGGGCCGCCGGATAGGCTCCCTCGCGTGTCAGCACACTGGCAAGCGTGCCGTGGATGTTCGCCTCAGCGCTCCGGTCCTCCAGTTCAGCCTGGAGGCGGACGGCCCGTTCGAGGTTGATCCGCGCCTCGGCCGACTTTCCGATACGGCTCAGCCCCATCGCGGTACACAGTAGGACCAACGCTTCACCAGCGCGATCGCCGTGTCGTACTACCGCATCGAGGGCGGCCTTCATCGCATCCTGATGGTCCTGCCAATAGCTCCCACGGATCAGGAACGTGGAGAGCGACCAGCCCAGCAACCAGACATGCCGGAACGCGCCGGACTCCGCCGCGCGTCGTAGCGTGCTCATCAGCACGCGATGTTCGGCCGCGAACCAGGCCATCGCGCCGGCATGATCGAGAATTTCCGCGACTTGGGTGCCGGGCGAAGGTTCGCCCAATGCTCGTGGCAGCTGGTAAGGGCTCATCGCTATTCGTGCCGCGCAGCTCATGTGCAGGTAGTGGTCGAACAGTCGCCGCTCGGCCAGGTGCCGCTCGGCCGCGCTCTCCTCGGTGCCGGCCAGTTCGACCGCGTAGGCCTGGAGCAGGTCGTGCAGCTTGTAGCGCCCGGGCCGATGTTCCGAGAGCAACTGGGCGGTAGTCAGTTCGCGAATGAAGACTCGGACCGCCGGCACGGGGACTGCCAGCAAGCTTGCCATGGCGTTGGCGGTGATGTCTTCGCCGGGATGAACGCCCAGGAGCCGGAACAACCGCGCGCCCAGGGCGCTCAAGATCCGATAAGACCAGGACAGCACGCTACGCGCGTCGGTGGCCGGGTCGTCGCTGGCGAAGGCGTCGAGGGCGTTGCCGGTCTCACGCAGCTCGGCGGCCATGACGGCCAACGGCACGTCCGGTCGCATCGCCATCCGGCTGCCCAGTACCGCCAAGGCCAAGGACAGTCCGGCACAGCGCGCGATCATCTCGGTCAGCAGTTGCGGTTCCTGGGCGCCCCGGGCGGCCCCGATCCGGTCCACGACCAGGCTGCGTGCCTCGCCATCGTCGAGCAGATCCAGGCATACCAACTGGGCACCGTATGTCACCACCAGCCCCGCCAACTGGTTACGGCTGGTGATCAGGGTGACGCAGGACGGCGCGCCCGGCAGCAACGGCCGGACCTGTTCGGCGTCGCGGGCATTATCCAGTACGACCAGAGTTCGCCGGCCGCTCATCAAGCTCCGGTACATTGCGGCGCGGTCGTTTAGCCCGGCGGGGATGCGTCCCGCCGGCGTGCCGAGAGCTTCCAGAAAGCCACGTAGAACCGTCGCGGGGTTGGCGATCGTGCTGTCCGCGCTGAACCCTTGCAGGTCGACGTAGAGCTGGCCGTCCGGGAAGCGGTCGGCGTTCTGACGGGCCCAGTGCACGGCCAAGGTTGTTTTGCCGACGCCGGCGGTGCCGTGGATCGTGGCGATCATCGTGGTGGTGGGCTGGTTCTCCGCCTCCGCGAGCAGAGCCGCTAGACGGGACAGGTGTGACTCCCGTCCCACGAAGTGCGAAAGACCAGTCGGGATCTGGGCCACTGCCTCCGGCTTGGGGCCGGTCGACGGCAATTCACCGCGGAGGATCGCTTGATGTACGTGCTGGAGCTCCGGACCGGGCTCCATGCCGAGTTCCTCGGCGAAGACGCGCCGGATGGCCGTATAGCGGTCCAGTGCTGCCGAATCGCGTCCGGCGGCGTGCATCGCCCGCATCAGCAGTGCGAGAGTCGACTCGTTGAAGGGATGCTGCCGGCACAGATCCTCCAACGGTCCCACTGCCTCGGCCCCCTGGCCCAGGTCGATCGAGGTCCGTGCCCAGCCCGCCACCGCTTCGCACCGTTCCATCTGCCAGGCGTCGCGTGTCTGTGCCGCCCATTCGCCGGCCACTCCCGCAAGCGGCTCTCCGCGCCACAGGTCGATGGCTTCCCGCAACAGCCGCGCCCGGTCGGGTTGACTGGTGCGCGCCGCGGCCGCCTCGCCGACCCGCGAGCGGAACAGCAGTAGGTCGACATCTCGAGCGTCCAGGTCCAGCACGTAGCCGGCCGGCTGTTTGAGCAGTTGCGGCCGCCGGCCAGGCGAGCCGGTGGGCAGCCGGGCGAATACGCTACGGAGCCGGGTGACATAGGTGTGCAGGACGTTGCGGACCTGGGCCGGACGTTTGTCGCCCCAGACACGGTCGGTCAGGACATCCGGGCTGATCGGTCGCCCGGCATCGACGAGGAGCGCGGCCAGAACCGCACGTTGCTTCATCGGGCCGATGTCAACCCGCTGGTCTGCCTCCCACAGTTCCACCGGCCCCAGCAGACGAAATTGCAGGTTACCCCGATGCGCCTACTCGTTGCTGGTCGCCCCCATCTTCGCAACACTGCCCGCCCGGCGCTGGGACGACGGCAGCGACAGGAAAGTATCAATGAGTTATGGCAATATCCAGGGCGCGATCCCAGGGCCTTCGCAAGGTCGAGATTGACCGTTTTAGGTGAGTCCAAGGAGTCGTAGGCAGGCGCGATCCGGGTCAGCGAACCCGGGCTCGGCCGGCCCCGCAAGCGTCCTGAGGTGCTGATCGGGGACAAGGGCTACAACGAGTTCAAGAAGGTGTCCGGTAAGGAGAACCTGCTGTTCCGGGTCGCCGAGGCTGTGCGGTGGTGTGCGAGCTGGCCGAGCTGGTCCGGCACACCGAGGTCCGGCAGACCCGTACGCCGCGAGTGCACGAGCTGTGCACCACCGGGGCCGGGCCGCTGATGACCTCGTCGCCTAATCGCTGGAAGCGAACGGGCGGGGTGTGTGCACGAGGCCGTTGAGCACGACCGTCAATCCCCGCTCGAATTCCTGGCCGGTGAAGGCGGCGCCGACTGGGGCCAGTTTCGAGAGAGTCGGGAGTGCGTCGGGTGCGAGCGCTGCTACGCGTTGGGCGGCGGAGTTGGCATCCCCCTCGCGCGATAGCCGGCCAGCCAGCTCGGCTTGCGCGATACCCATGACGAAGGCCGAGACGGTGCGGAACGCGACGAACAGGTCGACACCGTCCAGACCTCCGCGTGCCAGTGCTGCCGCGAGTGCCTCGGCTGGGGCGAGGCTGGCGCGGGAGGAGGTGCGGCGGGTGAGTACGAGCGGGATGGCTGCGGGATGCGCGCGGAACGTTCGCCACAGGGCCGTGGCTACCGCGCGTGTGTCGGCCACCCAGTCGTCGGTGGGCTCTGGTATCTCGACGAGGGCGGAGACGGCGTCGACCACGAGTTCCTCGAGGGCTTCGCGGCTGTCGACGTAGTTGTACAGGGTCATCGCGCCCGTCTGCAGGGACGCCGCGAGAGAGCGCATGGTGAGCCCGACCAGACCGTCCCGGTCGACGATTGCCAGCGCGTGTTGCTGGATGTCCACGAGGGTGAAACGGGCTCTCATGCTGGCCACTCCCCGACTTAGGACGGCGTACGCATCTGAGGCTACTATACGTACAACGTACTTATAGTAGGAGGGGTTCAGTGATCATCACGAACCCGAGGGGCCTACGCCGGCCCCTGAATCGGAAACCCAACCCCATCTGCCCCAGGTGCGCCGCTCCAGGCCGGCGCCTCGACTGACGTGTCCCACATCACTTGACACGTACAAGGTACGCGAGCCAGTCTTACGTACGTTGTACGTGTCCTGTTGAGTGCATCTGAAGTGCCGCTCCGAGCGAGAGCAGACGGATTTCGGCTGACTGGCCCATTCAAGAGCGCAGTAGACCGGGGCGAATTTCACTACAAATTAGAGGATTACATGCTCAGCATCGACAAGGAACTTATCGAGGCCGCCAGCGAGATCGCAGCCGCCGCCCCACCTACGCCGCCGGCAGAAGGGGACTGGAAGACGCGGCGGGCGAACATCGACGCCCTCTACAACGGACTGGCTGCCGTCGCCACATCCGACGACAGTATTGAGATGGTGGACTTCACCGTGCCGTCTCCGGATGGGCACGCCATTCCGCTACGCCTCTACAAGCCGGAGAACGCGCCGAACGCACTTGTTGTCTATGTCCATGGAGGCGGTCTCATCGCCGGTGGCCTCGACGGCTACGACCACGTTTGCCGCCGCTACGCCTCGGAGGCCGGGGTAGCGATGATCGCGGTCGACTACCGCCTGGCACCCGAATCGCCGTTCCCAGCAGCAGTCGAGGACTGTGTCACAGCAGTCCGGTGGGCGCTCGAGCACGCGGCGGAGCGTGTACCCGGGGGCCGCGTCGCGCTCATGGGAGACTCCGCCGGAGGCGGCCTCGCCGCAGCGACCGCGCTGGTGTGTCGCGACCGTCGGATCGGGCCCCTGGCCGCGCAAATCCTCGTCTACCCGATGCTCGATGATCGCACCGCAGTCGCCGACCCGGCGGTCGAGCCGTTTCTCGCCTGGTCGGTCGCCGACAACATCACCGGCTGGCAGGCCTACCTCGGCGACAAGTACGGCACCGACCAAGTGCCCGCGTCCGCTTCCGCCGCCCGCGCAGACTCACTCCACGACCTGCCAGCGGCCTACCTCGAAGTCGGCCAACTGGATCTCTTCTGCGCGGAGACGGTCGCCTACGCCACGCGACTCATGGAACACGGTGTGCCCGTGCACCTGTCGGTGCGCCCCGGCGCATTCCACGGTTCCGACCAACTCGCGCCCAACTCCCGCATCACACAGAGCGCGTTCGCAGATCGTGTCGCCTTCCTTCGTGGCCTGTAGTACCGACCACTCTCCGGCCCACGTAACCCGGTCACATCCCGGACCGCCAGAAACCACCAGCAAGGAGATCCCGTGAACACCAAGACCGCCCTCATCACCGGCTCGACGAGCGGAATCGGCCGCGCCACCGCGCTCAAGCTAGCCCGCAACAGCGTCCGTGTCGTCGTATCCGGCCGCGATACGCAACGAGGGCAGGAGGTAGTTGAGCAGATCCGCTCCGAAGGAAACGAGGCTCACTTCGTCCGCGCGGATCTGCGTGATGCACAGTCCGCCGTCGAACTCGCGGCCAAGGCCACCGAGGTCGTCGGCGGGACCCTCGACATCCTGGTGAACAACGCGGCGATCGGGGCCGGGGGCCCGACCGCGGGCACCGAGGAGTCGACCTTCGACGCGGTACTGGCCACCAACCTGAAGGCCCCGTTCTATCTGGTTGCGAACATCGCGCCCGCGATGGCCGCACGCGGCAGTGGAGCGATCGTCAACGTGTCCACACTCGCCGCCGAAGTCGCGCTTCCCGGTCTGTCGGTCTACGGGGCGAGCAAGGCCGCCCTGGACCTGCTGACCAAGAGCTGGGCAGCCGAGTTCGGCCCTGCCGGTGTGCGCGTGAACTCCGTCAGCCCTGGCCCGACCCGTACTCCGGGATCCGAAGCCTTGGGAGAGTACCTGCAGCTGCTCGCAGCGCAGGCACCGCTGGGCTTCGTCGCCAATCCGGAGGACATCGCCGCAGCCATCGCGTTCCTCGTCAGCGACGAGGCACGGTTCGTCACCGGCACAGTGCTGGACGTGAACGGCGGCCGCACCATCGTGTGAGAACGGGGTCAAGCTCAGATACCGGGGGTGATGGCTTCGTGGCGCCTGAGACCACCGACAAGCGGCGCTCGACCATAACCCCGCAACCAGCTCCGTGCGACGCATCCATCATCAACCTCGCCTCGCGCGAGGATCCTGCCGCCGTCCAGCTTCCAGCCGCTGCGGTGATCGGCGCAGTGGAGGCGGCGCGATACCGGTTTCACCGCCGCCCCGGCAGGACACGCCCGTGGAGTGGTCGTACACGGCAGAGGCGAGAGGTGATCATGTCCGCCGACAGGCTGTCCGCCCGTCAGCGGACATGATTACTCGGGTCCGTTGCTGCCGCCCGTAAGCTCCCGTACCAAATCGACGCCCTGTTCCGGCCGCACCCCGCCCTGATCACCTTGGGCGACGGCATTGCCGCCGCCGCGTCACCGAGGGCGGTCTCGACGAGGTGGACGTGCAGACCACCCGTTAGAGACTGCGGTCGCATTGATTGCCACCACGGGTCGCGTCGTCTCGTTCGACCTGGCCGAGGTGAGGCACTCCGCTGTCGCCCTTGCCAAAGCCGCGCCACTCCGCAGTCTCGGCGCGGCACTCTCTGGCCGTCGTGCCGGACGTTGACGGGCAGCGACCAGGTCCAGGCGTGGCTGGCTCTCTCGCTTGCCGTGGCGCCCCGTCCGACGTCGGTGTCGGGCGCCTCCTGAGGGGTGCCCGACACCGTTGGCCTGATCGAACCGGGGCAGGGTCCCAACCTCAGGCTGGTGAGGTGCGCTGCGCGAGCCGGGCGAGGTGATCCCACTCCTCCCACAGGGCAATCCGGCGTGCATACTCTGGACGAAGCAAATTCAGTCCATTCGCGCCGAAGAACACTCGCAGCGGTGGATTGGGGTCATCAGCGACGGCGAGGATCGCCTGTGCGGCCGCAGCCGGATCACCCGGAGCGATTCCGGTGCCCTCGAAGCCCGCCATCAGCGCCTTGCGGGCATGGTCGTACTCGGGCATCTGCGGAGCAGGAGTACCGAGTTCGCTCGGGAGCATGAGTGGCTCGATGAGTGTCACGTGAATTCCGTACTCCGAGACTTCTGCCGCCAGAGCCTGGCTCAACGCCTCCAGCGCCCACTTTGTTGCATGGTAAGTCCCCATGACGGGGGTGGCGATGACCCCACCCATGGACGAGATCTGGATGATCCGGCCGCTGCGACGCTCCCTCATGTGCGGCAGAACTGCCTGCGTCGCGTACAGAGCGCCGAAGTAGTTGACCTCCATCTGCACTCGTGCCTGCGCCGCGCTGACCTCCTCGACGGCACCCATTACCGCCTGCCCCGCGTTGTTGACCAGGATGTCGATACCACCGAGTCGGTCCTCGGCAGTCTCGATCGCCTGATGCACCGCCGCCTCATTCGTGACATCGAGTTCGAGCGGAACAACCAGGTCGCCATAACTGTCAACGAGAGGGCGCAACGCGTCGGCAGATCGTGCGGTCGCAGCGACACGATCGCCGCGGGAGAGCGCGGCTTCCGCCCATCGGACGCCCAGGCCGCGCGGCGCTCCCGTGATAAACCAGGTTCTAAGGGACGTCTCGTAACTGGGTGAGGGCGTTGTCCGGGGCCGGCTCGGTGGTCAGCCGGCGAGGATGATGTTGTGGAGGTTGGCGATGCCGGAAGCGGCGTCGGCCAGTGTGTGGGCGGCGCGGCGGTAGTCGCGCAGGATCTTGAAGTTCTTCATCCGGCGGGTGGAGGCGTCGATGGCGACCTGCAGGTTGGTGGAGTAGCGGTAGTTCTTGCTCCGGGCGGCCAGGCGGTGATCGCGGGTCGGGACCAGCGTCCCGTCGACGATCGCGATCTGCTCGACCGGCCGCTTGCGCACCGGCGCCAGGGCCAGCAACGGCGCGAGGGTGTCGATGACCCGGTGCGCCGCGCAGTGCGACACCCCGAACAGCGGGCCGATCTGGCGCATCGTCAGGTTCGTGCGCCAGTACGCGGCGACCAGCAACACCCGATCGGCGAGGTCCAGGGCCCACTGCCGGCCCGGCCTACCATCGGCGATGCCCTCACCGCCACGCTCAGCGACCAACCTGACCAACTTACGGAACTGAACGGGCTGCAACCCGGTGAACGGAAAGATCCACTCCGGGCGGGCCGCCGTGATCACCTGCACCCAGGCATCCTGACCCATCATCCTCAGCAGACAGACGTCGGGGTTGCGAGACATCCCTTAGCGGACAGATTCGCCAGCCAGCGGACATCAGGCCCCATGCTGAACAGACGCATATTCCGTAACGTCTTATTAACGGGACGGCGGTGGCGAACATCGACCCGAGATGTGCGACCGTCACCGCCGTCCCGCCGAGAGGCGGGGGGCGTCCGTGCCGGGAGATGACCGGGCGCCCCTCTGCCACTGGCGGGGGCAGCGATTGATGTCCGAGGTACCGACGACCGGCCGGGCGGACAACGCCCTTCACGCGCAACGGTCCGTGGCCGCCCTGGACACCCGGATGGGTGGTGAGCACATGCCCCGCCGGCCGCAGTGGACTGCCAGGCGTGCGAACAAAGACTCGCCGTGCGACCGACGCGGGTGCGGCTGGCCGAGGCTTACGGCGAGAACCGGGTCAACCTCGCCATGTACGTCGGCGGCCCGCTGCACCTGGCTACGGCCGAGCTGCCGACCGCTGACACGGCTGATTTTTACGAACGTTTCGTAGCATAAACCCGCTAACGTGCCGCCGTGGCAAGCATCGATAAGGGCGATGAAGGGCTCCACCACTCCGACCACTCGCACAGGTGGTCTGGGGGTCCAGCCGACGATGCGGGCCAGGCGGCGTGGCAGGCGGCGCTAAGGGAGCACATGGCGGATCACCGGCGTCAGGCTCCCCCGCCGCACCCTGACGCCCGGCCACACGCCCGCAAGGACTGATCGCCTAGCCCAGCACGACGAACCCGCCCCGACCATCATGGTCGGGGCGGGTTTCGTCGGCGGCAGCGCCAGCTCTCCGGCGTCGACGAGGTGGTGTTGTCGTTGTGTGCCATGGGTTTGACGACCGGGGAGATTAGCGTTCACTTCGCTGAGATCTGTGGGGCTTCGGTGTCGTGGGA
>NZ_JBITGE010000056.1:18218-26296 GCF_044456785.1 Micromonospora sp. NPDC050795 | reverse complement strand
CCGCGATCTGGCACAACCGGACCACCGGCCAGCCCGTGACGAGATCCCTGATCGCCTACGACCACTGAACCAACTTCGGACTTACTCGTCTAGGTGCGGAGCGTGTCGACGAGCTTCTGAATCCGGGCGCGGATGTCGTCGCGTACCTGGCGGACGACGTCGAGAGGCTGGCCGGCCGGGTCGGTGAGCTTCCAGTCTTCGTAGCGTTTGCCGGGAAAGATGGGACAGGCGTCGCCGCAGCCCATGGTGATGATGACGTCGCTGGCTTCGGCCGTGTCCCAGGTGAGCTTGGCAGGGACCTGGCCGGTGATGTCGATGCCGACCTCGCGCATGGCTTCGACGGCGACGTGGTTGATCTGGTTGGCGGGTTCACTGCCTGCGGAGCGGACCTCAACGGTGTCGCCGGCGAGGTGGCGCAGCCAGCCGGCGGCCATCTGGGAGCGGCCGGCGTTGTGGACGCAGACGAACAGGACGGTGGGCTTGCTGCTCATCGAGCTTCGGTCTCCCGGGTGAGGTGGGGCACGACGACGGCGTCGGCCGCGTCGGCGGCGTGGGGGTACCAGGCGGCGAGGGCCGCGACGGCGACCAGGCCGCCGACGAGCTGGGCGGCGATGAAACCGGGTAGCGAGGTTGGAGCGATACCGGCGAAGGTGTCGGTGAAGGCCCGGCCGATGGTGACGGCGGGATTCGCGAACGACGTCGACGAGGTGAACCAGTAGGCCGCGCCGATATAGGCGCCCACAGCGGCCGGAGCGGCTGTGGTGCGGCCGGAGCGGGCGAGGGCGAAGACCAGGACGACCAGTCCGGCGGTGGCGACCACCTCGGCCAGCCACAGGTTTCCCCCGGTCCGTTCGGTGCGGGACCAGGCCACCGCCGGCAGGCCGAACATCACGTCAGCCAGGACCGCGCCGGTGATCGCGCCGCCGGTCTGGGCGGCGGCGTAGGCGGCGAGGTCCCGCCCGGTCAGGCCGGTGCCGGAGCGGCGGCCGAGCCACCAGTCGACGGCGGAGACGACCGGGTTGAAGTGTGCTCCGGACACCGGGCCGAAGGTCAGGATCAGCGCGCCCAGGGCCAGGGCGGTGGCGATCGCGTTTTCCAGGAGTTGGAGACCGACGTCGGTGGGGGAGAGCCGGGCGGCGGCGATCCCGGAGCCGACCACGGCGGCGACCAGCAGGGCGGTGCCGGCGAACTCCGCCGAGGCTCGCCGGGGCAGGGCAAGGCTCACGCGGTGCTGCTGGCGGCCGGGGCGGCGGAGATGTCCAGGAGCGCCCCAAGTTGCCGGAACGCTTCCGGTTTCACCCGGTACCAGACCCAGGTGCCGCGCCGCTCCGAGTCGACCAGGCCCGCCTCGCGCAGCACCTTGAGGTGGTGAGAGATGGTCGGCCCGGACAGGTCGAACGCCGGGGTCAGGTCGCAGACGCACATCTCCGGCACCGAGGCGATCATCGACATCAGCCGCAGCCGGATCGGATCCCCCAGGGCCTTGAACAGCGGTGCGACCATCGCGGCCTGCTCGGCGTCCATGGGGCGGACCGCGAGCGGGGAGCAGCAGGCCACGGCGTTGAGGTCCACCACCGGCAGCTCTTGTTTCGACATGCCTCTACCTTGACAGATTTCAAAACAGGGTGCAACGTAGGTCTTGCTTCGACAAGCATCTAGACAAGGAGATGGCCGTGTCCCGTGTCCAGCTCGCCCTGCGGGTATCCGACCTCGAAGGCTCCGTAGCCTTCTACGCCAAGCTGTTCGGCGTCGAGCCGGCCAAGCGCCGCCCCGGCTACGCCAACTTCGCCGTCGAGAACCCGCCGCTCAAGCTCGTCCTCCTGGAGGGCGAGGCCGACCAGCCCACCGTCATGGACCACCTCGGCGTCGAGGTCACCAGCACCGACGAGGTCAACGCCGCCACCAAGCGCCTCACCGACTCCGGCCTGATCACGCTGGAAGAGAACAACACCGACTGCTGCTACGCCCTCCAGGACAAGGTGTGGGTGCACGGCCCCGGCAACGAGCCGTGGGAGGTCTACACCGTCAAGGCCGACTCCCCGCAGTTGGACAAGGCCACCGACAGCGCGTGCTGCACCCCGGCCGCCGAGACGGAGCCGGCCACCAGCGGGGCCGCTTCGAGCTGCTGCTGATCTTTCCGCTCTCGCGCGCCCGTCGTCGGTCTAGGAGGCGGGCGCGCAGTCCACTGTCGCATTCCCGTGCCTCAGCCGTCAGGCAGGAGCGAGACGGCGGGGCGCGCCGTCACGGCTGCATCGAGGCTGAATACTCTCGGCATGAACCAGATCTGGCCGGTTCTTCTCGTCGCCGCGCTTGGTGTCACCGGTACCCTCGGGGCCGCTATTTCGACCCAGTTCCTCACCACTCGCCGCGAGGACCGTCGGTGGAACTTGGAGCGCGAGCGAGAGCAGGAACGCTGGGAGCGGGAGCGCCAAGACCGAGCGGCGCAGTGGCAGCGAGAGGACGAGCTTCGGCACCGCGAGTCACGCGAAGAGACCTACAAACAGTTCATGCAGACCATCTGGAACTGGGGTCGAAAAGCGGCCGACATCAGGCAGATGATCGAGGCCGGAGAGGGTCATCTGTTCATCGTGGACACCGATGAACTCTACGAGGCCAGCGTAAAAGCCGTAGGCATCATGGCGGAACTGGAGCTTTCGGCCTCCGCGCCGGTCCGAGACTCCGCCCGTGAATGCTGCGACCTCATGTCGAGGTTCGTCTCCGAAGTGGATGCCGTACTTCCCATCTCGGAAGGAGCGGATGCACTCGACGTGCCTGTCAGGCTTCACGACAGCTACAAGGTTGTTGCCAGAAAGACCGTTGAACTGATGCGCGCCGATCGTGGCCTCATGTCTCTGGACGCAACCAATCCGCATATGCAACCCGATGTGATCCAACGGCTGGTGCCCAGGACGATCAGCGACAGCTACCGACCTGCGATGTCGATCACCTGAACGGCGTTCCTCGCCCACCCGGCTTGCGTTTTGTTCCGGCCCTGGCGTTCGCGAACTGTCGTTGGCGCTGGTCTCGTTGCTGCCGCTGCCAGTCCTGTCGCCGGTGGCCGCGTCGTTGCTGATAGAGGTGGGCGATCACGGCCAGCGCCATCCACCCGGACAGAACCAGGCCTGCCGCTCCGACCACCCCTTGCAGCCGGCCCCGATGTCCGCTGAGGATGCCGAAGTCGGTCACGAAGTCATCCGGGTCGTCGGGGTTGACCCAGATCCGCACCGCGCTGCCGGCCGCCAGGCAGACCTCCCAGCAGCCAACCTCGGCCTGACGCGGAGCACCGGCGAAGGGCAGCCACAACATGACCATCCCGACCACGAGGCCGAGCGCGTAGACGGGGTAACGGACGCGCCACCAGCTTCGCAGGATCTGCACGGTGGCCATGGTGGCAGTCGATGTCGACGAGCGGCGGTACGTTGACCGGGTGACGGAACAGATGCTCCGGTCGTCGTTCGGCGCGGCGGCGACCGCGTACGCGGAACACCGCCCGGATTACGCGCAGGCCGCGGTGCGGTGGGCGCTGGAGCCCTCCCTCGGCCTACGTGTGCTCGACCTGGGCGCCGGCACCGGCAAGCTGTCCGCGACGCTGGCGGCGGTGGGCGCGGACGTCGTGGCTGTCGAACCCGACCCGGCGATGCTCGGCGAGCTGCGCCGTGCGGTGCCGACCGTCAGTGCCCTGCCGGGCAGCGCCGAAGCCATCCCGTTGCCGGACGGGTCCGTCGATGCCGTGCTCGCCGGCAACGCCCTGCACTGGTTCGACATGGCCGTCGCAGGGGCGGAGATCGCCCGGGTCCTCGTACCCGGCGGTGTCCTGGCCGGTCTGTGGAACATCATGGACGACCGGGTCGACTGGGTTGCCGGGCTCGAACGGGTCAGCGGGAGTGCGGCGATCGGCCCGCGTGACACGTTGAGCAGTTGGCGCGCCGCGACGGCGGGCATGCTCGTCCCGAGTGCCGGCCTGGTCGCCCGGTTCGGGTCGACGGAGCAGGTCGAGTTCCCGCACGGGCAGCGCCGTAACGCCGACTCGCTCGTCGCGACGCTCGCGACACGGGCCGGGATGCTGGTCATGCCGGAAGAGGAGCGAGTGGGCACCCTCGGCCGGATCCGCTCCTTTCTCGGGAGCCGAGCCGAAACCGCGAACGGCGAGTTCACGCTGCCGATGCTGACCGGCGTGCTGCGCGCCCGGCGACGCTGACGGCCGGCGAACCGACATCTGGGCGGTGCCACGCGGGATGCTGCCGTAGATGTAGGCGCTGTGCAGCAGACCATCATCGAACGACTCGGCTGTCCGAGCGCGTGCCGCGTCGACAACACCGGCGAAGGCGGCCGGGACCTGTCTCAGTGCACCCTCACGCGCAATCCATCCCTCGGCGTCCAGTCCTCGTCCGGCCATGGGGACACTCTGCCGGAGCGGGCAACGACGATCACCCGCCAACCGGACGATCGTGGAGTCCTACTGCTCTGCCCAGGCGCCTAGCTCGTTGCCGCTGGGGTCGGTGAAGTGGAACCGTCGCCCACCGGGGAACTCGTACGGCCCGTCCACCACCTGACCGCCGGCCTCCTTGACGGCCTGCACGGACCGGTCCAGGTCGCTTGAGTAGAGCAGCACGAGCGGCCCGCCCGCCCGGACCTCCCTGTCCAGACGGAGACCGCCGACCTCGGGCGCGGCGTCGCCGTGGGGACTGCGGATGCCGGCGTACTCCGGCCCGTAGTCGTTGAACTGCCAATCGAACGCGTCGGTGTAGAACCGCTTGGCCACGGCGAGGTCGGTCACCGTGAGCTCGACGTAGTCGATGGCGTGGTGTCGGTGGGGCGATGGCTCAGACATGCGCCGATCGTGCATCCCGGGTACGACGAAACCCCGAGACGCAACGAAAGGTTGCGCGATGGTCGCGGGCTGCCGTAGGTTAAGTGCAACCAAAGGTTGCGAAAGGTTGTGGACATGGAACAGGGAACGATCGAACGCGACATCCACGTCAACGCGTCCCCCGAGGTCGTCTTCGAGGTGGTCAGCCAGCCCCAGCACATGCGGGAGTGGTGGCCCGACGATGCGCGGTTCGAATCCGTCGTCGGTGCGCCCGGCGAGCTGATCTGGCGCGACGCCGACACCGGCGAGACGAAGACCGTGGCGATCGCCGTCGTCGAGGTCGACCCGCCCAGGCGGTTCGCCTTCCGGTGGTGCTTCACCGAGCCGGACCGGAACGGGCAGGCGCTCTTCGTCACCTTCGACCTGGTGCCCAGCGGTGGCGGCACACTGATCCGGATGACCGAGACCGGGTTCCGCGAGCTGGGTTGGGAGGTCGCTGTCCTGGAAGAGCAGTACCGCGACCACGAGAACGGTTGGGATCACTACATGCCCCGGCTGGGCGAGTACGTCGTGCGGCTGGTCGCGACCCCATGAGCGCGGTGGTCGACGACGAGCTGTGGTCGGCGATCGGCGACCCGATCCGTCGTACGATGATCGACCTTCTTCTCGCTGACGGGCCGGGCACGGCCACCTCGTTGAGCAGACGGCTACCCGTCACCCGTCAGGCCGTCTCGAAGCACCTTGCGGTCCTCGACCGGGTTGGGCTGATCCACGCCGAACCGGCCGGTCGCGAGCGTCACTACCAGGTGGACGAGGCGCAACTCGCCCGCGCGGCCGCCCAGCTGTCGGCGGTCGGCTCCACCTGGGACGCCCGCCTCCGCCGGATCAAGCGCATCGCCGAGGCGATCGAACGCACCCGCACCAACGACGAAGGAGACTGATAATGGTCGACATCCTGCACCGGGTCGGCGTCGTTGCTCCGCTCGACGACGTCTACCGAGCGGTGGCAACGCCGGAGGGCCTCGCCGCCTGGTGGACCACCGACACGGTGGGCAAGAGCGAAGTCGGTGGACAGTTGGCCTTCCGGTTCGGCGATGCCGGCGGCTTCGACCTGGAGGTCCTGGAGCTGAACCCCGCCGGGCGGGTGCGGTGGCGCGTCGTCGACGGCCCCGAGGAGTGGGTCGGCACCGAGGTCGACTGGCGTCTCGACCAGCGCGGCGAGTACACGATCGTCCAGTTCGCGCACCAGGGCTGGCGCGAGCCGGTCGAGTTCATGCACCACTGCAGCACCAAGTGGGCGTTGTTCCTGATGAGCCTCAAGGAGCAGGTGGAGACCGGCCACGGCCGACCGGCCCCGGACGACGTCCGGATCAGCGACTGGCACTGACCTCGGTGCCGGCTGCCTCGCCGGGCAATCGCGAGCTCCGCCTGGAGATCGCGATTGCCCCGGCGATCAGGCCGAGGGCCACGATCGCCATGGGCACAGCAGCAGCGTCGGGCGTGCGCCGATGGCACCCACCAGTGGCCCACCGAGCATTGTGCCCAGCGGCACCGCCAGCACGAGGATGCCGCGAGGGGAATCGCCCCGAGCGCGCTGGCCCGCAGAATCGCGTCCCAACCGGCGAGTTGCGCGCCGCTGCGCCCGCGCAGCAGCGACCGAAGACGACGGTCCCGGCCGCGCTGGGCAGTGTGTACGCCGCCAGGTGAACCGCTGATCGTGCGGGGCGAGTTGGATGGCGAGCCAGGTCACCGCGACCACCGCCAGGCCGTCGCCCAACGCGGAGACGGCCAGCCCGGGTAGGACGCGTCGGAGTTGCGGGTGACTGACCACCGGCCAGTACGGAGAGGAGCGCGGGAATCGGGAGGCGTCCATGCTCTCAGCTCACCCGGCGCGGCACCTGCGGATCAATACCTACTGCTGGCAGCAGAATCAGCCGAGGGTGAACGGCCGGATCACCGTTGCGGGCCGTCGTTTCGGCGGGCAGCACGGAAGGAAGAGCCGATGCTCGCCACGATCGAACCCACCGAGGCGAGCGACACCGCCACAGTGCCGGCCGTGTCGGCCCCGCCGTCCCCGGTCACCTTGAGGATGATGCCGGTGACCATGAGGACGACCGACAGGGCCAGGACCACCTGGATGGCTCGTCTGCTCATGGCGGCATCTCACTCTCGGTCGGCGGGAGATCGACTCGGGTTCCTTGACGTCGGGGCGATGACTGCTCGACTTTCCGGAACCCGAGCCGATCAAACCGCTACTCCGTGCGGTAGACCGAGATGTGCGACGGGCTGTCGGCCTGGAACGGTCGCCGGTGCCAGTCGGCGTACCGCTCGGTGAGCCGGAGCCCGGCCCGCTGCGCCATCTCGTCGATCTGGTGCGGCCAGGCGTACCGCATGGCGAACGGCTTCAGATGCACACCGTCCGCGTCGAACGTGATCGTCTGCCGGATGAACCGCTGCGCCGGCCGGTCGTACCGGTGCAGTCGGATCGTCGCGGAGTCCTCGGTCACGGCACGTACCTGCACCTGCTCGTCCTCGTCGAAGTCACGCGGGTCGGGCACGAACGTCTCGATGACGAACGCGCCGCCGGGCGACAGCACCCGGGCGACGTTGCGGAAGCAGTCCGCCTGCCGCTCGGCGTCCACCAGGTTGAACAGGGTGTTGAAGACCAGGTACGCGAGCCGGAACTCACCGGCCACCGGCACGTCCGCCATGTCGGCGACGACCACCGGGATCTGGTCACCGCCGGGCTTCGCCCGCAGGTGCGCGAGCATCTCCTCGGACGCCTCGACGCCGTGCACGGCGAGGCCGCGTTCGGCCAGCGGCAGCGCGACCCGGCCTGTGCCGATCGCCAGTTCGAGAACCGGACCCCCGTCGGCCAGGTCGGCCAGGAAGTCCACCGCTGGCGCGGGGTCGGGGTTGCCGGGGCCGTCGTAGTCGGCGGCCCAGAGCCGGCCGAAGAGGCCGGGATCGTCGAAGACCGACATCAGCGGCCTCCGGGGGTGAAGTCAGTGGCGCTCAGCAGCGCCGAAGGAACAGTCCTGCTCACGAAGTCTCGATTCGTCGGGTCGGATGACGGTTGGTTCGGAGGACTTCGTCGTGTCGGGCATGGTGGCTGCTCCCTTCGCGTGACTGTCGACCGAGGACACCAGACACGTCGTGGGGGCCGGCCCGCCCAAAAGCCACCCCCGGCCCCCCCCCGGCCGGGGGGGCCGGGGATTGGGTGGGGGTCACCGATTGGGCCAGGGGGGGGGTGTTTGCGCCCCCCCAC
>NZ_JBITGE010000056.1:0-18208 GCF_044456785.1 Micromonospora sp. NPDC050795 | reverse complement strand
CCCCTCGTTGCCCCCCCCCCCCCCCCCCCCCCGCCCGGCGGGGGGGGGGGGGGCCCGGGGGGGGGGGCGGCCCCCCCCCCCCCCCCCCCGGGGGGGGGGCCCCCCCCCCCACCCCCCCCCCCCCCCCCCACGACGGGACGTGCGGTCAGGAGATGTGGTGCAGGATCACGTTGTGCACGTGGTGGCTCTTCTGCGCGCCACGGAACTCCACCTCGTAGGTGTGCGTACCGACGTGGATGGCGATGGCGCCGGTGGAGAAGAACGAACCACCCCACGACTTGTTGCTGACCACACTCACGCTGGTGATCTTCGAGTACGGGATGCTCGTGATCGCGAACCGCTTGCCGACGAACGAGCGGTCCTGGATGATCACGCGCCGGTCGGTCAGCCCGATGAACCCGGTACCGGTGCCGACGGCGTCGTACACGGCGATGATCTGCTCGCCTTCGAGGAGGCCACTCTCGATCTGCTGGACCTGCTCTTTGCGGTCGTACGCGATGTTCGCCATGTGCCCCAGGTTAGGAAACCGGCGCCAACGCGCCCACCCGGTGGTGGCGGAAACTCGGCGTGCCTCATCGGGGGTTCGCGTCGGTCGCGGCGCGGACGAACTCTCGTACCCGGGTGGTGGTGTTGCTGGGCAGCCAGACCGGCCCCCGTTCGATCGGTGGCGCGTCGTGGATGGGCACGTACGCCACGTCGGGGCGCGGGTAGTAGCGCCGCGTGTGCTCGCCCACCGGCAGGACTCCCCGGCCCAGCGCGACCAGGGACAGCATCTCGGAGAAGGTGTTCCCGGCGGGCCCCTTCGGCACCGCCCGGCCGGACGGGGTGCGCTCCGGGGTGCGGTCTCGCTTGAACTCCACCGACGTCACTGTCGGGTACTGCACCACGGGGTGGTCGGCGAGCACCTCCAACGACACCGACCGTTCCCGGCTGAGCGGGTGACCCGCGGCCACCGCGAGCACCCGGTCCTCGCAGAGCAGCGCCGGGCCGGTGGCCATGCCGTCGAACGGGTACGAGGCGATCAACACGTCGGTCGAGCCGTCGAGCAGCCCGGACCGGGTGGTCGACAACTGCGCCTCGTGCACCTCCACCCGACAGTCGGGGTGCCGTTGACCGAACAGGGCCACCGCCCGGAGCAGTACCGGCGCGGTCCACTCGCCGAGGAACGCCACCCGCAGCGTCCCGGTCACGCCCCGGGCGGCGTCGGTCGCGCGGCGGACGGCCTCGTCCATGCCTGCCACCAGCGGGGCCAACTCGTCGGCGAGCTGTCGGCCGATCGGGGTGAGCCGGACGACTCGACTGGTGCGGGCGAACAGCGGTGCGCCGATCTGGCGCTCCAGCTTCTTCACTATGTGGCTGACCCGGCCGGTGCTGACGGTCAACCGCTCGGCGGTCCGGCCGAAGTGCAGTTCGTCCGCGAGGGTCAGGAACGTCTCGACCTCGTACCGCTCCAGCACACCAATCCCATCGTTGACCTGTGGGCAACGATCGTAGCGGCATCAGGTCTTGGTCGGCGCCTCTCGTCCGGGGATCGTGAACGCGGCAGCGAAGACCGAACGAAAGGCTCCGACATGAGCATTGGCAACCACCCGGCCGGCGTGAGCGCGGTGCGGGTAACCGGTTTCGACCACCTGGTGCTGACGGTCACCGACGTGGAACGGTCCCTGAGCTTCTACTGCGACCGGCTCGGGCTGGCACCGGTACGGGTCGACGAGTGGCGTGCGGGCACGGTTCCGTTCCCGTCGGTGCGGATCAGCCCCGACAGCATCATCGACCTCGTCCGCGGTGAGCCGCGGGGCGCGAACGTCGACCACTTCTGCCTCGTGGTGGCTCCACTGAACTGGACGCAGGTGATCGAGTCGGAGGTCTTCACAGTGCTGACCGGGCCGGTCAGCCGGTTCGGTGCCCGCGGTTCGGCGACCTCGATCTACGTGCGGGACCCGGACGGCAACTCGGTGGAGCTGCGCTGGTACCCGCAGGACGCCGGGCCGGATGCGGAGACGGTCGTCAGGCCTCGGTGACCGCCCGGTAGGCGTCCTCGATGCGGGCGGCCAACAGCACCTCGCCCTCGGTCAGCGGCTCGCCGCTGCCGTGCCCGACCCGGATCTGGGTGCTGTCGGCCCGGCGGCTGATCTCGGGCCGCAGATGCAGCGCATCCGCGACGACCTTGACCCGTTCAGTTAGTGCGGCGTGTTGGGTATCGTCGATCACGAGCGTCCGTCGGATCTGCTCGCCCTCGCGCGTCCAACCAGATAGCAAGGTCAACGCGTCGGAAAGGTAGTCGTGCTTGGCCCTGCTGCTGAACAGCACGCGCATCACCGCACCCCCCAAGCGCCGTTGCCGGCTTGTGGCCAAATCGTCGCCATCCCGTGTCTTGTCGGTGTCCCCTAGTCTCTCGCTGCTCGGAGGGGGTGTCCACGCCCACACTTCCGTGTCTTATTGGCTTAGCGGACGGCTACGGTACCCAAACCGCCGATTGATCTGGCACCCTGGACGCCCGTGCGGACCGAACGGGCGAATGATGGCGGGCAGGCCGAACGACGGGACCTGAAGGTGATCGTCGGTGCGGCGATCATCCGGGATGGGCGGGTGCTCGCCTGTGCGCGTTCCGCTCCACCCGAGGTGGCGGGCATGTGGGAGTTTCCGGGCGGAAAGGTCGAGCCGGGGGAGGCCGAGACCGACGCGTTGATCCGGGAGTGCGCCGAAGAGCTGGCCGTACGCGTCGAGATCGGCGACCGGGTCGGCCGCAATGTACGGATGGCGCACGGCCGCTCGGTGCTCAAGGTGTACGCGGCCCGCCTGCTCGGCGGCGACCAGCCACAGGCGCTGGAACACGAGGCGCTCCGCTGGCTGACGGCCGACGAACTGGACTCGGTCACCTGGCTTCCCGCCGACGCCCCCATCGTGGCCGCCCTCCGCCCCCTCCTCCTGCGCAACCCTCGTTGATCATGAAGTTATTGCCATGACACGCCGCGCAGGAGCGCAATAACTTCATGATCACCGGGCCGGGGGCCGGGGGCCGGAGGGCCGGGGGCCGGGGTTGGGGTTGGGGTTGGGGTTGGGGAAGTGGGACGGGGGCCGTGGCAGCTGCCACGGCCCCCGTTGTTGTTCAGGTGGTCAGTGCTTGTTGTCCTGCTCCGGGTGAGCGAAGTTGAGGTGCTCCGGGGGCAGCGGGAAGGTCACGTCGTCGCCGAACGGAGACGGCGCGGCGGCCCGGTCGAAGGTGAGCTCGGTCAGCGGCAGCTTGCCCCGGTCGTCGACCGCCGGAGCGGTCGGGTGGGGCACCTCCCGGTGCCAGTTGACGCCGCTCTGCGCCTGCGCCTCAGCCCCCGAGTCGTGGGAGCCACCCGCGTGCGAGTGCACCCCACCCCGGGCGGAGCCCGGCGTCGCCGAGCCCTGACGGGCGGTGGTCACGCTGGTCTGGGGCGTCTCGCCCCGACGGAAGATCTTGCTACCAAGCCACACAAGGGGATCGTACCTGCGGTCGACGACCCGTTCCTTCATGGGGATGATCCCGTTGTCAGTGATCTTGATGTGCTCGGGGCAGACCTCGGTGCAGCACTTGGTGATGTTGCAGAAGCCGAGGCCCTGTTCGGCCTGCGCGTACTCCTTGCGGTCGGTGCGGGCGTCCAGCGGGTGCATGTCCAGCTCGGCCGCCCGGATGAAGTACCGCGGACCGGAGAACGCCTGCTTGTTCTCCTCGTGATCGCGGATCACGTGGCAGACCGTCTGGCACAGGAAGCACTCGATGCACTTGCGGAACTCCTGCGAGCGCTCCACGTCGACCTGCTGCATCCGGTAGTCGCCCGGAGCCACGTCCGCCGGAGGGGCGAACGCCGGGGTCTCCCGTGCCTTCTCGTAGTTGAACGAGACGTCGGTGACCAGGTCCCGGATGACCGGGAAGGTGCGCAGCGGGGTGACCGTGACGGTCTCGTCGTCGCCGAAGGTCGACATCCGCGTCATGCAACCCAGCCGCGGCTTGCCGTTGATCTCCATCGAGCAGGAGCCGCACTTGCCGGCCTTGCAGTTCCACCGGCAGGCCAGGTCGGGCGCATCGGTGGCCTGCAGACGGTGGATGACGTCGAGGACGACCTCGCCCTCGTTCACCTCCACCATGTAGTCCTGGAGGTCGCCGCCGCTCTCGTCGCCCCGCCAGATCCGGAACTGACGCTTCCCGCTCATCGGTTGTCCGCCTCTCCAGCGTCGTCAACGAGGGCGTCGAAGTCGGCGAGCTCCTCGTCGGTGAGGTACTTGGCCAGCTCGGCCCGGTCGAAGAGGCCGATCAGCTCCGACCGCATCTTCGGCAGCGGCTTGCGGGTCAGCTGCACGGTGTCGCCGTCCAGCGCGCAGACCAGGTTGACCTGCCGCCACTTCGGCTCCATCGTCGGGTAGTCCTCCCGGGTGTGCCCGCCGCGCGACTCCTGCCGCTCCAGCGCCGCCTTCGCGGTGCACTCCGAGACCACCAGCATGTTGCGCAGGTCCAGGGCCAGGTGCCAGCCCGGGTTGTAGCGTCGGCCGCCGGCCGCGCTCACCTTGGCCACCCGCTCCCGCAGCTCGGCGAGCCGGACCAGCGCGTCGGCCAGCTCACCCTCCCGGCGGATGATGCCCACCAGGTCACCCATCACCGCCTGGAGGTCCTGCTGAAGGGTGTACGGGTTCTCGCCGGTGTCCCGTTGCAGCGGCGCGAGGGCGGTCTCCACGGCCGCCTCGACCTCGTTAACGGCCACCTTCGGCCGGGCGGTCAGCCCGTCGGCGTAGCTGGCCGCGTGCCCGCCCGCCCGCTTGCCGAAGACCAGCAGGTCGGACAGGGAGTTACCACCGAGGCGGTTGGAGCCGTGCATGCCACCGGAGACCTCACCGGCGGCGAACAGCCCGCGTACGTGGCCGAAGGCGGCACCCGAATCCGGGTCGACCTCGACGCCGCCCATCACGTAGTGGCAGGTCGGACCGACCTCCATCGGCTCGGCCGTGATGTCGACGTCGGCCAGCTCCTTGAACTGGTGGTACATCGACGGCAGGCGGCGGCGGATCTCGTCGGCCGAACGTCGGCTCGCGATGTCCAGGAAGACGCCACCGGCGGGGGAGCCCCGGCCGGCCTTGACCTCGCTGTTGATGGCCCGGGCCACCTCGTCGCGGGGCAGCAGCTCCGGTGGGCGTCGGTTGTTGTCCGGGTCGGTGTACCAGCGGTCCGCCTCCTCCTCGGTCTCCGCGTACTGCTTGCGGAAGACGTCGGGGACGTAGTCGAACATGAACCGCTTGCCGTCGGAGTTCTTCAGGACGCCGCCGTCACCGCGCACCGACTCGGTGACCAGGATGCCCTTCACCGAGGGCGGCCAGACCATGCCGGTCGGGTGGAACTGGAGGAACTCCATGTTGATCAGCGTCGCCCCGGCGCGCAGCGCCAGCGCGTGCCCGTCCCCGGTGTACTCCCAGGAGTTGGAGGTGACCTTGTAGGAGCGCCCGACGCCGCCGGTGGCCAGTACGACCGCCGGCGCCTCGAAGAGGATGAACTCGCCCGACTCGCGGTAGTAGCCGAACGCGCCGGCCACCCGGTCACCGTCGAGCAGCAGCTCGGTGATGGTCGTCTCGGAGAACACCCGGATCCGGGCGTCGTACGAGCCGAACTCCCGCTGGTCCTCCTGCTGAAGCGAGACGATCTTCTGCTGGAGGGTGCGGATCAGCTCCAGCCCCGTCCGGTCACCCACGTGCGCCAGGCGCGGGTACTCATGGCCACCGAAGTTGCGCTGCGAGATCTTGCCGTCCTTGGTGCGGTCGAAGAGCGCACCGTACGTCTCCAGCTCCCAGATCCGCTGCGGCGACTCCTTCGCGTGCAGCTCGGCCATCCGGAAGTTGTTGAGGAACTTGCCGCCCCGCATGGTGTCGCGGAAGTGCACCTGCCAGTTGTCCCGGCTGTTCACATTGCCCATCGCGGCGGCGGCGCCGCCCTCGGCCATCACCGTGTGCGCCTTGCCGAACAGCGACTTGGAGATGATCGCGGTCTTCTTGCCGGCCAGCCGGGCCTCGATCGCCGCGCGCAGACCGGCGCCGCCGGCCCCGATGACGACGACATCGTAGTGGTGTCGTTCGATGCGAGTGGTTGTGGTCATGTCAGGGGCCCTTTAGTTGATGAACCGCAGGTCGGAGAACCAGCCGGCAGCGAGCGCCATGATGTAGAAGTCGGCCAGCGCCAGGGTGCCGAGGGTGATCCAGGCGAGCTGCATGTGCCGGACGTTCAACGCCGAGACGAAGGTCCAGGCCTTGTACCGCACCGGGTGCTTGGAGAAGTGCTTGAGCCGGCCGCCGATGATGTGCCGGCAGGAGTGGCAGGAGATCGTGTACGCCCAGAGCATCACCACGTTGAGCAGCAGGATGATGTTGCCCAGCCCGAAGCCGAAGCCCTTCGGCGAGTGGAAGGCGAGAATCGCGTCCCAGGTGTTGATCAGCGAGATGATCGCGGCGGCGTAGAAGAAGTAGCGGTGCAGGTTCTGCCCGAGCAGCGGGAAGCGGGTCTCACCGCCGTACTCCTTGTGCCCGTCCGGGACCGCGCAGGCCGGCGGCGACAGCCAGAACGACCGGTAGTACGCCTTGCGGTAGTAGTAGCAGGTGAGCCGGAACAGCAGCAGGAACGGCAGGGTCAGCGCGGCGTCCGGGATGATCCACCAGCCGGGCAGGAACCGGCCGAAGTGCGAGGCTTCCTCGACACACCGGTCGGTCACGCACGGGGAGTAGAACGGGGTCAGGTAGTGGAACTGGTCCACCCAGTACCACTTGTGCATGAAGACCCGGACCGTCGCGTACGCGACCCAGGCGCTGAGCCCGATCACGGTGATCAGCGGGGCGAACCACCATCGGTCGGTACGCAACGTCTTCGCCGCGATGGCGGCGCGCGCCCGCGCCCCCTTCGGCCTCGTTGCCGTTGAAGTCATTCGAGTCGTCTCCTCGACGGGCCCGTACGGGCGGGCTGGTCTCTCTCCGGTCGGCACGCGGACCGGCGAACCCGCACCCGCTGCCACGTCATGCGCACACCAACGACCACGCCGGATCGACCGACGCAGCTAAGTGACACACGTTACGCCGATCTCCGCGAGCCGTCCGCGCAAGGGAGTGTCCCGTGTGTCTGGCCTGCGGAAAAGCCCTCGACGCGCCGGTTTGACGCACGTCGCCGACCATCAGCGAGCGTGGCCGACACCGTCAGCCGGATGCTCCTCCGGTGAAGTGCCACGACGCCAGCCGCATCGACGGCGCCGCCCACCAGGCACCGTCCACCCGGTCCGGTTGGCGCACCGCCCGCGCGCCGAGCCCGAGCACCGCCCCCGGCCCGAGCGCCCGCGGGTACGACTCGGTGAACCGCAGGTCCCGGACCGCCCGGACGACAGTGCCGTCCTCGATCAGCCAGACGCCGTTGCGGGTCAAGCCGGTGACGACGAGGCTCTTCGGGTCGAGCACCCTGGTGTACCAGAGATCGGTGACCAGCAGCCCTCGGCGTACGCCGGCCACCAACGCGGCGGTGTCCGCGTCGACGACCGCTCCGGCCGCCGCGCCGGTGGTGCTCCGGCCCACCGCACTGGCCGGGCCCGCCACCGCGCCGGTCAGCCGCAGGTTGCGGGGCATCGGGCCCCAGGTGGCACCCCCCGCGACCGCGTGCCCGGTGGACTCCGCGCCCGCCTCGGCGGCGGTCCGGCGATCGTGCGCCACCGCCCGGGTGGTGCCCGCCTCGACGAGCGTCAGCGCCCGTCGGCCGGTGCCCTCCGCGTCGAACGGCAACCCGGACCCGCCCAGCGGGTCGTCCACCACTGTCACCGCCCTGTCGAACTGGGCCGCGCCCGGTTCGGCGAACGACTGCCGCTCGGCGTACCGCTTGCCGTTGAAGCCGAAGAACGACAGGTTCTGCAGGAGGTCCGCCACCGCGGCCGGCTCGAACACCACCTCGTAGTGCCCCGGCGGCAGCTCGACCGGGTCGGCCGCCGCCCGAACCTTCGCGGCCGCCTGCGCGCCCAACTCGGCGCCGTCGAGGTCGGACAGCCGGTCGGTGCTGCGCCGGGCCACCCCGTCGGCGCCGTCGAGGCGGGCGATGCCGTCCATCGCCGCCTCCACCGAGCGGCCGTACGCCGAGTGCCCGGCCGAGTTGGCGAACGCCGACGAGCGGTGCGCGGTGCGGCAGTAACCGGCGGTGCTGAGGCCCCCGGCGGCGGCCACGAACGCCCCGACCCGATCGGCCCGCTGATCCGGCTCGGCGTGCGCGGTGGCCTCGTCGACGGGCGGGGCGTCCGGCGTGGGCGTGGGCGTGGGCGGGGTAAGCCCCGGCCAACCCGGGTCGGGCGGGCAGAGCCGCGCCGCGGCCAGGGTGCGCTCCACCAGACCGGACAACCCGTCGGCGGTGACCACGCTCCCGCCACCGGCAGCCGTCCGACCGTCCACGTGCACCCGCAGCCGGACCCCGACGGTGGACTCGGAGACGTTCTGGTGGATGCCCGAGTTGGCGAACCGGGTCAGCGCCAGGTCCGCCCGCGTCACCACCGCCTCGGCCTGCGCGGCCGGCCCGCCAAGACGCCGAACCAGCTCGACCACCTGCCCCGCCAGCTCCAACTCCGTCTGCCCACTCATGCCGAGCCACCTTTCGTTCGCGACTGCGGGGCTCGCAAACCCGGCTCACTCCTCGCGCTCACGCTGAGACCCCCACGCGGACGTTGCGGAACCGGGCCGGCGCGGCCGGGTGGCCGGTGTGCCCGATCTGGCCGGGCTGGCCCTTACCGCAGTTGGGCGTGCCCCAGGAGACCGTCTCGCTGGAGAGCATGTCCATCGAGCGCCAGAACAGGGGGCCGATCCCGGTGTACGTGGGGTTGCGCAGCATCCGCCCCCGCCGCCCCTTCTTGATCTCCCAGCCGACCTCGCAGCCGAACTGGAAGTTGAGGCGCTTGTCGTCGATCGACCAGGACCGGTTGAGGTCCATCAACACGCCGTCGTCGGTGGCCGCGATGATCTCCTCCAGCGTGTGCGGGCCGGGTTCCAGGCCGACGTTGGTCATCCGCACCATCGGCAGCCGGGCCCACCCGTCGGACCGTACGCTGCCGCCGTAGTCGAGGCTGGCCATGGCTGCGGAATCCCGGCCGGCGAGCACGCCCACCCAACGACCGTCCCGGACCGCGTCCCGCTTGACCGCCGGGGAGCCCTCGTCGTCGAAACCGAAGCTGCCCAGCGCACCCGGGATCGTCGGGTCGATGGTGATGTTCATCAGCTCCGAGCCGTAACGCAGCGAGCCGAGCTGGGCCAGGTCCAGCCAGGACGTGCCGGCGAACGCAGCCTCCCAGCCGAGGATCCGGTCCAGTTCGATGGCGTGCCCGACCGACTCGTGGATCTGCAGGGCCAACTGCTCGCCGCCGAGGATCAGGTCTGTCTCGCCGGCCGGGCAGGCCGGCGCGGTGAGCAGCGCCCGGGACTCCTCGGCGATCCGCGCGGCGTGCGCGGCCAGGTCCAGCGACTCGACCAGCTCCCACCCGGTGGTGCCGTACTGGCCGCGGTAGCTCGGCCAGGAGCGGCGCTGCGTCTCGCCGTCGCCGATCGAGGTGGCCGAGATGCCGCCGCCGCACTCGCGGATGCGCTGGTCGATCCGGTGGCCCTCGCTGGAGACGAACCACTTCGCGGTGTCCCAGATCTGGTACAGGCCCTCGGCCAGGTCCGCGCCGTGCTCGGCCATCGTGCGCGTCGCGTCGACCAGCAGATCGCCCTTGTCGGACAGCGGCACTCCGAGCGGGTCGATCTGGCAGCCGGACGCCCAGCTCGCGGTGACGGCCTGGACCGGCACCAGGTCGACCGAAGGACCCGGCACCCGCGCGCTCGCCATGGCGGTCCGCGTCGCGCGCCGGCCGGCGTCGCGGGCGGCGGCGTCCGACAGATCGGGTACGGCGTGGAAGCCCCAACTCGCCCCGACGAGCGCTCTGACCCCGAGCCCGATGCTCTCGTCCTGGGTCAGTTCCTCCACGTCACCGTTGCGCGCGGTCATCGACTCGTAGCGGCGGTGCATCACCCGGGCGTCGGCGTACCGGGCGCCCGCGTCGAGGGCGGCCTGGACGGCGGCGGCGGCCGCGTCGAACTCGGTCATGGACCGACCCTAGGCCAGCGGACCGACGCCCGTCAGGGGACGAGATCCTCCGGCCGGATGGTGGCCCGCACCGGCTCGGTCATTTCCAGAACCTCGCCGCGCTTTGTCGTTGCCTTCTCCACGTAGTGGGCGCCCTGCCGCTGGTAAAGGCGCATTGCCCCCGTCCCCTGCTCCACCAGCAGGTACCACTCGATGCCGGCTGCGGCGTAGTAATGCATCTTGAGGACTTTGTCGGTGGACGCGTTGCTCGGCGAGATGATTTCGCAGACCAGTCGCACATCAGCCGACTCTATGTTGGGCTCGTCGAGATCGATTGCGTTGGTGACCACGAGATCGGGGATCGGTATTCGGCCTGGCCGGAGCCGAACGTTCACCGCCTCCAGTAGCTCAAGGTTGGCCGCCTCCGCGGCTGCTTCCAGAATGTTGCCGAGCTTGCGGGAGATTCGTTGATGCCGAGGGGTGGGTCCTGGGGTCACGTGGAGGCTCCAGTCGAAGAGTTCGACGCGATCCTGCGTCTCGCCGAGGGCGAGGAACTCCTCTTCGGTCCACGGACCTTCGTGATCGAACACAGCCGCGGTCATGGGTCACCTCCACCTCGTGCCACGGGCATCCTCTGCTGTCTGCTGTCGCCATGGTCGCACCTGACGTGCGAGTACGGCCATGAACGGGCGTGGATGGCGAGGTGACGGGGGTGCGGGGCCGATGCCGACTCGTTACGCTCGGGCCCGCTGACACGTGCCGACTTTGTAGCTTATTTTCACCCTCGGGACTTTGCTGTAAGTTCTCTTCGTCACTGAGGGAGGTGGCCGTGGACAGCTCGGAACCCTCGCCGTCCGGGGACCCGGACGACCGTCCCGCCGTGCCGGCACAGCGCTCCGACCAGGACGCCTACCTGCGGGTGCGTGATCTTCGGGTCCGGTTCGACACCGAGGACGGCGTGGTGCGCGCGGTCGACGGGGTGTCGTTCGCCGTCGAGCGGGGCCGCACCCTCGGCATCGTGGGTGAGTCCGGCTCTGGCAAGAGCGTCACCTCGCTGGCGATCCTCGGCCTGCACGACCCGAAACGGACCACCATCACCGGGGAGATCTCCGTGGGTGGCCGGCAGGTGGTCGGCCTCGCCGACGAGGAGGTACGCCGGCTGCGCGGCCGGGACATGGCGATGATCTTCCAGGATCCACTGTCGGCGCTGCACCCGTACTACACCGTGGGCCGGCAGATCGCCGAGGCGTACCGGGTGCACCACCCGAAGGCCAACCGGCGTGAGGCCCGCCAGCGTGCCGTCGACATGCTGGACCGGGTCGGCATCCCGCAGCCGGCGCGTCGCTTCGACCAGTACCCGCACGAGTTCTCCGGCGGCATGCGCCAGCGGGCGATGATCGCGATGTCCCTGGTCAACGACCCGGCGCTGCTGATCGCCGACGAGCCGACCACCGCGTTGGACGTCACAGTGCAGGCGCAGATCCTGGACCTGCTCGCCGACCTCCAGGCCGAGTTCCACTCCGCGATCATCCTGATCACCCACGACCTCGGCGTGGTCGGCCAGGTCGCCGACGACGTGCTGGTCATGTACGGCGGACGGGCCGTCGAGCGGGGCAGCGTGGAGCAGGTGCTCCGTGCGCCGCAGCATCCGTACACCTGGGGGTTGCTCTCCAGCGTGCCGTCGCTGCACGGCGACGCGGACGCGGACCTGGTGCCCATCCCCGGCAACCCGCCCAGCCTGATCAACCTGCCGTCGGGCTGCGCGTTCCACCCACGCTGCCGGTACGCGGACCGCGCCGGCAGCCGCTCCCGCACCGAGGTGCCCGAGCTGCGCCCCGCCGGGGCCGATGGCCACCTGGTCGCCTGTCACCTGAGCGCGGAGGAGCGCGCCGCGTTCTACGCCGAGGACATCGCATCCGTGGGGGTGGCCCGATGACCGATGAACCACTGCTGCGGGTACGCGGCCTGAGCAAGCACTTCCCGGTACGCCAGGGGCTGCGCTCCACCGGTCTGGTGCGGGCGGTCGACGGGCTCGACTTCGACGTGCGCCCGGGCGAGACGCTCGGCCTGGTGGGGGAGTCGGGCTGCGGCAAGACCACCACCGGTCGGATGCTGGTGCGGTTGCTGGAACCGACGAGCGGCAGCATCGAGTTCGACGGGCGCGACATCACGCACGCCGGCCGCCGGGAGTTGCGCCCGCTGCGCCAGGAACTCCAGATCATCTTCCAGGACCCGTACGCCTCGCTGAACCCTCGGCACACGGTGGGCCGGATCGTGGCGATGCCGCTACAGGTCAACGGAATCAAGCCGCCGGGTGGCATCAAGGCCCGTGTGCAGGAGTTGCTGGAGCTGGTCGGGCTGAACCCGGAGCACTACAACCGGTACCCGCACGAGTTCTCCGGTGGTCAACGCCAGCGCATCGGCATCGCCCGCGCGCTGGCCCTGCGGCCGAAGCTGATCGTCGCGGACGAGCCGGTGAGCGCGCTGGACGTATCGATCCAGGCGCAGGTCGTCAACCTGCTGCGCGACCTGCAACGCGAGCTTGGCCTGGCCTTCGTGTTCATCGCGCACGACCTGGCCGTGGTCCGGCACTTCTGCCAGCGGGTCGCGGTCATGTACCTGGGTCGGATCGTGGAGATCGGCGACCGGGCGGACATCTACGAGCGGCCGCAGCACCCGTACACCCGGGCGTTACTCTCGGCGATCCCGGACGTCACCCAGCTCGGCCCGGCGGGGCGGATCCGGCTGACCGGTGACGTACCCACCCCGCTGGACCCTCCGTCGGGTTGTCGGTTCCGCACCCGGTGCTGGAAGGCGCAGGACATCTGCGCCACCGAGGAGCCCGCGCTGATCCCGCGTGACGGCGGCAACCAGGCCACCGCGTGTCACTTCCCCGAAGGGGAAGCGGCCAGCACAAGCCCCGAAGGGGATTCAGCCAGCACGGGCCCCGAAGGGGAAGCGGCCAGCACAAGCCCCGAAGGGGATTCAGCCAGCACGAGCCCCGAAGGGGAAGCGGCCAGCACGAGCCCCGCACGGGCGGACGCGAACGTCGAGGAGGTGTCGTCGTGAGCCTGTCCCCGGTGGAGGGTGTGGCGCTGGCCGAGATCGAGTCCGGTGGCGACGAGGGCGGAGCCGCGACCACTGGCGTCGTGGGCCGTTCGCCCGGTCAGCTCGCCTGGCTGCGGCTGCGCCGCGACCGGACGGCGATGATCAGCGGCGTACTCCTGGTCTTGTTCCTGTTGTTGGGGTTGGCCGCCCCGCTGATCGAGATGGTCTACGGGGTCGGCCCGCGGGAGCAGTTCCAGAACATGCTGGACGGCTTCGGCATGCCGCTGGGGTACGCCGGCGGGGTCAGTGGCGAGCACTGGTTCGGTCTGGAGCCGGGGCTGGGTCGGGACATCTTCATCCGGCTGATCTACGGGCTGCGGACCTCGCTGTTCATCGCGTTCGCGGCGGCCCTGATCACCGCGACGATCGGGATCGTGCTGGGGGCGCTCGCCGGCTACCTCGGCGGCTGGCTCGACGCGGTGATCAACTGGATCACCGACCTGACCCTGGCCATGCCCTTCCTGATCATCGCGCTGGCGCTCACGCCCACCATCACGCTGCGCTTCTACGGTGAGCGGGGGCAGGTGTCGTCCGCCTTCGGGGTGGGTGTGCTGATCGCCGTCTTCGCCATCTTCGGCTGGACCAGCACGGCCCGGCTGGTTCGCGGGCAGGTGATCGCGCTGCGCGAGCGGGAGTTCGTGGAGGCGGCCCGGGCCAGCGGGGCCGGGTTGGGGCACATGCTCTTCCGGCAGTTGCTGCCGAACATCTGGGCACCGATCCTGGTGTCGTTCTCCCTGGCGGTGCCGCAGTTCATCACCAGCGAGGCGGCGCTGTCGTTCATCGGCGTCGGCCTCAGCGACGAGACGCCGAGCTTCGGCCGAATGATCTACCGCAGTCTGGACTTCCTCCAGACCGACCCGGCGTACGTGTTCTTCCCGGGCATCACGATCTTCGCGCTGGTGTTCGCCTTCAACCTCTTCGGCGACGCGTTGCGGGACGCGCTCGACCCGAAGTCGTCCCGGTAGGGGTCAAAATCATGGCGCGATTTCTGCTCAAGCGACTCTTCTCCGCCACGCTGACCCTCTTCGCGGTGAGTGTGTTGACCTTCCTGATGTTCTTCGCCCTGCCGCGTGACCCGGTCAGCAGCATCTGCTCGAAGAACTGCAACCCGGAGCGGCTGGAGCGGGTCCGCGACGACCTGGGCCTGAACGACCCGCTGATCAGCCAGTACGCCGGTTACATGAAGGGCATAGTGACCGGTCGGGATCTGGGCAGCGCCCAGGGCGGCCGGTGCGACGCACCCTGCCTGGGCTGGTCGTACGTCACCAACGAGGCCGTCTCGGACACCATCGCCCGGGTGCTGCCGGTGACACTGAGCATCGTGATCCCGGCGGCCATCCTCTGGTTGCTGCTCGGCGTGGGGCTCGGCATGGCGTCCGCGCTGCGTCGGGGCACCTGGCTGGACCGGCTGGCCATCGGCTTCTCGCTGACCGGCGCCTCGTTGCAGCTGTACTTCGTGGGCGCGGTGCTGCTGCTGGTGTTCGTCTACAACCTGCGGCTGTTGCCGGTGCCCAGCTACACCTCGATATTCGACAACCCGGCGAAGTGGGCCAGTGGGCTGGTGCTGGCCTGGGTGGCGTTGGCCTTCCTCTTCTCGGCCATCTACGCCCGGCTGTCGCGGGCGCAGATGTTGGAGACGCTGTCGGAGGACTTCGTCCGGACCGCGCGGGCCAAGGGCCTGGCCAAACCAACTGTGTACGGGCGACACGCGCTGCGCGCGGCGATCACTCCGGTGGTGACCATCGCCGGACTCGACGTGGGCGGGGCGCTGGGCGGGACGGTGATCACCGAGACGACGTTCGGCATCCAGGGGCTGGGGCGTACGGCGGTGGACGCGGTGCGTGCGGGCGACCTGCCCACGATCATGGCGACCGTGTTGATCGCCGCCGTCTTCGTGGTGTTGGCGAACGTGCTCGTGGACCTGCTGTACGCGGCAATCGACCCACGGGTGCGGCTGCGCTGAGCCATCGGTGACCAGCGCGCGGCCGGTGGCGGAAGTTATCGACAACTGTTACACAACTCGTAGGTTTTCTTCCTTACGATCCTCGGGACGTCGGCGGTTCTCGCCCCGACGAATTCGCACGGCACATGGGTGAAGGGGGTACTTCATGAGACCACGCGTGGCGGTTGCCGCAGGCGGCGCGATCGCTCTGGTGGTGGCACTGGGTGCGTGCTCGAAGAACACGGGCGAGGGCACCACAGTGGACAACAACAGGCAGCAGACCGGGGTCATCGCGACCGACCCCAAGGACTCGCAGGGGCCGGCGGCCGAGGTGAGCGGCGCCGCAAAGGGCGGCACCTTCACCATCATCCGGGAGTCGCCGATCTCCCACCTCGACCCGCAGCGGACGTACTCGTTCGCCGGGCTGATGACCAACCCGCTCTTCGCCCGCTACCTGACCACCTGGAAGGACGACGGCAAGGGCGGCCTGGTCCTGGTGGGCGACCTGGCCGAGACGCCGGGCAAGAACGTCAACAACGACTGCAAGGTCTGGGAGTTCACCGTCAAGGACGGGGTGAAGTTCGAGGACGGCCGGCCGATCACCTCCAAGGAGATCGCGTACGGCATCGCCCGGTCCTTCGACCCGGACCTGTCCGGCGGCCCGACCTACATCCAGGAGTGGCTGGCCGACACCGCGCAGTTCGACACCAAGTGGGACTTCAAGAAGAACAAGACGTCGCTGCCGCCCGGCCTGACCACCCCGGACGCGAAGACGCTGCGCTTCGAGTTCGCCAAGCCCCGCTGTGACCTGCCGTTCGCGGTCTCGCTGCCGACCACCGCACCGTTGCCGGCCGACAAGGACACCGGCGTCGACCTGGACAAGCAACCGTTTTCGTCCGGCCCGTACAAGGTCGCCAAGAACCAGGTCGGTGTGCAGATCACCCTGGACCGCAACCCCAACTGGGACCCGAAGACCGACCCGGTCCGGCACCAGTACCCGGACCAGTTCGTCTGGAGCTTCGGCCCGACCGCGGACGCCGCCAACAACCGGGTGATCGCCGACAACGGCGCCGACCAGAGCGCGCTCGCCTTCAACACGGTGCCCGCCTCGCTGGTCGCCAAGGTCGCCGGGGACGCCACGCTCAAGTCGCGCAGCATCCTCTCCCCGACCCCGAGCGCCAACCAGCTCGTGATCAACAACCAGCGGGTCACCGACCTCAAGGTCCGTCAGGCGCTCAACTACGCCATCGACCGCGAGGGCTTCATCAAGGCCATGGGCGGGCAGACCGTCGCCGCGCCGCTGACCACGTTGATGCCGCCGGCCACCATCGGCTTCAAGGCGTACGACGCGTACCCGGCGGGCGCCAACGGCAACCTCGACAAGGCCAAGGAGCTGCTCGGCGGGAAGACGCCGGAGCTGGTTCTCGGCGTGGCCGACAACTCCACCGAGCAGCAGCAGGGCGCGCAGCTCAAGGCCAACCTGGAGCGGGCCGGCTTCAAGATCACGCTGCGGAACATCTCCGACGACGCGAAGCTCGACGAGATCAAGAAGAAGGACAACCCGTGGGACCTGTACATCGGTAACTGGGCGGCGGACTGGCCGAGCGGGGCCTCGATCCTGCCGGTGCTCTACGACGGCCGCACCATCAAGGCCGAGGGCAACAGCAACCAGGCCTACTTCAACGACCCGGCGATCAACACCGAGATGGACCGCATCTCGGCGCTGCCCGCGGCCGAGCAGGGCCCGGAGTGGGCCAAGCTCGACGAGCGGATCATGAAGGAGCACGCGCCGGTGGTGCCGCTCTTCGTCGACGTGGCCTACAACGTGCACGGGTCCAAGGCGGGCGGGATCTTCATCTCCAGCGTCTTCGGCTACCCGTCGTTCGTGAACGCGTACGTCAAGCCGTAAGTCACACCGCAGACCAGCAGGGTCCCCTTCCGACAACGTCGTCGGGAGGGGACCCTGCTGTCATGGACTGGTACCCGCCCATCGAGCCGTACGACTCCGGGATGCTCAGCGTCGGCCACGGAAACGAGCTGTACTGGGAAGTGTGTGGAAACCCCGGCGGCAAACCCGCCGTGTTCCTGCACGGCGGCCCCGGCGGTGGTCTGCTCCCCGGCAATCGGCAGTACTTCGACCCGTCCGGCTACCGCGTCGTGCTGTTCGACCAGCGGAACTGCGGTCGCAGCCGGCCCTTCGCGGGCGACCCGAAGACGTCACTGGAACACAACACCACCCCGCACCTGGTGGCGGACATCGAGCAGCTACGCGAGCACTTGGAGATCCAGCGTTGGCTCGTCTTCGGAGGCAGTTGGGGCAGCACCCTCGCCCTGGCCTACGCGCAGGCCCATCCCGAGCGGGTCACCGAACTCGTGCTCCGTGGCGTGTGGCTGGTTCGCAGGTCGGACGAGGCATGGGCGTTCACCCCGGCGGGCGCGGCGCACCTGCTTCCCGCCGAGTGGGCGGCCTTCTGCGCTGCGATCCCCGTGACGGAACAGGACGACCTCGTCGGCGCCTATGGCCGCCGCATCTCCCATCCCGACCCCGCGGTCCACGGCCCGGCGGCCCGCGCCTGGATGAGCTGGGAGCTCTCGGCCAACACGCTGCTGCCGATGGCACCGCCCGGCATCGACGACGCCAGCCTGCTGGCGTTCGCCCGCATCACGCACCACTACATCAGTAACGGCGGCTTCCTCCCGCCGGAAGGTCTCCTGGCGGGCGTCGACCGCATTCGACACATCCCGACGGTGATCGTGAACGGCCGATACGACATCAAGACGCCACCGAACCAAGCCTGGGACCTGCATCGGGTCTGGCCTGAGGCGACGTTCCACATTGTGGAGGACGCGGGCCACAGCGGCTCCGAACCTGGCACCCGCAGCCTGCTCATCGAAGCCACCAACCAGTTCCTCGGATAAGGGGTCGCGCAATGGCCTCTTGAAAACGAATCGGCCCCCTACGCCATCCGCCCAGCCGGTTGCTCACTAAGGCGTGTTTCATAAGCCCGGTCAGAGCCATTCGCAGATGATGGTGATGGTCAGGACGGCCTGGAACCGGACGGCCAACTTGTCGTAGCGGG
>NZ_JBITGE010000055.1:0-30173 GCF_044456785.1 Micromonospora sp. NPDC050795 | reverse complement strand
CGTTTGCGGCCGTGCCGTAGCCCTTGCTCGGTGAGGTCAGCGTGGATCCGCGGCGCCCCGTAGATGCCCTTGGACCGTTGGTGCAGCGCGGTGATCTTGTCGGTGAGCCGGGCATCGACCCGCTCGCGCTGCGACTGGGTGCCGGTTTTCTGCTGGTAGTAGGCCGATCGGGAGACCTCGAGCAGTTCGCAGACACGTTTGACGTTGTGCTTGCCGGCCTGCTCCGCGGCGATGAACGGGTGCACGTTCACCGGTCTCCTTCGCGAAGAAAGCCGTCGCCCGTTTGAGCACATCGACGTCTTCGCGCAGCCAGCGGTTCTCTTTGCGCAGCTGTGCGAGTTCGGCCCGCTCGTCGGTGGTCAGCCCATCGGCGCGGACGCCGGTGTCGAGTCCGGCCTGCTTGACCCACTCACGCACCGCCGTCTCGGTCAGGTCGAAGTCCTGGCTGACCTGCCGCAGCGTGCGGTCACCTCGCTGGCACAACTCGACGATCTCAGCCTTGAACTCCGGCCTCAACGAACGCCGAGGCCGAGGCCGCTTCTTCCCCATACTCTCCATGATGCTGGACATCCTCCCGGAGACCCCAGGTCCCCTGATCTCGGATGTCCGTCAAAACGGGGCAGGCCCACAACCGGTCACAACTCGTCCAGCCACACAACCCCGGAACTTGCAACCGCCCTGCAAGATCAGGGGCAAGCCGGGAAACTGTTGAACGCGTGACTGTCATCGCTCGTTGAGAGGCCAGTATCGAATAGATGAGGAGATCCGGATGGCACCTAAGTATTCCGATCAGGTCTATGCGCAGGCGTTGAACCGTCTGCCGGTAGGCACCCGCATCACGGGCAACACCACAGTGATGCTGCCCGGTCATATCGTCCCTGTTCCCGTCGGCAAACTGGTGAACACACTGCGGGACGCCTCGGCCAGCGGGGGGCGGGTGGCGGCGCCGGATCCGGTATTGGTCGCCGCGTTGGCCGCGCACGGCCTGCACCGCAACCCGACCGCGCTCCCCGACGGCAAATGGCGGCTGCTACCCAGCGGCGCCAAAATCACCTGGACCGATCAGGACTATGCCCAGGCGTTGAACAGTCTGCCGGTGGGCACCCACATCACGCAGAACACCACAGTGATGCTGCCCGGTCATCCCGTCCCTGTTCCCATCGGCCAACTGGTGAACACACTGCGGAGCATCGCGGCCAACGGGGGGCGGGTGGCGGCGCCGGATCCGGCGTTGGTCACCGCGTTGGCCGCGCACGGCCTGCACCACAACCCGACCACGCTCCCCGACGGCAAATGGCGGCTGCTACCCACCGGCGCCAAAATCACCTGGACCGATCAGGACTATGCGCAGGCGTTGAACCGCCTACCGGCAGGCACCCGCATCACGGGCAACACCACAGTGACGCTGCCCGGTCATACCGTCCCTGTTCCCATCGGCCCACTGGTGAGCAGACTGCGGAGCATCGCGGCCACCGGGGGGCGGGCGGCGGCGCCGGATCCGGTATTGGTCGCCGCGTTGGCCGCGCACGGCCTGCACCACAACCCGACCACGCTCCCCGACGGCAAATGGCGGCTGCTACCCAGCGGCGCCAGAATCACCTGGCCCGATCAGGACTATGCCCAGGCGTTGAACCGCCTGCCGGCAGGCACCTCCATCACGCACAACACCACAGTGACGCTGCCCGGTCATACCGTCCCTGTTCCCATCGGCCAACTGGTGAGAAGACTGCGGAACGCCTCGGCCACCGGGGGGCGGGCGGCGGCGCCGGATCCGGTATTGGTCGCCGCGTTGGCCGCGCACGGCCTGCACCGCAACCCGACCGCGCTCCCCGACAACAAATGGCGGCTGCAACCCAGCGGCGCCAGAATCACCTGGCCCGATCAGGACTATGCCCAGGCGTTGAACCGCCTACCGGTAGGCACCCCCATCACGCAGAACATCACAGTGACGCTGCCCGGTCATACCGTCCCTGTTCCCATCGGCCAACTGGTGCACGCACTGCGGAACAGCTCGGCCACCGGGGGGCGGGCGGCAACGCCGGATCCGGCGTTGGTCACCGCGTTGGCCGCGCACGGCCTGCACCACAACCCAACCGCGCTCCCCGACAACAAATGGCGGCTGCAATCCGCAGCAGCCGTCCCTGCCGGGCCCGTCCCCGCAGGGAACACCGCCACCACCGCCCTGACCGGTCCCAACGCCCTGACCGGCCCCGGCCCCGGCGCCCCCTGGCGCCTCCCCACCCCAACCATGCCACCAGCCGGAACTCCAACCAAGACATCGGCGGGCATCACCGCCGCGGCGAGGCTGTCGACCGCTACTGCCTCAGCACAGCCGAGAGCCGCCAACCGCGAGGACCGCGGCTATTTCCCCACCCCCACCCGTCCCCGCTCAGCCTCCCCTTCGCGCACATCCCCACCGCACACCACGACACCAGGCACATCAGCGCCACCCCACCGCTGAAGTACGAGAGGGTGGGGAACGACACCCCGCCACGCTCCGTCACCACCGATTGTGATATAGGGCATTAGATCCACAGTGTGGAAACGTCAACAGACTTGTAGGGTCTGTGGATCTAATACTCCAGCCGCATCTGGTGGAGGTGGGGCCTTCCCGAGGTAGTGACGAACGTGTGGCCCCGCACGATCGTGCAGACGTGCATCATCCATCTGATCCGCAACACGTTCCGGCTCACCTCCCGTAAGTACTGGGACGCGCTGAAGCACGACATCAAACCGATCTACACCGCCGTCAACGCCCAGACGGCCCGAGCCGCGTTCGACGACCTGGCCGAGAAATGGGGCGACCGATATCCGGCGGTGATCCGGTTGTGGGACAACGCTTGGGCTGAGTTCATCCCGTTCCTCGACTACGACGTGGAGATCCGCAAGGTGATCTGCTCGACCAACGCGATCGAGTCGTTGAACGCCCGCTACCGGCGGGCCGTGAAGGCCCGCGGCCACTTCCCCAACGAGCTGGCCGCGTTGAAGTGTCTGTACCTGGTGACCCGCTCCCTGGACCCCACCGGAGCAGGACGAACCCGATGGACGACGCGCTGGAAACCCACCCTGAACGCCTTCGCCATCACCTTCAGCGACCGCTTCCCAGCCGCTGAAACCTACTAACCAAAATCGCCGAAAACACCCTTAGCGAGACAGCCCCCGATCTTGCAGTTTCGGCGGTCGGATTGCCCTTCTAGACGGCTTTTGCCGGGACAGAAAGTGCAAGATCGACGCGTGTGGGGGTCCGGCTCGTGCGGGGGTCCAGCGGGGGCGGGACAGGGGTGGGGTGGGGGGTTCAGGGGTGGGTGGCCTCGATGAGGAAGCGTTGGGCGTGGGCGACGAAAGGGCCCTCTTCGGCGATGCGGTGGTGGAGATCGCGCAGAGGTGCGCGGTAGCGGTCGACAGTGAACCCGGGCACGGTCCAGATCACCTTGCGCAGGAACCAGACCACCGCGCCGATGTCGGCGAACGTCGCCCGCAGCGTGGCCCGACGCAGGTCGACCACCCGCAGCCCAGCGGCCTCGGCGACGGCGACCGCGTGTTCGGGGTGCCGCTGGGTCGGTGGTGGCAACGGTCCGAGGATCGCCTCACTCAACTCCCGCATGGTGCCGGCCCCGATCTGCTGGGACAGGAACGTCCCGCCGGGCCGCAGCACCCGGGCCGTCTGAACCCAGTCGGTACGCACCGGATGCCGGCTGACCACCAGGTCGAACGAGGCGTCGCGAAACGGCAGCGGCCCGTCCGGGGCGACCGCGACCACCGACGCGCCGACCCGACGCAGGGTCCGGCGGGCGACCTCCACGTTCGGCGGCCACGCCTCGGTCGCCGTCAACAATGTCGGGGGACGCGGCACTTCGGCGAGCACCTCCCCGCCGCCGGTGTCCACGTCCAGCGCGGCGTCGGCCCGCGCCATCCGGTCGGCGACCAGTCGGGCGTACCCCCAGGGTGGACGCTCCTCGGTGGCGCGGCCGGCCAGCCAGTCGAAGCCCCAACCATCGACGGGCGCGGCGGCTGCCTCCGCGATCAAGTCCTCGGCGTCACGCTCAGCGGTCATGGCGGTCAGCCTCGCGGCCGGTCACCCGGCCGGCAACCCAATTGCCGCTACCCGGCCGAGGGTCCCGCGAGCCCCTGCTTTTCGAGAGCGGTCTGGAGGATCCCAGCGCCCTCGGGCCCATGCCGTGCGGCTCGGCCAGGTCCGCCCGGGAAGAGCCCGCGAGCTGGCGCAGCCGGTGTGAGCGGTGCTATGCGGGGCTCAGGTGGCAGGCGCGAGATCTTCGGGAGCGACGGTGTCAGCGGATCGTGGGCCGACCAGCCGCACGGATGCCGGCGAGCGCGTCCAGGCCGCCGGTCTCGGTACGTCCGCTGTCGAACTGACGCATCAGCCGTGCGCCCAGGTGCACGCCGACCGCGCCGACGGCCAACGCGACCAGCTCGGTGGCCAGGATCGTGACCGACGCGCCGCGCTGCGGGGAGTGTGACCGGACCAGGCAGGTGAGCAGGAACATGGCTGCCATCACCGCGTTCACGAGGTTGAAGGCGACAGCGGTGCGGCGGGTACGGTCGCCCGGCACGTCCCACAGGTCGACCATGCCGGCCACGGCGGTCAGGGCGGCGGCGACGAGCGCGGCGACGCCCGTCCAGTAGCCGACCTCGCCGAGGAACGCGGGCCCGCCGACGACGTCGGTGAGGTCGAAGACGGTGGCGCTGACGAAGAGCCCGAGCGGGAACGTCACGAGCATTGGTTGGATCGGGTGCCCCTGCACCCGCAGCCGGCTCTGCATCGGTCCTCCCCCGGGTCGGCGCAGCTCACCTGACCAGAGTGCTACCCGAGGGCGGTCGCGACGAAACGACGCCGCCCGACTCGCCGGCAGCAGAAAGAACGGGCACCGAAGCCGCCGTCAGACCAGCGCTGATCAACTCGGGTTCCCGGAAGTCGGGGCGTCCGCGCGACTGCGACACCCCGGGTTCAAGGACTCACGGGCGGCGCCACGGTGGAGGTGCCGGCCGGGTTCAGTTGTCGCGTTGGCGGGAGACCGTCCGGACCAGGCGCTCGGCCACCTCGCGCAGCGGGATGTCCAGCGACGAGGCGGCGGTACGCAGCACGTCGAGGGCCTCGGCCGGAGGGCACCCGCGCTGCGTCATGATGACGCCGACGGCCTGGCCCACCACCCCGTCGTGCAGGAGTGAGGCGTCTCGAACACCTGCGAGGGTGAGCTGTCGGTTGCGGTCACGGACGGCGGCGAGCAACAGACCGGCGTGTTCGGCGAGCAGCATGGCGGTCAACTGGTGCTGCGGGGTCAGCAGGTCCGGCGCGGCGGCGTACAGGTTGATCGCCCCGATGACCTGGTCGTCGATGTCGACCGGCGCGGAGATCACCCCGCGTACGCCGAGGTCGCGGGCGTGCGCCGTCCAGGCCGGCCAGCGGGGCTCAGCGGTCAGGTCGGCGGCGAGGATCATCTCGCGGAGGTGGATCGCGCTCATCGCCGGCGTGTCCGGCCCGTGTCGCAGATCGTCCAGCCCGGCCAGCCCGTCGTCGGACGCGGCTACCCCGGCCGGCTCGCCGGCCCGCAGGGCGGTGAACCCGCACCAGCGCACTCCGGCGACGGCATCCCGCGTGACGCGGACCAGGGCCAGCAACGCCTCATCAAAGTCGGTCAGGGCGATCAGCCCGGCAGTCAGCTCCCGCAACAGTGCGGCTGCTTCCAGCACACCGAGGGTGTGCACCACCGGTTCCCGCGTGTCGAGGTTCACCGGTTCGCAGCCTCCGTGCCGTCTCGCGTCTGCCCTGTACGCTTCGTCACCTCTGTCATCGTCTGCTCTCTCCCGACTCGACCGACCAGCCCTACTACCCTGGGAAACCCGGGTCGAAACGGCGTAAATCGGGGCCCAGGCCGCGCGCGAAGGCGCGGTCGGGGCCCCGACGGTCAATCCGTCAGCGCGAGCCGCCGCCGAGTCGCCGCCCGATCGACGCGATCAGACGGTCGAGCTCGGACCCGAACGGGTTGTCGTGCACCAGGTACGTCCAGGTGGCGGTGGGACGGACCAGGGTGCCGTCGTCGGGCTGCCAGTCCTCATCGAATTCGATCTCGGTGAAGGTGGCGATGGTGCGGGCCTCGATCTCCGGGATCAGGTCGTTGAACGCCGGCACCGCGGCCCGGTGGAACTCGTCCAGCGGGTCGAGCCGGCCCAGCGCGCGCAGGTGCACGCCCTCGCGGACCTCGGACAGCTCGGCCAGGTGCTCGGCCCAGAGCCGGTCCAGGTGGTAGAGCGCGATCGACCGGGCGGCACGGGCGAGCAGGTCCTCGTCCATCTCGCCGGCCTTCTCGGGCTCCTTCTCCAGCAGCATCACCGCGGCCACGTCGCTGGTCAGCAGCCGCTCCCGGCGCGCGGCAAGGGCCTTGCGCTGCTGCTCGATGACCACGCTGTAGCGCCAGGTGTTGCGGTGGATCTCGTGGTTGACGCCCTCGGCGACCCGCTGGGCGTGCTCCACCGCGTAGTCGACCTGCTCGTCGGTCACCAGACCGTCGGCGTTCATCCGCGGCGACGCCGGCACCGAGTCGGCGGCGTGCCGGACGACGAGGTCGTCCTCCAGGCTGACGAAGAAGACCGAGCCGCCCGGGTCGCCCTGCCGGCCGGCCCGGCCACGCAACTGGTCGTCCACCCGGCGGCTATCGTGCCGGCCGCTGCCGATCACGTAGAGCCCGCCCAGCTCGGCGACCCGCTCCTGGTCGGTCTGGTCGCTGCCGCCGAGGCGGATGTCGACGCCACGGCCGGCCATCTGGGTGGAGACGGTGACCGCGCCGTACGCGCCGGCCTCGGCGATGATCGTGGCCTCTTCGTCGTCGTTCTTGGCGTTCAGCACGACGCACGGCACCCCGGCGGCGTTCAGCCCGGCGGCGAGCCCCTCGGACTCCTTGACGTCCAGGGTGCCGATCAGCACCGGCCGCCCCTTGGCGTGCGCGCGCTGGATCTCGTCGACGAGCGCCTCGTCCTTCTCCGCCCGGGTGGCGTAGATGCGGTCCGGCTCGTCCTCGCGGATGCACGGGGTGTTCGGCGGGATCACCGCGACCTCGAGGTTGAAGAACTCCCGCAGTTGGTCGCCGACGAGCACCGCGGTGGCGGTCATCCCGCACACCTTCGGGTAGAGCGCGATGTACGCCTGCATGGCGATGGTGCCGAGCACCTCGCCCTCGGCGGTGGCGTCCAGCCCCTCCTTGGCCTCGACAGCGGCCTGGAGACCGTCCGGCCAGCGGCGGCGCTGGGCCACCCGGCCGCGCATCTCGTCGACCAGCTCGACTGAGCCGTCCCGGACGATGTAGTCCACGTCACGGTGCAGCAGGGCGTGCGCGTGCAGCGCCACGTTGACCGCGGAGAGCTGCTCGACGTGCTCCTCGTCGTACAGGTCGATGCCGAGCTTGGCCTCCATGGCGGCCAGGCCGGCGGAGGTGAACGCCACGCTGCGCCCGTCCTCGGCGACCGTGTAGTGCTTGCCCTTGCGCAGGCCACGGACGAGCGCGGCGGCGGCGTGCACCGGGTCCTGCTCGCCCGGCACCGCGCCGGCCAGGACCATCGGCACCCGGGCCTCGTCGATCATGATCGAGTCGGCTTCGTCGACGATGGCCGTGGTCAGCGCGGGCTGCACCCGGTCTTCCACGTCGGTGACCAACTGGTCGCGCAGGTAGTCGAAGCCCGCCTCGCTGACCGAGACGTAGGTGACGTCGCAGGCGTACGCGTCGCGCCGCTCCTGCGGGGTGGAGGCTTCGTTGACCCAGCCGACGGTGAGACCGAGCAGGGTGTAGACCGGCTCCATCCACTGGGCGTCGCGGCGGGCCAAATAGTCGTTGATGGTGAGCACGTGCACCGGACCGTTGCCGAGCCGGACGTGCCCGTACGCGGCGATCGTCGCGGTCAGTGTCTTGCCCTCACCGGTGGCCATCTCGGCGACCTTGCCGGAGAGCAGCGACATGGCGCCGAGCAGCTGCACGTCGTACGGCCGCTGGTCGAGGCCGCGGCGGGCGGCCTCACGGCCGACGGCGCAGATCTCCTCGTAACCGACGGCGGCACCCGCTGCCGCGGTCAGCTCGGCGTCGTCGAGCGCGGTGAGCTCAGCCTCGCGCGCCTCGATCGCCGGGAGCAGTTTCTCCAGCGGAGCAAGATCCACGGTCGAGCCGGGGCGCTGGAGGAACCGCCGGAACTTGCTCTTGAACCGTTGCGACACACCCATGAGCGGCAACGGTACGCGATTCTGGCCGGCGTGCGCGGCCCGGTCGCCCGGCAAGTTCGCCGCGACCGGGCGTCGGTCACCCGACCAGCAGTTGGTGACTGGCGAGTTCCCGGTACAGCGGGTCGGTGGCGGTCAGTTCGGCGTGGGTACCCACTGCCACCACCCGGCCGCCGTCGAGGACGACGATCTGGTCGGCGTCGACCACGGTGGCGAGCCGGTGCGCCACGATCAACAGGGTCCGGCGGACGGCCACGGCGTCGATGGCGCGGCGCAGCGCGACCTCGTTGCGGGAGTCGAGGTTGCTGGTCGGCTCGTCGAGCAGCAGCACCGGCGGGCCGGCGAGCAGCGCGCGGGCGATGGCCAGCCGCTGCCGCTCACCTCCGGAGAGCAGCACGCCGCCCTCGCCCACCTGCACGTCGAGGCCGAGCGGGGTGCGTTGCGTCAGGTGGCCCAGGTTGACCTCGTCCAGGACGTCGCGCAACCGGTCGTCGCTGGCGTCCGGGGTGGTGATCAGCAGGTTCTCCCGCAGCGTGCCGGCCAGCACGGGAGCCTCCTGCTCGACGTAGCCGAGCCGGGCCCGCAGCGCGTCGCGGGGCAGG
The DNA here is from genome assembly GCF_044456785.1 of Micromonospora sp. NPDC050795. Classification (NCBI taxonomy): domain Bacteria; kingdom Bacillati; phylum Actinomycetota; class Actinomycetes; order Micromonosporales; family Micromonosporaceae; genus Micromonospora; species Micromonospora sp. NPDC050795. The sequence goes on along the minus strand of NZ_JBITGE010000055.1, from coordinate 21,350 downwards.
TCCCGTACGTCGGTGCCGTCGAGGCGGACGCCGCCGGCGCTCACCTCGTAGAAGCGCTCGACCAGGGCCAGCAGTGTGGACTTGCCGGCGCCGGACGGACCGACCAGGGCGGTCCGGGTGCCGGCGGCGACCGCGAAGCTGACCTCGTGCAGCACCGGCTCGCCGCCCGGGTAGCCGAAGCTGACCCGGTCGAACTCGATCATCGGGGTCGGGCGGCGCGGGGTCGCCGTCGCGCTGCCGGGCGCCGGCCGGTCGTCCGCGCCCTCCGCGGGGACGGCCAGGATCTCCTCGATCCGCTGGAGGGCGCCCAGGCCGGACTGCAACTGGGTGTACGCCCGCAGCACCTGACCCAACGGCAGCGCCAGCAGGAACAGGTACATGACGAACGCGACCAGGTCACCGACCGAGATCGCCCCGGCCGCGACCCGCGCCCCGCCGATGCCGAGCACCAGCAGGAAGGCGCCCTGCACGGTGACCGAGCCGATCGGGCCGACCAGCGCCTGCACCCGGGCCACCCGCAGCCCCGCCGCGTACGCCTCGCGCGCGCTGCCGGTGACGGTCTGCGTCTCCCGGGTCTCGGCGCGGCTGGCCCGGATGGTCCGGGCTGCCGAGATGGCCCGCTCCACCGCCGAGGTCATCTCGCCGATCCGCTCCTGGGCGACCCGGGCGAGCGTTCGGACCCGGCGGGCGAAGGTGGCGGCGAAGATCAGCCCCAGCGCCACCCCGAGCAGGGTGACGCCGAACAGCAGCGGGTCGAGCAGCACCATGGCCGTGCCGGCGCCGACCACCGTCACCGCCCCGGTGACCGTCTCGAACAGCCCGGAGGTGACGACGGCGCGCAACAGTGTGGTGTCCGAGCCGACCCGGGAGAGCAGGTCGCCCGTGCGGCGGCGGTCGTACTCGGCGATGGGCAGCCGCAGCAGGTGGCCGGCGAGCCGCCGCCGGGTGCCCAGCACCACTCCTTCGGCGGTGCGTTGCAGCAGGTAGTCCCGCAGCCCACCGATCGCCGCGCCGAACACCACGAGGGCCACCAGCACCGCCACCAGCCGGGACACACCCTGCTCGGCGCCGATCCGCTCGAGCACCGACCGGGTGAGCAGCGGCTGTGCCAGCGACGCCGCCGAGCCGATCAGCGACAGCGCGCCCACCACGACCAGGGTGCCGCGGTGCTCCCGCAGATACGGCAGCAACGCGGCCAGACCGACCGACCGGCCCGCGGGGCTGCCGTCGGCCGGCCGGTCGGTCGAGGTGTCGCCGGGAACCGGCCGTTCCTGCACGGTGCTCATGTCGCGAACGGTAGCCGCCCCGGGCACGCGACGACGGCGGCTCAGGTGGCGAGCACCACCTGTTGCTCGTGGCGACGACGCTCGGCCAGGTCGGTGAGGAGGGCGGGCGCCTCGTCGAACGGCACCACCGCCGAGACGAGATGCTTACGGATCGCGTCGCCGTACGTCCGGAGCAGGTCGACGGTCTCGGCGGACAGCCGTTCGCGGTCCCAGGTGGGCGCGAGCCCGCGAGGCACCCGGCCGATCTGGGCGCAGCGCAGCGACAGCCCGTTGTGGTGGAACTCCTCACCGAGGCGAACCGCGTCCGCGCCGCCCTGGTAGAAGGCGAGGTCGATGACGGTGCCCTGGGGCCGCAGCAGCCGCAGGGCGAGGTGCAGCGCCCACGCCTGCCCCCGGCACTGGAACACCACATCGGCACCCCGGTCGCCGGCGGTGTGCGCCCAACGGGTCTTGAGGACCACCGCCGGGTCGTCCGCGTCGGGGTCGAGGGTTTCCAGACCGAGCGCCTCGGCGACCTGGCGGCGCTGCGGGGTGGCGTCGAGCACCACCACCGACGCGGCGCCGCTGCGTCGGGCGAACAACGCCGTCAGCAGCGCCACGACACCAGCGCCGACCACGGCGACCCGCCGGCCGCGTACCCCGTCGCCGAGCGCGCGGACGTCGGTGCCGTGCAGGTCGGCGGCGGCGTGCAGCAGACCGTTGGCGCAGATCGGGCCCATGTGCGCGACGTAGACGCCGAGCAGAGGGTCCAGGTCGTCGGGCAGCGCCACGAACCGTTCGGCGACCGGGTCGGCCAGCCAGCCCGTGCGGTGCCCGTACGTCATCGCGCCGACCGTGCCCACCGCGACGGCCGGGGTCTCGCTCTCCACCACCCGGCCGACCTGCATGTAACCGAGTCGGGTCACCGGGTAGGGGGTGCTGGCCGCGCCCGGCTGGAACAGGCCCAGGTCGGGGTTCCAGGTGACGTTCAGGTAGGGGTTCGTGCCCTTGACGTAGCTCAGCTCGGTGCCGGCGGAGACACCGCTGAACAGCGTCTCGACCCGGAACGTGCCGGGGCGCAGCGGGGCGGCGTCCTGCTCGACCAGGTCGACCCGGCCGGGGCCGGTGACCACCACGACCTTGTCACGCATCGACTGCCACCCCGGTGGTGAGCACTGCCGGCGCGGTCGCGGTGGCGAGCCGCACCGTGGTGCCGGTACGGGCCGAGTCGGCAACCGCGAGGGCCAGGCGCTGGGTGGCGAGGGCCTCGGCGTACGGGACGCGCACGTCGTCGCCGATGCCACGGACGGCGTCGACGAAGGCGCGGTCCACCGCCACCCGGGCGGCTTCCGGGTCGGCGGGGACGTGTCGTTCCCCGTCGGCGTCGCGGATCGACAGCCCTTCCTCGGTGATCGCGAGGGCCAGCCCGTCGGCGAGGATCTCCAGGCCGGCGCGGTGCTTCCAGCCGAGGACGCAGGCGGCGCTGAGCGTGCCGACCGCGCCGTCGGCGAAGCGCAGCGCGGCGGTGGTCACCGAGTCGATGTCGGCGCCGTCGACCGGCGGTGGGGTGCCGTTGCCGTACGCGGTGACCTCGGTGACCTCGCCGGCCAGCACACGGATCAGGTCGAGCACGTGGGCCGCCTGCTCGACCACCGGCCCGCCGGAGCGGTCCCGCCGAGACCACCACGCCACCGGGGGCACCTTGTCCAGCCAGGCGCCGCTGACCATTCGCACCGGACGGTCGGCGAGCAGGTCGCGGGCCTGGTCGAGCACGTTCAGGTAGCGCCAGTGGTGGCCGACGGCGGTGCACAGCCCCCGCCGCGCGACCAGGTCGGCGATCCGCTCGGCGGTGCTCAGGTCGACCGCGACGGGCTTCTCCACGAACATCGGCACCCCGGCCTCGATTACCGCCTCCTCGACGGGGCCGTGCGCGAACGGTGGCACACAGACGTACACGGCGTCCAGATCGGTGGCCAGCAGCGCGGCGACGTCGGCGAAGGCGCGCCCGCCGTGCTGGTCGGCCAGCGCGGACGCCGCCTCCGGCGCCACGTCGGTGACCCCGACCAGCTCGACGTCGTCGAACCCGGCCAGCACCCGCGCGTGACGCTGTGCCACGCCGCCGGCTCCGACCAGCCCCACCCGGCAGTTCCGCATCCCCACACCCCTTCGAAGACTTTTCATCTGCGATGGGAGCAGTCCCCTGAGCTGTGCGCAATCAAACGTTCATCCCCCGGGAACGAATTGTCGTCACCTCTGTGATCAAGCTGTTGCCGAGGATGCGGTTAGCGCGTGATGAGGAATGGGAACAACCAATTTTGGTTTTTCCACGCACGAACGGAGGGGTGCCCGTGCGGGATATGACATCGACTGTGTCGCCGGTGGTCGAGGCGTGGGCTACGTACCGGACGACGGCGGCGGCGGACTGGCCGACCCGTCGGCTGATGCGCGCCAAGGGTGATACCCGGGTCAGCGTGGTGCTGCCGGCGCGCAACGAGGAGGCCACCGTCGGCGCGATCGTGTCGACGATCCGGGAGCACCTGATGGATCGGGTCGCACTGGTCGACGAGCTGATCGTGGTGGATTCCCGCTCGACGGACCGGACCGCGCAGGTGGCCCGTGCCGCCGGCGCGGAGGTGGTCAGCCAGGACGCGATGACCCGGGGGTTGCCCCGGCTGACCGGCAAGGGCGACGCGCTCTGGGCGGGGCTGGCCGCCGCCGAGGGGGACGTGGTGGCGTTCATCGACGCCGACCTGCGGGAGTTCCGGCCGCACTTCGTGAGCGGGCTGCTCGGCCCGCTGTTGACCGACCCGTCCGTCGACTTCGTGAAGGGCTTCTACCACCGCCCTCTGGTGGGCACCGCCAGCGTGGAGCAGGACGGCGGGGGCCGGGTGACCGAGTTGATGGCCCGACCGCTGCTCAATCTCTTCTGGCCCGAGCTGGCCGGCTTCGTGCAGCCGCTCGCGGGCGAGTATGCGGCCCGCCGGGACGTGCTGGCCCAGGTGCCGTTCGTCTCCGGCTACGGGGTGGAGACGGCCATGATGATCGACCTGCTCGACCTTGTCGGCCTGGACGCGCTCGCGCAGGTCGACCTCGGTGAGCGCAAGCACCGCCACCAGGACACCGCCGCCCTGGGCCGGATGTCCGCGCAGATCATGCTGACCGCCTGGACCCGGCTGCAACGGCGCGGCTGGGCGACCCCCGGGTTCGCGCCGGAGTCGTTGCTGACGCAGTTCCGTCGCGGTGGTTCCGACACCCTGCCGAACCTGGACCGCGAGATCGTGGTCAGCGACGTCTCCATCGAGGAACGCCCGCCGTTGGCCGAACTGCGCCACCGGGTGCCCCGCCGCCGGGTGGCCGCCGCGTGAGCGCCAGGAGCCTCACCGTGCTGATGAACGCCGGGCCGTGGCTGTCGGTGCCGCCGCCCGGTTACGGCGGCATCGAGAACGTCATCGCCACGCTGGTGCCGGAACTGCGGCGACTGGGCGTACGGGTGGTGCTCGCCTCGGTGGGCAGCAGCACCCTGCCGGTGGACGAGCAGGTCTCGGTCTTCGCCGACGGCCAGTTCGCCGCGTTGCAGCGGCCGTACAACCAGGTCTGCGGAATCGCCCAGGCGCACCTGGCCGGGGTGGTCCGTGAGCTGCACTCCCGCGACGACATCGACCTGGTGCACGATCACGTCGAGGCGGTCGGGCTGGCCACCCTCGCCGCGATGGGGCCGTCCGGGCCGCCGACCCTGCACACCCTGCACTGGGACCTGGCCAAGCACCCGGCGCTCTACGGCAGCCTGGACGGCGGCGACCGGGTCCGGGTCAACGGCGTCTCCGCGTCGCAGCTGGCCCGCGCCCCGCTGGCGCTGCGGGAGCACTCGGTGGGGCACGTGCACCTGTCCACGCCGCTCGCCGTCGACGCCGACCGACGGCCCCGACCGGACAAGGGCGAGCACCTGCTCATCCTGGGCCGGATCAACCCGGGCAAGGGGCAGGACGTGGGTGCCCGCCTCGCGCACCGGGTCGGTATTCCGCTGGTGCTGGCCGGCCCTGTCGGCCCGTACCACCGGCCGGCCGACCTGGCCGCTGCCGGCGACGAGGCCCGGCAGAACCCGGACGTGCGGTTCTTCCTCGACGAGGTGGCACCGCACGTCGACGGTGACCTGGTCCGCTGGGTCGGCACCGTGGCCGGCCAGGAGCGCGACGACCTGCTCGCCAGCGCCCGCGCGTCGCTGTTCCCGTTGCGGTGGGAGGAGCCGGGCGGCACTGCTGTCGTCGAGTCGCTCGCCCTGGGTACGCCGGTGGTGGCCACCGCCCGGGGTTGCCTGCCGGAGCTGATCGCGCACGGTCGTACCGGGCTGCTCACCGCCGACGAGGAGGAGTTGGGTGACCTCGTCCTCGCTGCCGAACTGCTCGACCCCGACGAGTGCCGGCGGGTGGCCGCGCAGCGCTTCACGCCCGCGGTGATGGCGCAGCGTTACGTCGAGCTGTACGAGCGGGTCCGGCAGTCGGCGAGCGCCCCGAGGTTGCTGCCGGCCTGACCGGTGGCGGTGCCGGCCGGTTTGCCGGTCGCACCGGCGGGTAGCCGGCAGCGCTCATGCCCGCCGCGCGACGAGGAGCCGGGAATGGTCGGACCGATGGCGCACTCCCGGGCCCGACCCAACCCGGCCGACGGCAAACCGCCGGTCCGTCGCGCGGCGGCGACGGTGGGCGTGCTGTTCCTGCTGGTCGGCGCGCTCGGCTTCGTGCCGGGGATCACCACCGGAATGCACGCGCTGCGCTTCGCCGGCCACGACTCGGGCGCGTACCTGTTCGGCGTCTTCCAGGTGTCGGTGCTGCACAACCTGGTGCACCTGGCGTACGGGGTGGTGGGTCTGCTGCTGGCCCGGACGGTCACCGGTGCTCGGGCGTTCCTGATCGGCGGCGGCGCGGTCTATCTGGTGCTCTGGCTCTACGGGCTGGCGGTGGACCACGACACCGGGGCGAACGTGCTGCCGGTCAACGACGCCGACGGCTGGCTGCATCTGGGGCTCGGCGTCGGCATGATCGCCCTGGGCGTCCTGACCGTCCGTCCTCGTCGCTGACCTGGGGTTGCGGCGACGTGACCTGCCTCGCCCCGCCGTCGGTCCGGTTTGATCGGGAGCGGCCTCGGGTAGTTGGCAGATCCCGACCCAGCGAGCAGCGAATCGAGGCGCCGATGTCGAGCGGGATCACCTGCGAGGTGCGTACCACCGCGCCGGTGGCGGTCGTCCGGCTCACCGGCCCCCTGCACCTGGGCACGATGCGCTCGGTGCACCAGGCGCTCAGCGACGCGTTGGTCGACCAGCCGGAGGCGCTGGTGGTCGACATGGCCGGGGTGCGCGTGGAGGACCGGTTGGCGCTGTCGGTGTTCGCCGCGACAGCCCGCCGGGCCGAGGAGTGGCCGGCGGTGCCGGTGCTGCTCTGCTCCCCGTCGCCGATCGCCGCCCGATGGCTGGCCGAGTCGACCACCTGCCGGGTGATTCCGGTCTCCGCGGACTGCGCCGAGGCGACCCGGCTGGCCGGCACGACGTCCCCGTTGCGGATGCGGGCCCGGCTGGAGCCGGTGGCCGGGGCCTGTCGGCGGGCCCGGGAGCTGGTCACCGAGGCGTGCGCGCGGTGGAACCTGCCGGACGCGTCCGGCCCGGCCGCGTTGGTGCTCAGCGAGCTGGTCGGCAACGTGGTGCGTCACGCCGGCACGCCGATGCAGGTGACGGTGACCCTGCGCCGGCCGTATCTGCACCTGGCCGTGGTGGACGGCAGCAGCGCCGAGGCCCGTGCGGGCGGGACGGACCTGCACGCCGAGGGTGGGCGTGGGTTGATGCTGGTCCGGGAGCTGACCCAGCGGTGGGGCAGCGTGCCGGCGGGGCAGGGCAAGGCCGTCTGGGCGATGCTGCCGGCAACCTGAGCGTTCGAGGCGCTTGCGCCCGGTACCAGCGTTCTGACCGAAATTACCGCTCTGGCCTGGTTACATGGTGCGAGGGTCGGGTAGGCACGCCCGTCCTTTCTGCCGTCACGACGGGGTGAGCAGCCATGCCCAAGCGGGTAACCACGGAACCCGGTCGCGATCGGGGCCCGGCGATCCTGGCACCGGCCCGTTTCGGGGGGTTTCCCGGAGCGGTACGGGCACCGGTCCCCGGCAACTCCCTGATCAAGTTCCTCGCCACGACCGACCACAAGCAGATCGGCCTGCTGTATCTGCTGACCTCCTTCGGGTTCTTCCTGGTGGCGGGGCTTCAGGCCATGGTGATGCGGGCCGAGTTGGCCCGCCCCGGGATGCAGTTCCTCTCCTCCGAGCAGTACAACCAGCTCTTCACCTCGCACGGCGCGGTGATGCTGCTGCTGTTCGCCACGCCCGCGGCGTTCGGGTTCGCGAACTACATCGTGCCGATCCAGATCGGCGCGCCGGACGTGTCGTTCCCCCGTCTCAACGCGCTCGCCTACTGGCTGTACCTCTTCGGCGGCCTCATGGTGATCGGAGGGTTCATCACCCCGGGGGGTTCGGCGGACTTCGGCTGGACCGCGTACAGCCCGCTCAGCGACGTGGACCACAGCCCCGGCGTGGGGGCGAACATGTGGGTGCTCGGCCTGGTCGTCTCCGGGCTCGGCACCATCCTCGGCGCGGTCAACCTGATCACCACGATCCTCACCCTGCGCGCGCCCGGCATGACCATGTTCCGGATGCCGATCTTCACCTGGAACATGCTGTTCACCAGCGTGCTGGTGATCCTCGTCTTCCCGCTGCTGGCCGCCGCGCTGCTCGCGCTCTCGGCTGACCGGTTGCTCAACGCGCACGTGTACGACCCCGCCACCGGCGGCCCGATGCTCTGGCAGCACCTGTTCTGGTTCTTCGGCCATCCCGAGGTCTACATCATCGCGTTGCCGTTCTTCGGCATCATCACCGAGATCATTCCGGTCTTCTCCCGCAAGCCGCTCTTCGGCTACACGGGGATCGTTCTGGCCACCATCGCCATCACCGTGCTGTCGATGACGGTCTGGGCGCACCACATGTTCGCCACCGGTCAGGTGCTGCTGCCGTTCTTCAGCATCCTGAGCTACCTGATCGCGGTGCCCACCGGTGTGAAGTTCTTCAACTGGATCGGCACCATGTGGAAGGGCCAGCTCACCTTCGAGACGCCGATGCTCTTCGCCATCGGCTTCCTGGTCACCTTCCTGCTCGGCGGCCTCACCGGCGTCCTGCTGGCCAGCCCGCCGGTCGACTGGCACACCCACGACAGCTACTTCGTGGTGGCGCACTTCCACTACGTGGTGTTCGGCACCGTGGTCTTCGCCCTGTTCGGCGGCTACTACTTCTGGTGGCCGAAAATGACCGGACGACTGCTCGACGAGCGGCTCGGCAAGGCGCACTTCTGGACGATGTTCATCGGCTTCCACGGCACCTTCCTGGTGCACCACTGGCTGGGCGCCGAGGGCATGCCCCGCCGGTACGCCGACTATCTGCCCACCGACGGCTTCACGACCCTGAACACGATCTCCAGCATCTTCGCGTTCATCCTCGGCCTGTCCACCCTCTTCTTCATCTACAACGCCTGGAAGTCCTGGCGGTACGGGGCGATGGTGACGGTGGACGACCCGTGGGGCTTCGGCAACTCCCTCGAGTGGGCCACGAGTTGCCCGCCGCCGCTGCGCAACTTCGACCGGATGCCCCGGATCCGTTCCGAGCGCCCCGCCTTCGACCTGAAGTACGGCCCGCTCGTCGCCGATCTGGGACGCGACCTGCCGCAGCGCACCACCAAGCCGCCGCAGCAGTTTGCCGAGGAGTTCCGGCTGGAGCACCACGCCCCGGAGTCGCCGGCCGCCGAGGGCGCGCACGGCGCGCGCGACGCGGTCGACTACCAGCCCGCGCCGCGCTCCGGGGCCCGGCCGGTGGACGTGCCGGAGCCCGAGGGCGTCCGCCGGCCGAGCTTCGAGCAGTCCGACCCGCCGCAGGACGCCGAGGACGCGCCGAAGCCGCACGAGCGCTGGCGCCACCCGCACAGCGACGGCAACACCGAAGAGCGCTGACCAGGGGTACGCGCGAAAGGGCCGACACCCGGCGGGGTGTCGGCCCTTCGCCTGTCCGTGGGTGTCAGTCCCGGGCCGGCGCCAGCCCGGCGGCGGTGAGTGAACGGCGTACCGCGGGCTGGACCCGGGTCAGCCGCAGCGGCACCCCGGTGCGCTCCGCCGCGTCCCGACCGGCCATCAGCGCGGCGATCCCACCGGCGTCGAAGCCACCCGCGCCGACGAGGTCGACGACCACCTCGCTGGGCTGGCCGGTGACCGCCTCCAGCATGGCCCGGCGCAGCTGGTCCGCGCCGTCGCGGTCGATCTCGCCGCCGACCTCGACCACCACCGAGTCGCCGTTCTGCTTGACCGAGATCCGGGTCTTGCCCGGGTCGGGTTCGGCGGCGCCGTTCTGCCACGGCGGCGGCGCGTCGGCGAGCATCGCCTGACGCAGCCAGGTGAGCGCCCGAGACAGCAACCGGGACACGTGCATCTGCGAGATGCCGAACCGGGCGGCGATCTCGGCCTGGGTCTGGTTGCCGTAGAAGCGCATCGCGAGGATCCGTCGCTCACGCCAGGGCAGTCGGTGCAGCAGACCGCTCACCGTCACCCGGTCGTCGACCGACTCCAACGCGTTGTCGGACTCGCCGACCAGGTCTCCGAACTCGGCGGAGCTCTCCCCGCCCACCGGGGCGTTCAGCGAGGCCGGGCTGTAGCCGGCCGCCGACTCCAGGGCGGCGAGGATCTCCTCCTCCGGGGTTTCCAACCGGGCCGACAGCTCGGCCACGGACGGGGCCCGGGACAGCTCGCTGGTGAGCGCGGCGGTCGCCTGCCCCACCTCGAGGATCAGGTCCCGCAGCCGGCGGGGCACGTGCACGCCCCAGGTACGGTCCCGGAAGTGCCGTTTGATCTCGCCCACGATGGTGATGGCGGCGTAGGCGGTGAAGGAGCCCCGTTCCGGGTCATAGCGGTCGACGGCGTTGACCAGCCCCAGGCGGGCCACCTGCTCCAGGTCCTCCAGCGGCTCCCCCCGCCCCCGGTACCGGCGGGCCAGCCGGCCGGCGAACGGCAGCGCGAAGCGCACCAGGTCGTCCCGGGCCTCCCCCCGCCGCTCCGGCGGCAGCCCGGCGATCCGGGCCGCGTACGCCATCGCCGCCGCGTCGAGATCCTCCAGACCCCGATCGTTTGGTGGTGGTGGGGTCGTGGTCGTGGTCGTGCTCGTCTGTCCGAACATCCGCGCCTCCCTCAGGAAGGTCCCCCGCCCGGATCGGGAAACCGGTCGTGCGCGTGGTCGAGCCACGCACCGGGCCGGAAAGTGGGTCAGTGACTGGGATGCCAGCGGGCGACAACGCCTCTACGCAGCGCATTCAGGCCGTCGCAGCCAGCGATGTTTCCGCTCCGTAGGTACTCAATCACGGGACCCCGGGTTCGCGAGGAAGTTTCGGCGTCCTCCGTCTCAGGAGACCGACAACCCCTGGTGGCCGCCGCTGTCGCGGAGCACGGCCAGCGCCTCGGCGACCCCCAGCGGGGGCGGCGCCGGCAGGTCGTACGGCTGGGCGCGCAGCACCTCGGTGGCGCGGCGGGTGGGCACCGAGGTGACCGGGTACCCGCGGGCGGTGGTGCGGTCCAGCGCCCGACGCCGCCGGCCGAACCCGGCGACGGCCAGCCACTGCGGCAGCCCCGCCAGCGCGGGTGAGCGCACCCCGGGCGGCTCGGGCAACACGTCCACCGAGCTGAAGGGCTCGCTGCCGGCCAGCCACCACTCGGCCTCGTCGACGCTGCGGCGGGTGGCGTTCTCACACCAGTACGGCACCAGCCCCGCCCGCACCACCTGCCACGGGTCGAGCAGTCGACCGCACTCGACCACCAACCGGTCACCGGTCTTGCCGGCGCGCCGCAGCCACCGCCGGTACAGGTCGGCCACGCCCGCGCTCAGTGCCGCCGGCCGGGGCACCAACACCCGGTGCAGCGGATGCTGGTGCCGGGTGGACCAGTCCCGCGCGGCCAGCTCGAAGCCCGAGTCGACGCCGTGCTCGGCGTACGCCGACGGCACGGACACCTCCGGCGGCTCCCAGCGGGTCGCGTCCCCGCCGACGGAGCGCAGCACCTGCCGCAACGCGTGGCTGTCCGGGTGGAAGTCCACCGGGTCCAGCCCACTTCCCGGGCAGCCGACCTGGAAGCTGTGCCCCGGTCCGCGCTCCAGCACCGGCCAGGTCCGTGCGTCGCGGACCAGCAGCACGGGGGCACCCGGCACCAGCCGGTCGGCCAGGAACCGCGCGTACGCGGCCGGTAGAGCCCTCCACGTGGCGGTCAGCGACACGGTCGCCCCGGTCAGCGCGCCACGGCTGGCCGGGCAGTGCACCTGGCGCAGGTGCAGGTCGGCGTTGGCGACGAGCAACCGGGTGGAGAGTGCCGCGCCATGCTCCGCGGCGTCCGCCGGACGGTCCACCGCGCCGTCGGACCAGTGCACGGTCATCTCGAAGCCCGCCGGCAGCCACGGCACCCCGAGGGCCACCGCGAGGTGCGCGGCAGCGCCGTGCGGAGAACCGATGAGCACCCCGGGGTAGCGGCGGCGGGGGTACTGGTCGACGAACCAGCGGGCCACCCTCGCGGCGTCCACCTCGTCGATCTGGGCCACGGTGAGCGCGACCCGGCCGGCGGCGCGGGTGACCGCGGCACGGCGTACCGGTTCGGGGGCGCCGGGGAACCGCGACGTCGGCCCGGTGTGCCCGAGGTCGGCGCAGTCGACCCCGCGCAGTGCCCGTGCGGTGGCGGCGACCAGCACCCGGGCGGAGCTGCCCGCGGCCACGACCCGGTCGCCGGCGAGACCGGCGCCATCAGCCGTAGGCCCCTTGTGCACCTTGTGCACCGGCCCCACCTTGCCTCGTTCGCTCACCACGCGGCCCGGCTTCCCGTCCCGATGGGGTTCAAACGGGGCATCACCCACCCGGCGGCACATTCCGCTGGTCAGCGGGGTGCCCCGGTCATCACCGGCGTTCGGCGGCTCGGGTTTCGCCAGGGCCAGGACGGGCACTTCCGGGGCCATGCGCACCGACGACACCAGCGAGCCAGCCGCCGCCACGATCACCCCGTACGAGGACGGACCGCTGCTGGTCCGCGGCGACTTCGCGTTGGTCACCCCGAACGGCGAGCGCATCGACGCGCGGCGGGGCACCGTGGCGTTGTGCCGGTGCGGCAAGTCGGCGCTCAAGCCGTTCTGCGACGGCACCCACAAGGCGATCAACTTCCGCGCCGGCACCACCCGCGAGGGCTGACGCCACATCCCCGCGTCACGCAGCGAGAGGGCGCGGAGGGGCCGCACCAGAGGCACGTCCCCCCTTTGCTCTGCACCCGCCCACGCGCCAGTTACGGACCGTGTGCGGCGCATGGGCGGGTGCAGAGCAAAGGGCGGACCCGGGGCGGCACGTCCCCCACTCGGCGGCAGGTCCCACCCGGGGCGGCTCGCCCCCCACCCGGCGACAAGCCCCTCGGATCAGACGAACGCGGGCGGGGCCACCTCGGGCGACGCGACGAGCGAGACCGTGGGCGGCAGGGGCGGCGGGGGCGGCGGGGCGGGTGTCCGCAGCGAGCTGCGGCCCGCGGCCCAGCTGTCCATCAGGTGCCCGGCGAACAGCCGGTCCACAGCGAGTCCGGCCGCCGCGCCGAACAGCACGTCGCGGGCGAGGGCCGGCTCGACGCGGACCAGTCCGCCGCACATGTCGTGCGCGGCGATCTGCTCGTGCACCGCGTCGGCCTCGACGTGCTCGTCGTAGAAGCGGGTGGCCACCTCGTCGAAGCCGAGCCGGCGCAACCCGTTGCCGTAGCGACGGTTGGGCAGCGAGGAGGTCATCTCGAACGCGGCCAGGTGCCCGAGCAGCGCGCCGCGCAACCGCCGGTGCAGCCCGAACAGCGACATCAGGTTGTTGGTCGCCAACGTCACCGCCGGCGCCACGTCGATGTGCGCGCCGTACGCCGTGTCCAGGCCCAGTCGCTCGAGGGTGCTCCGGAACAGCTCGGCGTGCATCCGGTCCAGCCGCCCGTTGCCGTACTCGTCGGTCTGGATCTCCAGGAGCGCGGCCTTGGCCGGGCCACCGAGGCGGGGCAGCGCCCAGCTGTGCGGGTCCGCCTCCCGCAGGTGATACACGGAGCGGTGGGCGACGAACTCGCGGAACTGGGTGAGGTCGGCGTGGCGTTGCAGCGTCGCGGCCAACGCCGGACCGTCGTCGGCGGCGACCACCTCGGCCAGGCCGGCCGCCACCCCGGCGGCGGGCACCGACGGCGTGCCGACCAGCCGACGCAGCGCCGCCTCGAAGACCCGTTCGCAGCGGGCACGCAGCGCCAGCAGCGTCGGCTGCCACTCCCACGACTCGTCCACCCCGAGCCAGCCCCGGTAGTGCAACTCGTAGCAGAGGAACAGCGTCAGCTGCAGGTCCTCGTCGGTGATCGGGTCCGCCAGGTGGAGGTCGACGCCGAGATCGGCCGGCAGGTCGTGCGGCGGGTGCCGCAGAGCCTCCACGACCGCTGCGGAGAGCGGGCCGCGTGCCCTCGGCACTGTCGCGGGACCGTAGCGGCGGTCGGCGGGCTCGGACATGGGACCTCCAGCGTCGTCGGGCCGCTACTCATGCCCTGGCCCGGGGTGGTTAAACGAGATCGTCGGCGCTCGCGGTGACCTCCACCTGCTCACGGACCTTCCGGGCCGGAGCACCCTCGGCGTACAGGCCGCGCAGGTCGGCGAAGGCGGGCTCCGGCGGTGCCAGCGACACCGCCGGGTCGACGACCGCCTCCAGCACGCAGGGACGGTCCGCTGCCAGGGCCTCGTCCCAGGCCGCGCCGACCAGCTCCGGACGGTCCACCCGCACGCCGTGCAGCCCCAGCAGCCGGGCCCACCCGGCGTACGGCACGTCGGGGCGGCGGTGGGTGGGGTCGGACGACGGTTGTCGCCCACCGCCCATGCCGTTCTGGTCCCGGTTGTTGAGCACCAGCACGACCAGCCTCGGGTCGCGCCACTGCTGCCAGAGGTGCGAGACGGTGATCAGTTCGGCGAGCCCGTTGAGCTGCATCGCCCCGTCACCCACCAGCGCGACCACCGGTTGGTCGGGCGCGGCGAGCTTGGCCGCCACCGCGTACGGCAGCGCGCAGCCCATCGAGCCGAGGGTTCCGCACAGCTGCGCGTTGACCCCCGGTGGCAGGGTGAGGTGCCGGGCGTACCAGTAGAGGACCGAGCCGACGTCGACGGCGACCGCGCCGGTGCCGGGCATCCGGGCGGACAGCTCCTGTAGGACGAGCTGCGGATTGACCGGGTCCGCGGCGGCGGCGGCCCGCTCGGCCGCGACCTCCCGCCAGCGGTCCACCGAGTTTTCCACGGTGGCGCGCCACCGCTGTTCGGAGCGGCCGCGCAACCGGCTCAGCAGCGCCCGCAGCGTCTCGGCGGCATCGCCGACCAGCGGAACGTCGGCCGGGTACCGGGTGCCGATCCGGCGGCCGTCGATGTCGATCTGCACCGTACGCGCCTGCTCGGGCATCGGGAAGTAGTCGGTCCACGGGTCGTTGGTGCCGACCATCAGCAGCGTGTCGCAACCACCCATCAGCTCGGCCGCCGCCGGGGTGCCGACCTCGCCGAGCACCCCGGTGTGGAACGGCAACCGCTCGTCGAGCACCGGCTTGCCGAGCAGCGAGGTGGCCACCCCGGCGCCCAGCCGGTCGGCGATCTCGATGATCTCGGCAGCGGCGTCCCGACCACCCTGGCCCACCAGGATCGCGGTCCGCTGGCCGCCGCCGAGCAGCTGCGCGGCGGCGTCCAGGTCCGCCTCGTGCGGCAGGACCCGGGCGAGCGGCTCGCCAGGGGTCGCCGTGATCACCCCGGCGCTGTACGACTGGAGGTCGGGTACCAGCGCCTCCTGCAACTGTCGGGGCAGCACCACGCACGTCGGGCTGCGGGTCGCCGCCGCCGTCCGGAACGCCTGGTCCAGCAGCGCCCCCACCTCGTCGGGACTGCGGCCGTACCGGACGAACTGGTTGCACACGTCCCCGAAGAGCCGGCTCAGCCCGATCTCCTGGTGCGCGCCGCCGAGCGGCCCGGAGATGTCCTCCCCGACGATGGCCACCACCGGTTTGCTGTCCAGCTTGGCGTCGTAGAGGCCGTTGAGCAGCTGGACGGCGCTGGGACCCTGAGTGGCGAGGCAGACCCCGATGCCGCCGGTGAACTTGGCGTGCCCGGTGGCCATGAACGAGGCGGTCTCCTCGTGCCGGGCCGGGATGAACGCCGGCTCGCCGCCGGTGTGGTCCAGCGCCTCGACCAGTGGAGCGATCGCCTCGCCCGGGTACCCGAAGGCGCGGGGTACCCGCCAGGCCAGCAGCCGCTCCACCAGGACGTCCGCAACCGTTCGGTCAACCATTGCCGCGCCCCGGTGTGCTGGGGTCGACATAGCGCAGTACCGCGCCGACGCCGTCGGTGAGGTCGGGTGCCTCGTCGGCGCCGAGCACGGTCAGTGCCGCGTCGGCGCCGACGAGCGCCCGGACCAGCGCCGCGTCGGCGCGTACCCGCTGCGGGTCGGCCACCGACATGGCGGCCAGCTCCCCCGGGTCGACGGCGATCTCGGTGGGTTCCGCGCCGATCCACAACTCACCGTTGGCCGACGGGTCGTCCACGATGATCATCATGTCGACCTGGTTGCGTTGCAGGGCCGAGACGACCGCGTCGAGCCCGCCGCCCACGTCCTCCTGCACGCCGAACTTGTCCAGCGCGGCGCTGATCCGCTGGTCGGCGATCTCCGCGATGGTCTGCACCGTGAGGTCGTCCAGCATCGTCTGGTCGGCGCCGCCGGCCCGCGACCCGGCATCGGTGCGGACCACCAGGTCCTGCCAACGTTCCGGCATCTGGGCGGCGATCATCCCGGTGGCTCGGACGTCACCGGCGACCACGACCACGTCCGCGCCGACCCGGTCGGCCAACTGCACGGTCGCCGCGGTGACGTCGCCGGCGTTCTGGTGCCACGCCTCCATGGCCGCCCGCTGGTAGCGCGACTGGGACCAGCCGCCGGGCTTCGTCCGTCGTAGCGGATACTCGTCCCGGCCGGCGACGTGCGCTCGTCGGGGCACCCCGCCGGCACTGACCGCCATCGCGTCGGCGCCGAGCCGGTCGGCGACCACACGTACCCAGGCCACCTGTTCGCCGCGTTGCGCGAGCAGCGGCATCACGTGCGGCAACGGGCCGACGTGGGCCAGGTCCCGCAGTGGCGGCGCGGACAGGTACTCGGAGAGCACCACCTGGCCGTGACTGGCGAAGACCGCCAGCCCGTAGTCCCCGACCATCGGATCGTGACCTCGGACCACCCGGTCCAGCGCGGCGATGTTCGCCTCGTCCGCCCCCTGTTCGGCCAGGCTGCGTTCCAGGGCACGCCAGCGCAGATCCAGTGCGGGTTTGGCGTCCTCCGTGTCCGCGGAGGCGTCCAGATACACCGAGCACCACGGCCCGGGACGGTCGTAGAGCGGGCGCAGGAAGGACAGCTGCATGCTCGACCCCTTTCCAGCTCGGCCCCCCGCTTACCCGGGTCGCGGGGGATGTCACCTTGCGGCCGTGAGCCCGTGACCGGGTTTCATTCACGTCGTTCAACCGAGGACGTCGATACGATCTGTGAACACATGCGAACTCTCGGTGGTGGAAATGGACAGCGGACTCGACACGCGACGGATCGTGCACCCGACGGAACGAATCGTCACCGGGCGGCTGATCCGCCTGCTCGACGGCTACACCCGTGAGGTACGCGTCGGTCAGCCGGTGCTGGTGGCGGTGCTCGCCGCGGCGGCCTTCGCCCGGCTGCCCGCGCTGCTGCTGCGCTCGCTCTTCTCGTTCGGCGGTGGTGGCACCCGCCGTCGCTGGAAGGAGCTGAAGCAGGGCCCGGAATACCTGGTCACGCCGGTGCGGCTACGTAACACCGCCGGCCAGCTCTGCGAGGTGGAGCTGCACGGGCACCTGCCGCAGAGCGCCCTGCACCCGGCCGACCAGGTGCAGCTCACCCTGCGCCCGCAACGCGACCCGGACTTGCCGCCCCGGATCGAGCGGATCGTCAACCTCACCACCGGGCAGTTGCTGACCCCCCGTACGGCGACGCTCTGGTCGCACCTAGGGCCGCCGCTGCTGCTGCAGGCGTTCCTGGGCACACTGCTGCTGGCCGGCGTAGCGGCCTGTTCCGCGCTGACCTGACCGGCCCCCCGACGGGGTCGGCGGGTCGGTTCAGCGGGGTGCGCGGGCGGTCCGGCGGCTCAGCCGACCGGGGCGGGCTCGCGGGCGGGTTGCCGGTCGACGCCGAGCATGCCCCGGCGGCGGGCCCAGCGCTCGAAGACCAGGGTGGCGAACGGCGGCACCGCGCTGGCCAGGGCCACCGCCGTGGCCAGCAGGCTCCACCGGTGCAGCCGGGCCACCGCCAGCACCAGCAGGACGTACGCGACGAACAGGCCGCCGTGGATCGGACCAAAGATCTTGACGCCCAGCTCGTTGTCCGGCGGACCGTACTTGACCAGCATGCCGACCAGCAGGGCCAGCCAGGAGCAGGCCTCGGCGATCGCCGCCGCGACGAACAGCCGGGTCACCTTCTCGCGCATCCGCACGCCACCACCTCTCGGGGCGCAATGCTATCGGTCCGCGCTGGCTGGGCTAACAGGGCTGGCAGTTGGGTAGGAAAGGGGCCTCGGGTCTTCCCCGCCCGCCGACAACGTGCGAGGTTGGGGGGACCAGCGGTGACAGGGTGGTGACCATGGGCGAGGACGTCGGCGTACGAACCTTCAGTCGAGAGGATCGAGCCCGATACCGCGACAAGGTCCGCCGCTGCCTGGACGTCTTCGCCGAGATGCTGCGCGAGTCGCGCTTCGACCTCGACCGGCCGATGACCGGCGTGGAGATCGAGCTGAACCTGGTCGACGAGACGTCGAATCCGACGATGCGCAACGCCGACGTGCTGGCGGCCATCGCCGACGAGAGCTTCCAGACCGAGCTGGGCCAGTTCAACGTCGAGATCAACGTGCCGCCGCGCCGGCTGACCGGCACCGGCACCGCCGACTTCGAGGAGTACGTGCGGGCCAGCCTCAACGCCGCCGAGGTGAAGGCCCGGGCGATCGGCGCGCACATGGTCATGATCGGCATCCTGCCGACGCTGCGCCCCGAGCACCTGACCGCCGAGACGCTGTCGGCCAACCCCCGCTACAAGTTGCTCAACGAGCAGATCTTCGCGGCCCGCGGTGAGGATCTGCCGATCGCCATCAGCGGGGTGGAACGGTTGGCGGTCACCGCCGACACGATCACCCCGGAGGCGGCCTGCACCAGCACCCAGTTCCATCTTCAGGTCAGCCCGGCCCAGTTCGCCGACTACTGGAACGCCGCCCAGGCGGTGGCCGGCATCCAGGTCGCGGTCGGCGCGAACTCGCCGCTGTTCTTCGGCCGGGAGCTGTGGCGCGAGACTCGCATCCCGCTGTTCCAGCAGGCCACCGACACCCGGTCGGAGGAGATCAAAGCCCAGGGGGTACGCCCCCGGGTCTGGTTCGGCGAACGCTGGATCACCAGCGTGTTCGACCTGTTCGAGGAGAACGTGCGCTACTTCCCGGCGCTACTGCCGGTCTGCGACCCGGAGGACCCGGCGCAGGCCCTCGCGGCCGGTGAGGTGCCCAAGCTGGCCGAGCTGCGCCTGCACAACGGCACCGTGTACCGGTGGAACCGCCCGGTGTACGACGTGTCGCGGGGCCGACCGCACCTGCGGGTGGAGAATCGGGTGCTGCCCGCCGGTCCGACCGTGCTGGACACCATCGCCAACGGCGCCTTCTACTTCGGGTTGGTGCGCGCCCTCGCCGAGTCGGACCGGCCACTGTGGTCGCAGATGTCGTTCAGCGCCGCCGAGGAGAACTTCACCAGTTGCGCCCGGCACGGCATCGACGCGCAGGTCTTCTGGCCCGGTCTCGGTTACCTGCCCGTCAGCGAGCTGGTGTTGCGCCGGTTGCTGCCGATGGCGCACCACGGTCTGGACCGGTGGGGCCTCGACCCGGCCGAGCGCGACCGGTTGCTCGGCGTCATCGAGCAGCGCTGCCTGACTGGCCGCAACGGCGCGACCTGGCAGGTGGAGACGCTGCACCGGTTGGAGTCGACCGACCACCTGGACCGGCCGGAGGCGCTGCGCGAGGTGGTCAGACACTACGTCGACCTGATGCACAGCAACCGGCCGGTGCACGAGTGGCCGATTCCGTGAGCACACCGGACGGGTGGCCCGATCAGCGCGGGGCTCAGCCTCGCGGGGTGGGCACCCCGAAGAGGTCGATGATGCCGCCGGGCAGCTGGGCGAGCAGGTCGTGTCGCTCGTCGTCGTTCAGCGCCTCGGCGACGGTACGCAGTACCGCCTGGGCGTGTTGACGCACCTGGTCCGCGTTCGCGACCTGCTCGCGATCCCCGACGTTCTTGAGGAACTCGCCGACGTCCCACCGGCGGCCCTGCGGGTTGCGGGTGACGGACCCGTTCAGCCGGTCCGGTAGCTGTGCCGCCAGGTTGTCCGCCTCCTGGCCGGCGAGCCGTTCACCGAGCACCGACAGGACGGCCTGTACGGACCGCACGGCCTCGTTCTCACCGAGGCCCGCGCGCTGTCGTACCGTGGCGATCATCTGCTCGTACTCCATGCCCCGCTCCTTCGGTCTCGTCGGCATGCCGTCAGGCGTGCCTGTTGACGAACGGGGCGAATTCCCAGGCTCCCCGGCGACAAACGGGGTCACGGACGGATCCGGACTCCCCGCCATCGGCGGGCGGGGCCTCACAAAACATGCCAGTCACGCCACTTGTGGACCCCCACACCGATCGATGTCTGTCATAGGCTGTGGCAGCTCGCACACATCGTCTGATCACGATGAGGGGACGCCGGTGGCCACTTCTGAAACAGACCCAGCCACGATCGAGGGGCCCGCGCGAGTTCCCCTGTCCCGTCGGCACATCCTGCGGGTGGGAGCGGCGGCGGCCGGTGGGGCGGTGCTCGTCGGCTCGGCGGAGGCCGCGGCAGCGCAGGCCGCGCCGGTCGGTGCGAAGCGCGTCGTGCGGGCACCGGCGCTGGCACCCGGTGACCGGGTCCGGGTGGTCTCGCCCGGCAGCACGCCCGACCCCACGAACATGGCTCGCGGCATCGAGATCCTGCGGAGCTGGGGCCTGGAGGTCGAGCTGGGCAGGCACGTCTTCACCAAGTACGGCTATCTGGCCGGCACCGACGCGCAGCGGCTGGCCGACCTGAACGCCGCGCTCACCGACCCGGGCATCCGGGCCGTGTTCGCCGCACGCGGTGGTTACGGCACGCAGCGGATCGTCGACCAGATCGACGTGTCCGTTCTGCGCCGCGACCCTCGGGTGGTCGTCGGCTTCAGCGACATCACCAGCATCCACGGCAAGCTCTGGCGCGAGACGGGCCTGGTCACCTTCTACGGCCCCATGGTCAACTGGAGTGACGCCCGCACCGGCCCCGAGTCGGCCGAGGCGCTCCGCAGGGCGGTGATGACGACCGCACCGGTCACCATCTCCCGGGACCCAGCCGAGACAGCCGCTTCCGTTGTGGTGCCGGGGCGGGCATCGGGGCCGCTGCTCGGCGGTTGCCTGACACTGATCTCCACTTCGCTCGGTGCGGAGGACTCTCCGAAGTTCGACGGTGCGATCCTCTTCTTCGAGGACGTGGACGAGGCTCCGTACAGCATCGACAGCATGCTGACCGAGCTGCGCCGGGTGGGCGTGCTGCACAGGGTCGCCGGCGTGGTCGTCGGCCAGATCACCAACAGTGTCGCCGAACCGGGCGAGTGGGACGCGGCAGCGGTGCTCAAGGACCGCCTGTACGACCTCGGCGTGCCGGTCCTGGGCGGGCTACGGCTGGGGCACGGCAACGGGCAGCTCACCGTTCCGCTGGGCTCGCACGCCACGATCGACGCCGCGGCAGGGACCCTGACGGTGGAGCCGGGGGTGCGCCCGCGCCAGGCCTAGACGAGTAAGTCCTAACGACCCCGGGGTGTGGGCATAGACGAAGGGTGTTGAAGATCTGTTTGTGACGACAGACCTCAACACCCTTCTGAC
>NZ_JBITGE010000054.1:0-30334 GCF_044456785.1 Micromonospora sp. NPDC050795 | reverse complement strand
GCCGCGATCTGGCACAACCGGACCACCGGCCAGCCCGTGACGAGATCCCTGATCGCCTACGACCACTGAACCAACTTCGGACTTACTCGTCTAGAACACGCACCGAGGGCGGAGGTCGCCTGTCGCGCGTCCTCCGCCCGCAGCGTCCGAGCTGGTCAGGCGGGTAGGCCGCCGACCTGGGTGTTGATCCAGGACCGGATGGACGGCAGATCGACGTAGATGGAGGGGCCGGTGGCGCAGGTGGAGTTGTTGTTGCCAGCCCGGCTCGTGGCGCCGATCAGGTTCCACACTCCGTTGACCCGGCGCACCTGCGGGCCACCGGAGTCGCCGTAGCAGGCGCCGGAGTTGCCGTTGGTGTTGTTGGTGCAGATCTCGTACGGGCCGTTGATGCCGGAGCACCGGCTGTCGGCCACGATGGACGTGTCGAGCTCGTTGGCAACGGTCGGGGCCGAACCGCAGCCCCGCGGGGCGCAGGTCTGACCCCAGCCGATGATCCGGGTGGCGGTGCCGACCGCGCCGGAGGTGCTCGGGATCGGGGCCGGCGCGTACGTGACCGAGCTGGCCAGTTGCAGCAGCTTCACGTCGACGCTCGGGTGGTTGACCGCCCGGGTCACCTGCACCACGGTCCCGCCGCTGGAACGGTTGACGCTGCCCACCCGCACCGAGGACGGCGTCGAGCAGTGCTTGGCGGTGACCGCCCAGTTGCCCTTGATCAGCGTGCCGGTGCAGCCGGAGACGTACACCATGAAGGGGTAGTTCTCCGTGGCCGGCCGGCCGCCGACCACCAGCGGGCTGATGTCCGAGGCGTCGTTCCAGGTGTACGTCGTGCTGGCCGGTGCGGCCAGGGTGCCGGCGAACAGCGAGTTCACCCGGCTCGCCTCGGCGGCGCTGGGGTTGGCGTTGCGGCAGGAGACCGGTGCGCTGCTGCCGGACATCAGGTCGGAGCAGAGGCCGGTGCGCCGGTCCGGCAGGCCGAGGATGTGGCCGACTTCGTGGGTGGCGATGCGGGTGCGGTCGTAGCCCTGGTTGACGGCCGTGCGGCCCATCCAGATCCGGCCCGAGCCGAGGCCGGTCGGCTGCGCGCGGGGCCAGCCGTCGTCGACGTAGATGGTGATGCTGGCCGGGGTGCCGGCCAGGAGTCGGACGTTGCTGACCCGGCTGTTCCAGATCTGCGCCGCCTGGTCGAAGTTGGTGCGGAACTCGCCGGTCCGGCTCGCGTCGTAGTAGACGGTCCGGACGGCGGCGGCCGGCGTGCCGGTGGCGAGCTGTATCCCGGCCGCTGCCAAGATCGCCACCAGCATGGCCATCGCCGCGCGTCTCAGTTGTCCTCGGAACATCGGGTACTCCCCTGCGGTCGTCCGGCGACCGTCGGCCGCCGGCTCATCGATGTGCGCCGATATTAATGTGACGGCGGTCGATGTTCGGCATAGCGGAAGCGTCATACCGGATCAGCGCCTACCGGGTGCCGAGCACCAGTCGTCCGCCGACCTGGCCGACGGTCAGACCACCTGCCGTTACTCGGCGGTTACGTCACAGCGAAGCTCCTGTGCCGGGGCAGGACGACGGTGGCGGCAGAGGGTCACCGGCAGCGCCGCCGCGACGTGACCCCGGTACCGAACGGAGAAACCACAATGAGGATCAGGAGCACACTGACCGCGTTGGCGGTCGTCCTCGCCGGGCTGGTAGCCAGCGCGGGCAGCAGCGCCGCCGAGGGCACCACGACCACAGCGGCGAACTGCGGGATCACCTGGGGCAGCGCGGAGAAGGCGGCCGGCGCGCTGAGCGACGCCCCGCTGATCGATGTGCGCACCGGCCGGCACGACTGCTACGACCGGGTCGTCTTCGAGTTCAACGGCCCGGTCGACGGTTACGCGATCGGCTACGGCGAGACGTGGACCGAGGGCGAAGGGCTGGCACTGTCGCCGTACACCGCCGGCGGGGCACTGCTGCGGGTCTCCCTGCGGGCCCCGGCGTACGACGACCACCACCTGGGCACCGTGCCCTACGCGGTCGGCGAGCACGTGGCGAATCTGCTGCGCTACCAGACGCTGCGCGACGTGGTCTTCGGCGGCAGCTTCGAGGGTTACAGCACCTTCGCCGTCGGCGTACGGGCGCGGTTGCCGTTCCGGGTGCTCGTGCTCGCCGGTCCCGGCACCCACAGCCGGGTGGTGCTCGACGTCGCCCACCAGTGGTGATCGGAACCGGCCGATCCGCCTGGCCATTCGCCGAACGCGGCGGATGGCCAGGCGACGCGCCGACTCACACGTGCAGGGTGGGCCGGTAGACGAGTTCCTGGGTGCGACCGTCGAGGGTCCGGCTCTCGATCAACTCCAGGTCGAAGTCGGCCGCTCCCTGGAAGATCGGCTCGGTACCGGTCTGCCCGGTGATCACCGGGAAGAGCGTCACCTGGACGAGATCGACCAGTCCGGCGGCCATCAGCGCCCGGTTCAACGACAGGCTGCCGTGTGATCGCAGGGGCACGGCGGACTCCTCCTTGAGCCGGGCGACGACGTCGACCGCGTCACCGCGCACGACGGCCCCGTCCGGCCAGTCGAGGGGGCCTTCCAGCGAGTTCGACACCACCGTCGCCGGGAGGTTCCTCATCCGGGTCACCCAGGCGTCGCGGACCTCGGACTCCTCGGTGCTCGCGGCCAGCATCTGCGCGAACACCCGGTACGTGTTGGCCCCGAAGACCATGCGCTGATCCACGCTGTAGACGGACAGGCGGTGCGCGAGCAGTTCGGGGCCCTGCTTTCCCCAGTAGCCGCCCCAGTTCCCGCTGGTGGTGCCGAAGCCGTCGAGGCTGGAAAAGACGTCGACGGTGTAGGTGGCGGTCATCCTGCTCTCCATTCACTGGTGAGTTCGTTGCGACGGGTCTCCAGGTAGGCCCGCTCGGTCGCGTTGGTGGCCAGAGCAGCGGCCTGGTCGTAGGCGACCCGGGCCTCGTCGTTGCGTCCGAGCCGGGCGAGCAGTTCGGCTCGGGTGGCGGGCAGCCGGTGGTAGCCCGGTAGGTCGATGCCCTTTAGCGCGGCGAGGGCCACCGCCGGCCCGTGCACCTCGGCGACGGCGACCGCACGGTTGAGCGCCACGACAGGGTTCGGCGCGAGCGTGAGGAGTTGGTCGTACAGTGCCAGGACCTGCGTCCAGTCGGTTGCGGCGCCGTCGGTGTGCACGGCGCTGATCGCGGCCTGGATCTGGTACGGGCCGGGCCGGTTGCGGCGCAAGCATCGGCGGACCAGCTCGTGGCCCTCGGTGATGAGCTGCCGGTTCCACAGTGACCGGTCCTGGTCGGCCAGCAGCACCAGGTCGCCGGTCGGGCCGAGCCGGGCCGGGCGGCGCGCCTCGGTCAGCAGCAGCAGGGCGAGAAGGCCCAGGGCCTCGGGCTCGTCGGGCATCAACGCGGCGAGTTCACGGGCCAGCCGGATCGCCTCGGCGCACAAGTCCGTTCTGATCAACGGGCCGGCGGTGGAGGCGTAGCCCTCGTTGAACATCAGGTAGAGCACGGTGAGGACGGGCGGCAGCCGGTCCGGCAGCTCATGTTCGTCCGGTACCCGGTACGGGATGGCGGCGTCGCGGATCTTCCTCTTGGCGCGCACGATCCGCTGGGCGATGGTCGCCTCCTGAACCAGGTAGGCGCGGGCGATCTCCGGTACGTCGAGGCCGCCCAGCAGGCGCAGGGTGAGCGCCGTCCGCGCCTCCGGGGCCAGCGCCGGGTGACAGCAGGTGAAGATGAGTCGCAGCTGGTCGTCCCGCACCGGTCCCACCTCCGAGGGATCATCCTGGTGATACAGCAGCAGGGCCTGAGCGTGGCGGGCCTCGCGGGTCGACTCCCGGCGAAGACGGTCGACGGCACGGTTGCGTGCGGTGGTCACGATCCAGGCGCCCGGGTTCGGCGGCAGTGTCTGCCACTTCTGCAGCGCCGTGGTGAAGGCGTCCTGGACGGCCTCCTCGGCGAGGTTGATGTCACCGAGGAGGCGGGCCAGGGTGGCGACGCAGCGGCCGTACTCCGCGCGGTAGATGCTCGCCAGGTCCATGTCGGAAGACCGGCTGCCGGTCAGGCCTGGGACAGGTCGTCGAAGGGGCGCACCTCGACCGGGCCGCAGGCCGCCGCGCACCTTTCGGCCCAGGCCAGCGCCGCGTCCAGGTCCGCGCACCTGATGACCCAGAACCCGGCGATGTGCTCCTTCGTCTCGGCGAACGGTCCGTCGCTCATGGCGGTGGTGCCGTTCTCGACTCGGACGACGGTGGCGCTCTCCGGCGAGGCGAGCCCTCCGCCAAAGACCCAGGCGCCCGCGGCCTGCATGGCGTCGTTGATCCGCCCGGTCTCCCTGAACATGGTCTGCGTCTCCTCGTCGGACGGCCTCGGCGCGCCCTCGACGACGTGCACGGACAGCAGGTACTGCTTCATGACGATCCTCCGGTACCTCGATGGTGGGATGGGTGCAGGTCAGGCGGCCAGGCGGCGCGCGACGGCGGGGATCACGATCACGGCCGCGACCAGGTGGGTGAGCATCAGCAGCGCCTTGGTGGCCATCCCGGCCTCGACGATCACGTCCGGCACCAGGGACAGGGCCGTCAGCACCACGGTCGTGCGGACGAACGTGACCCGGGGGCGCCGGGCGAAACGCGCGAGCACAACGGCGATCAGCACGCCGATCAGCGAGAAGACGGCGGTCAGCACACCGAACCCCGGCACGGGGATCGGGGCGCCGCCCAGCGCGAGGCTGATCCCGGCCAGGTGTCCGACGGCGGCGACGGCCATGGTGGCGACGCTCGCCGCGACAGTGGCGGCGACACCGGTCCGGATCAGCGCACGGACGTTCGGCGTGGTGGCGCGGGTGTTCGCAGTGGCGGTCATCGTGCCCTCCAGTGGGTGTGCGGCCCGTTGCGATGCCGGGCTCTCACCAGGGCTACGAACCGAACCCATCCCAATCGACAGGCACGCCCACTCATTTGTCGAGAAACGTGTGACCACGAGGCAGTCCCGGGACATAGCGGACGAGCCCGACCACCGATTCTCGCAGCTCGACCGGGCGCGGCACCGCACGCCGCTCGGCGTGCGGTGCCGCTGGTTGGGTCGTCAGTAGTTCACGTAGGCGGTCACGGCGCGGTGCTCGGAGTACTCGCCGCCGGTCATCGACGGCGTGATGGTCGCGGCGTTGCTGAAGCCGTTGCCGCTCTTGACCAGCAGGAAGTCGATCCGCCGACTGCCGTTGGTGTCGTACGCGAAGGAGCAGTCGCGGCTGCCGCACTTCTCGGCTATCGGGTCGCGGTACCCGTCGGCCTTGCCGTCGTTCCACCAGCCCGCGTCCTCGGGCTCGGCGTTGGCATCTCCCGCGACGATCTTCAGGGCGCCACCGAGGCGGTCCATCGCCTCGTCGGCCTCCTTGATGTTCTCGTCGGCGCACAGGGGGCCGTGCCAGGTGTTGGTCGGCCAGTGGATCGAGGCAACCGAGACGTCCTCGTTGCGGACGTTGTCGTGCAGCCGGACGGCGATGTTGTGGACGCGGTCCTGGCTGCTGCGCGTGGGTTCGAGGTTCTGGCATCCGCCGGTGCCGGCGTCGTAGTCCTCGGGGGCGTCGGATCGCCACCGGGTGGCATCCTCGAACGTGAAGCGGTCCGTGCGGTAGACGACCGCATTGGTCTGCTGGTTCTTCAACTTACCGCAGGTGCTGGTGTAACCCATCGAACCCGGGCTCGCGATCGCGATCTGCCCGGCGTACGTACCGGGCAGCTCGTCGGAGAGGCGCCGCGTCAGTGTGTTGAGCTGCGCCTGGTTGGACACCTGCTGCACGGTGAAGACGTCCGGGCTCAGCGGCCGGCCCTTGAGGTAGGTGATCAGCCGGTCCCAGCTGTACCCGTCCGCGCAGGAACTCGGCAGCCAGTTCTCGATGTTGTTGTTGTAGACCACCAGGTAACTCGTCGAGGTGTTCACGGCCGCCTGGGCCCCTGTCGAACTGGCGACGCTGATCGCCGCGGTGGTGACGGCCGTGGTGAGCACGGCGACGGTGCCGCGCAGGAATCGGCTACTACGGATGGACAACTTCGCTCCTCTACGTCGAACAGCCGGCATCGAAGTGGGAGAACCGGGAGGCCTCAGAGCGTGCGCTGGTACTCCTCCCAGGTCCGCTTCGGGCTGACCGCCGGTCCATCGTCGACGCCCCGGTTGGCCAGGCCGTTACGACCGAGGTAATAGTCGCCGGCCTGGTTCTGCGCACCTGTCGACTGGTCGGTGTCGGAGAGCGCGATGGCGTGGATGTGGTAGCCCCAGTCCCCCTGGGCCGGGGTCCGCAGCCACGCGGCGAAGCCCACAGTGCGCAGTCGACGCAGCACGTCCGTCCGGACCGACGAGGAGAGACCGCTGACCGAGAGGTCGAGCGCGCCGCCACCGTCGTGCGTGCCGGCGGAGGCGCCCACACCGCTGCTGTACGAACCCTGCGTGATGCCGAGCTGGCGGCCGAGCAGACGTTCGGCCTCGAACAACATCGACCTGGTGCGGGTGTTGACCTGCACACCGCGCAGTGTCACCACGCTGCCGGGCGAGATCGCCCTGACCACTGTGTAACGACTCTCGCCGAGCGACCGCAGCGACGACGGGCCGGGAAGACCTGTGGCGTCGAGACCGGTGTACCCCAGCGACCGCTGGTACGCGGCGTACGCGGCGATCGTGCTGGTGCCGAAGTGACCGTCGACGTACGCCGAGGAGAGCAACCCTCGCGCCTGGAGTGCGCGCTCCACCAGCAGGACGCTGTCCCTGGCCCCCTCGGTCAGCGCGGTGTCCGGCCGACGCGGGTCGATCTGCGCCGCCTTGATCAGCGCCTCCATGTCCAACTGCGGCAACGCGGCGGTGGCCGTCCCGGCCAGCGGTACGGCGCCGACCACCGCCGCACCGGCGGCGACGAGCAGGTTCCTTCTCGTGAGCACGCTTCCTCCGTAACATATTGACGCAGTTACATGACGGAATGAAGCTAGTCTTCAATGCCGGAGCTGAGTTGTCACCCGCTGGGGCGTACGAACATCCTCGGGATCGGCTGCCGCCGCTCGACTCGGTGGTCGGGGCCGGCCGGCCCCGACCACCCCTCTCGGCTAGCTGCCAGAGCCCTGCTGGATCGGATCGGGTGCCTGCCCGTCCGCCTCGTCGGCCAGGTGCCAGACCTCGCGCATCGGGGCCCACCAGTCCCCCGAGCCGGGCTCCGCGATCGACTCCTGACACGGGTCGGTCAGCTTCCACCACTCCTGCGTCTGCGGGTCCGCCTCGATCAGCCGCAGGTCGGCCTCGTAGTCCTCGCCCACGTACTCGAAGTAGCCGAAGAGCAGATCGTCATGCAGGAAGATGGTGTAGTTGCGGAAGTTCGCCTCGCGCAGCGTCTTCTCCACGCTCGGCCAGACGGCGGCGTGCAACCTCAGGTAGGTCTCCCGCTGCTCGGGGCGGAGTCGGATCACGCAGCCATGACGTTTCACGTCGTGCCCTTTCGTCTGAGCTGGTTCAGGGGTGCTGACGGTAGCGGTTCGGCGACGCCCGGAGGGGGCCAGCCGGCCGCCGATGTCGGCCGTTCCGCCAGGACAACGCACTGTGGCGCCGGGTCTACCCTCGGGTGATGGAGGGCCGCGTGCTGGTGGTCGAGGACGACTTCTCGATCCGGGAGGTCACCGCCCTCGGTCTGCGCCGCGCCGGTTTCCGGGTCGACACCGCTGTGGACGGGCGGCAGGCTCTCGCCGCGTTCCGCGCCCACCCGGTCGACCTCATCGTGCTCGACATCATGCTGCCGGGCCTCGACGGTCTGGAGGTCTGCCGGGAGATCCGGCGGACCAGCCAGGTGCCGATCCTGATGCTGACCGCGCGCACCGACACCATCGACGTGGTGGTCGGGCTGGAGTGCGGCGCGGACGACTATCTGCGCAAGCCCTTCGACCTGCCCGAGCTGGTGGCCCGGGTTCGCTCGGTGCTGCGCAGGGTCAGCCTGCCGGCCCCGTCGACCGTCATCGAGGTCGCCGGTCTGGAGATCGACCCGGGCGGCTTCGTGGTCCGCCGGCACGGCCGGGAGGTGGCGCTCACCGCCACCGAGTTCCGCCTCCTGATGGAGCTGGCCCGCCGGCCCGGTCAGGTCTTCACCCGGGAGCTGCTGCTGGACCTGGTCTGGAACCACGACTTCCTCGGCGACTCCCGACTGGTCGACGTGGCGGTGCAGCGGCTACGCGCGAAGGTCGAGGACGACCCGGCGCAGCCACTGCTGATCCGGACGGTACGTGGCGCCGGCTACAAACTGTCGACGGGCTGACGGGGGCGGCGATGGCCGGACGCGCGGTGTTGCCCGGGCGGCTGCGGCGCCGGCTGACGATCGCGTTCGTCCTGGTCGCCGGCGTCTCGGCCGGGCTGCTCGCCGGTGGGACCGGGCTGCTGCTGCGGCAGTCCTGGTTGGACGCGTCGCTGCACGAGGCCGCCGCCGATGCCCGCTACCAGCTCGTTCTCGCTGGGCAGTTCCTGCCGCTGACCGAGCAGCGCAGCACAGAACTGCTCACCAGCTTCGAGGCCAGCGGTCGGCACGTGCTGCTCGTCGACGGCCCGACCCGCGCCTCGCACCCCGCGTACGCCCCGGTGCTGGGCACCCGGTTGCGGGCCGTCGTCGCGGACGGGCGGCTCGGCTATCAGCGCTCCGCGCCGGCGGAGCGTCCTCGGCTGCTGGTGATCGGTGGGCGCATCCCCGGTTCGACCGCTGAGCTGTACGTCCTGACCGTGGAGGACGACGTCGCCACCGACCTGGGTCAGCTACGCACCGCTCTGGTGGCCGGCTGGGTGCTGGTGGTGTTGCTCGCCGCCGCAGTGGGTCACGCGTTGGCCCGCCGGACGTTGGAACCGGTGGGCCGGGCCAGCCGGGCCGCCCGAGCACTCACCGAGGGTCTGCTCGCCACCCGCCTGCCGGTACGCGGGCGCGACGAGTTCAGCGTCTGGGCGGCGACCTTCAACGAGATGGCCGAGGCACTGGAGTCGAAGATCGTGGCGCTGTCGGCCGCGCAGGCCCGCGAGCGGCGGTTCACCGCCGACGTCGCGCACGAGCTGCGTACCCCGGTGACCGCGTTGGTGGCCGCGGCGTCGCTGCTGCGCGAGCACCTCGACCAGCTGCCCGACGACGCCCGGCCGGCGGCCCGGTTGCTGGTCGGCGACGTGGTCCGGCTGCGCCGGTTGGTCGAGGATCTGATGGAGATCTCCCGGCTGGACGCCGGGCGGGAGCAACTGGCCGTCGGGCCGGTCGACGCGTTGGCGCTGCTGCACGACATCGTGACGGCGCGCGGCTGGTCGCCCCGGGTGCGGGTCACCGGTGCTCCGGTCGCGGCGCGCACCGACCGGCGTCGGCTGGAGCGCGTGCTGGCCAACCTTGTCGCCAACGCGGTCGAGCACGGCGGTGGCGAGATCACGGCCAGCGTGGTGGGCGCCGGGCCCCTGGTCGTCTTCGAGGTGACCGACGAGGGGCCGGGCATCCCGGCCGAGCACCTGCCCCGGGTGTTCGACCGGTTCCACCAGGTCGACCCGTCCCGCTCCGCGCCGGGCAGCGGGCTCGGGCTGGCCATCGCCCGGGAGCACGCCGACGTGCTCGGCGGCGCGTTGAGCGTGCGCAGCGAACCAGGCGAGGGCACCCGGTTCCGGTTGGAGTTGCCCGTCGCCGGGCCCGCCGGCCCGCACGGTGACCTGCGGGACCCGGACGACGCCGTCCAGGGTCCGGTCGGGCGTACCGCCGGCACGCCGGGCGGTGTGGGGTGACCGGCCGCGGCGCGGTCGGGCTGGGCGCACCGGCGCTGGTCGCGGCGCTCCTGCTCGGCGGCTGCGGCACTCCCCGCTCCGGTGACCTCGGCCTGGCGCCCGCCGCGCCGCCGCCGAGCGTCGCACCCACCGACCGGCCGGAACCCACCCCGACCCGGGCCGCGGCACCGGCACCACCAGCCACGAACCGGCCGCCGGGTCCGTCGACGACGGCGTCCACCGGCACGCATCGGCTCGACCCGGTGACCGTGGAGCTGTGGTACGTCCGCGCCGGGCTGCTGGTGCCGACCCGGCGCACCCGGCCGGGCACTGTCGCGACGTCCCGGCTGGCGCTGACGGAACTGGCCGCCGGGCCGAGCCCGGCCGAGGCCGCCACCGGGATGATCACCCTGCTTCCGGCCGGGGTCGAGGTCACCCGCATCGCCGACGGCACGGCGACGCTGCGGGTGCCGTCCGTCGGCGACCTGAGAACCCGGCGGCTGCGCGAGGCGCAGGTGGTGTGGACGCTCACCCAGTTCCCCAGCGTGCGTCAGGTCCGCCTCGACGACGCGGCCCCGGTCGACCGGGCGGACTACGCGGACCTGCTGCCACCGATCGTGGTCACCGGCCCGATCCCCGGTGAGCGCGTCTCCGCTCCCCTCGTCGTCACCGGCACCGCCACCGTGTTCGAGGCGACGGTGAGCGTCCGGGTGCTGGACGCCGCCGGCCGGCAGGTGGCCACCGGTTTCGGCACCGCCAGTTGCGGCAGCGGCTGCCGGGGCGGCTACCGCGTCGTGGTCGGCTGGCGCACGGTCCGCGAACAGAAGGGCACCGTCGAGGTGTACGAGGTGTCGGCCGAGAACGGCGAGCGGATCCACACGATGGCAGTACCGGTAATCCTCGTACCTCGCGACTGACCGCCCTGCCCGAGAGGGTGTTAACCCGGTGCGTCATCCATTTGTCGACATCGACATGCGGGCCTGACGTCTACCCGACAGAGCGACTCTTCGTCGGCATCTTCCCGGCTGGCGCGGCCAATCGGTGAAAGCGCAGGTCAGACGCGGTGGAACCGGTGAGAACGTCTCCGACACGCCGGCAGGGGGACGGTTCGTCGGGCTTGCCCGGACGCCCGTCCCCGTGACCTTCGAGATTGACCTGCGCAGACATGTTTGCCAACGTGAGCGCGTCGTTGCGCAGAGTCATATTCGCTGTTCAGCGCTGCGGCGGCTGGGCCACATCGGAGTCGCACCGGTCGCCGCGACAGCCTCACCATCCCTGACAGAGCGGAGATACATCATGTCCGGTGGCAGCCTTCCCCGTACCGGTATGGGCGTTGTCACGATCGGCGGCGCGGCCGGTATCGGCAGCTACGCCCTCCCCCTACCGCTCACCATCGCCCTCACCGGAGCGACCGCCGTCCTCGTCGGCTTCATCATGATCCGAATGACGTTCCGTCGTCAGCAGTCGGTCGGACAGTGACCGCGAGCGTCACGAGGGGTCGTGTCCTGTTCGCCGCGGCGGTCGTCCTGGCCGCCGCGGCGGCGTGGACCGCCCATCACGTCCTCGCCGTGATCGGCGCCATCGACGGGGGCGGCCACCGCTTCACCGTCGCGTACGCCGCCATGTTTCTGCTGCTGATCTGGCAGCTCGGCACCTCCTATCTGGAGAAGCCCGCCGTGGTCACCGACCGGATGCAGGGGCACCTCGACGCCCTGCACGTGGTGGGTATCGTGCCGGCGTACAACGAGGACCCGGGCGCGCTGCGGGCCTGCCTCGAATCCATGATCTTCCAGACGCGCAAGCCGGACACCATCTACGTGGTGGACGACGGGTCGAAGCTGACCGAGGGCTACCAGCCGATCAAGCGGTGGTTCCTCGACGTCGCCCCCGTACACGGGATCGTCGCCGCCTGGCACATCCAACCCAATGCCGGGAAGCGGCACGCCCAGGCCGCCGCGGTGCGGTCGACACCGGCAGCCGACATCTACTGGACGGTGGACTCGGACACCATCTCGGACCCGAACGCCCTCCGGGAGTTGTTGAAGCCCTTCGCCGACCCGGCGGTGCAGTCCGTCGCGGGGGTGGTGATGGCCGCGAACGTGCGCAGCAGCTTCCTCACCCGGTTCACCGACCTGTGGCTGGTGACCGGGCAGCTCA
This sequence comes from Micromonospora sp. NPDC050795, assembly GCF_044456785.1. Taxonomy (NCBI): domain Bacteria; kingdom Bacillati; phylum Actinomycetota; class Actinomycetes; order Micromonosporales; family Micromonosporaceae; genus Micromonospora; species Micromonospora sp. NPDC050795. Next base: position 18,441 of record NZ_JBITGE010000054.1, on the reverse strand, counting down.
CCGACCGGTCGTCGCTGTCGGTGTTCGGGTGTGTGTGGGTGAACTCGGGCCCGATCGCCGCCTACCGCGCGGAGGTGGTTCGCGACAACCTCGGGGCTTATCTGACGGAGACGTTCTTCGGCCAGCGGGTGCCCTTCTCCGACGACTCCCTCCTCACCCTCTTCGCGATGGTCCGGGGACGTACCGTGCAGCAGCCGTCGGCGTTCGCGTTCTCCCTCATGCCGGAGAACGCCGGGCACTTCTGCCGGATGTTCCTGCGCTGGATGCGCGGCAGCTTCATCAGGACCTGGTGGCGCGTCCGGTACCTGTCGTTGCGGTCGATCGCGTGGTGGCTGCATCTGCTGCGCTGGGCGGCCACGGTGGTCGCGACGGTGCTGTTCGTGGCGGTGGCGGTCCTGTCGCCGATCATCGACCCCGATCCGCGGGCGATCCCGTGGCTGGTGGCCGTGCCGTTGATCGTGGGGTACGGGCAGGCGCTCCGCTACATGACGGTGCGGCGATCGGACCAGTCGACGGCGTACCAGTGGGGCACCTGGCTCCTCACGCCCGTCGCTGTGGTGTTCGCCCTGGTCGTGCTGCGGGCGATCCGCTGGTACGGCGTCGCCACCTGCTGGCGCACCGGCTGGGGCACCCGCAAGACAGTGGAAGTGGCGCTGGGTTCCTGACCACGACCCGGGCCGATCCTGACACCCGGGCTGACTCCAGGTGAAACGTCACCGTTTCGTCGCCCGAGTGCGAGGCAACTCACGAAACCCTGCACGACCAGCCAACCGCGAACTATGGTCAGTACGACATCGTTTCGCGGGGGGTCGAAATGCTGGGTGGTCAACAGGTGGGCGCGGGCGCCGGGGTGCCGGCAGCCCGGGCTCCGCGCTGCACCGACAGCGACCTGTTCACCGTCGTCATCGACACCCTGCGCGAGGTCGGCTTCGACCGGATGACCATCGACGCCGTCGCCGCCCGCGCCCACGTCAGCAAGGCCACCATCTACCGACGCTGGGACGGCAAGGCCGAGCTGGTCGTCGCCGCCCTGCGCGACCGGCACGTGGGTGTCCACAACCCGCCCGACACCGGCTCCCTTCGCGGAGACCTGATCGAGCTGCTGCGGGCCACGGCCGCGATCTGCACGGCCGACTGCGACCTCATGCAGGCGTTGACCTTCGCCATGCGGACCAACCCCGAGCTGGAACGCCTGGTGCGTCACCAGGTGCTGCCGGCCGGGCGGGTGGCAACCACCGCCATCCTGGTCCGGGCCGCCTCCCGTGGAGAGATCCCGCCGGAGGCCGGCGAGCGGGAGCTGTTCCACGATCTGGCGCCCGCGCTCACCATGTCCCGCATCGTCGCGCACGGCCTACCCGCCGATGACGCGTTCCTCACCCAGGTCGTCGACCAGGTGCTGATCCCGGTACTCCGCTATCAGCACGACCGTCCCTCGCCGGCCTGATTCACCGATATTCGCAACACGGAAGGCTTCACCATGCCCGGAACCACCTCGACCGCGCCCGGCGCGCCCAACGCCGGGCCGTCGACTGGCGCACCGCACCCGCGGCGCTGGATCGCGCTGGCGGTCATCGCGGTCTCACAGCTGATGGTCGTCCTGGACGCCACGATCGTGAACATCGCGCTCCCGCAGGCCCAGGCCGACCTGGGGATCACCGACGCGAACCGGCAGTGGGTGATCACCGCCTACACGCTGGCCTTCGGTGGTCTGCTGCTGCTCGGCGGTCGCATCGCCGACTACTGGGGGCGCAAGCGCACCTTCCTGGTCGGCATGACCGGTTTCGCGCTCGCCTCCGCCCTGGGCGGACTGGCCACCACCGGTGAGATGCTCTTCGCCGCCCGCGCGTTGCAGGGCGCCTTCGGCGCGCTGCTCGCCCCGGCCGCGCTGGCGCTGCTCACCGTCCTGTTCACCGAGGCCACCGAACGGGCCAAGGCCTTCGCGGTGTACGGCGCGATCGCCGGCGGCGGGTCGGCGGTCGGCCTGCTGCTCGGCGGTGTGCTCACCGAGTACGCCGACTGGCGCTGGTGCCTGCTGGTCAACATCCCGGTCGCCGCCATCGCCATCGCGTTCGCGCTGCCACTGGTGCCGGAGAGCCGGGCCCACGGCAACACCCGCTACGACGTACCCGGTGCGATCGTGGTGACCGCCGGCCTGGTCTCCCTGGTCTACGGCTTCACCAAGGCCGCCGAGGACGGCTGGGACGCGACCGCGACGCTCGCCTTCATCGCCGCGGGCGTGGTGCTGCTCGCCGCCTTCGTGGTGATCGAGCTGCGCTCCAGCCACCCGCTGCTGCCCCTGCGGATCGTGCTGGACCGCAACCGGGGCGGGGCGTTCCTCACCTCGACGCTGATCGGCGCCGGCCTGTTCGGGGCGTTCCTCTTCCTGACCTTCTACTTCCAGGTGGTGTTGCAGTACAAGCCCCTCGAAGCCGGTCTCGCGTCCCTGCCGGTCACCGCCGGTGTGCTCATCGCCGCGGGTGGCGCCAGTCAACTGATGCCCCGGTTGGGTGCCAAGCCGCTGATGGTCACCGGTTCGGTGCTCGCCGCCCTGGGCATGCTGGTGCTGACCCAGATCGACGTGGACACCTCGTTCCTCACCCACCTGCTGCCCGCGCAGGTCGTCCTGGGCCTCGGGCTGGGCTTCACCTTCGTCCCGCTGTCCAGCCTCGCCCTGGTCGGGGTGCCGGAGCACGACGCCGGCGCGGCCAGCGCGACGCTCAACGCCACCCAGCAGATCGGTGGCTCGCTCGGCACCGCGCTGCTGAACACCTTCTACACCAGCGCGGTCGCCGCCTATCTGGTCGGCCGGGCGCCGAACCCGGTCAACCAGGTCGAGGCGCTGGTGCACGGCTACCGGGTGGCCTTCGCCTGGGGCGCGGCGCTGATCGTGCTCGCCGGACTGGCCACCCTCGTCCTGGTGAAGGTCCGCAAGGAGGACATCCCGACCGGCAACACAGTGCACATGGGCTGAGCCTGACCGACGTGGCCGCCGGCCGGAACGCGCCCGACACCGGGGCGGGCCGGCCGGCGGCCACGTCCGGTAGCGTCCGGACCATCGTCGAAAATCCGTTTGAGGAGATCCATGTCGACCCCTGCTGACCAGATCATCACCGCTCTGCGCGCGGGCCACGAGGAGCTCGCCGCGCTCGTACGCGACCTCAAGGAGGACGACCTGCTGCGGCCGTCGGGGGCCAGCGAGTGGCAGGTCTCCCAGGTGCTGAGCCACCTGGGCAGCGGCGCCGAGATCAACCTGGCGACGCTGGACGCCGCCCGTTCCGGCGCGCCCGGCCCGGACGGGGACTTCAACCGTGGCGTCTGGGCGCGCTGGGACGCGATGTCCCCGGCCGAGCACGCCGCCGGGTTCCTCGCCACCAACGAACGGCTGGTCGAGGCGTACGAGGCGCTGGACGCCGAGACCCGGGCCTCGATGCGGATCGACCTCGGCTTCCTGCCGGAGCCGGTCGACGTGGCCACCGCGGCCCGCTTCCGGCTCAGCGAGTTCGCCCTGCACCAGTGGGACGCCGAGGTGGCGTTCAACAGGTTCGCGGCGGTGACGCCGGGGGCGGTGGCGCTGCTGCTCGACCAGATCGGCGGCATGCTGGCCTGGACCAGCCGGCCCCAGGAGCTGGCCGGCCGGGAGGCCACGGTGCTGGTCCGGCTGCACGCGCCCAAGCGGACGTTCGGGCTGCGGCTGGGCGAGAAGCTCGAGATCGTCGACGCGCCGGAGCGCCCCGACGGGGAGCTGGTGGCCCCGGCCGAGGCGTGGCTGCGGCTGGCCACCGGCCGGCTGGGCACTCAGCACACCCCCGACGCGGTGCAGGTGACCGGCCCGGTGACCCTCGACGACCTGCGCCGGGTCTTCGTCGGCTTCTGACCAGCGGCCGTGGGGGGGGGGGGGGCCCCCCCCCCCCCCCCCGCCCCCCCCCCCCCCCGGGGGGGGGGGGGGCGGCGGCGCCCCCCCGGGGGGGGGGGGGCCGGGCCCCCCCGCCCCCCACGGCACGTCAGCCCTTCACGCAGACCACCTGCTTGAGGTGCGCGACCACCTCGACCAGGTCCTCCTGCTGGGCCATCACCTCGGTGATGTCCTTGTACGCGCCGGGGATCTCGTCGACCACCCCGGCGTCCTTGCGGCACTCCACCCCGGCGGTCTGCGCGGCCAGGTCCTCCGTGCTGAACGTCCGCTTGGCCTGCGCCCGGGACATCCGACGCCCCGCCCCGTGCGACGCCGAGCAGTACGCGTCCGGGTTTCCCCGCCCCCGCACGATGTACGACCCGGTGCCCATCGACCCGGGGATGATGCCCAGGTCACCCCGGCCGGCCCGGATGGCGCCCTTGCGGGTCACCAGCACGTCCACCCCGTCGTAGCTCTCCTCGGAGACGTAGTTGTGGTGGCAGCTGATGGGCTCGTCGTAGCCGACCTGCGGGAAGTGCTCACGCACCACGCCGCAGAGCAGGGCCAGCATGACCGCCCGGTTCCGCCGCGCGTACTCCTGCGCCCACCAGAGGTCCCGCCGGTACGCGTCCATCTCGGGCGTCCCGGCGAGGAACACGGCCAGGTCCCGGTCCGGAAGGTCGACGTTGTGCGGCAGCCCGCGGGCCACCCCGATGTGCCGCTCGGCCAGCTCCTTGCCGATGTTGCGGGACCCGGAGTGCAGCATCAGCCAGACCTGCCCCTCGTCGGCGCCGCCCTGCTCCAGGCAGACCTCGATGAAGTGGTTGCCCCCGCCGAGGGTGCCGATCTGCCGCTGCGCCCGCGTCTCCAGCTGCGCCACCCGCCGGTCCAGGCCGGCGAACCGACCCCAGAAGTCGTCCCAGCCGGCCTGCTCCAGGCCCCGGATCCGACGGGTGTCGACCGAGTCGGTGCGCTGGGCGAAGCCGACCGGGATGGTGGCCTCGATCGCCGAACGCAGCCCGGCCAGGTCGTCCGGCAGGTCGGCGGCGGTCAGCGAGGTACGCACCGCCGACATCCCGCAACCGATGTCGACGCCGACCGCGGCCGGCGAGACGGCCTGCCGCATCGCGATCACCGAGCCGACCGTGGCGCCCTTGCCGAAGTGCACGTCGGGCATGACGGCGACACCCTGCACCCAGGGCAGCGCGCCGATGTTGCGCAGCTGCTTGGCGGCCTGCGGCTCGATGGCGTACGGGTCGGTCCAGACCCGGACCGGTGCCCGGGTACCGGCGAGGGGGGTGAATCCCATCGTGGTCTCCTTCTGTCGTGCGGTGACCGTTAATGATCATATTTGACGGCCAGCGGTGGTGCGCGGATACGAAAGGGCCGCCCGATCCCGGTGGGGATGGGCGGCCGGCGGACGCGTCAGCGTCGGCGTCAGTCGCGCCACCCCGGCTCGGTGCGCCGCGCTGGGCGGTAGGCACGGGCATTGCCGGTGAGCTGCAAAGGGGTGCCGGCGGGGAGCAGACACCAGCGGGCGTCGGTGCGGACGCGTCGCGACATGGCGTACTCCCTCCGGGTTGCTCGGTCGACTGTGCACCGACGACAGTAGGAGGGCTGCGGCGCGTCCGCAATGGATATCCCCCGCGGACGGTCGTAGGGCAGACTCGCGGACATGGTGGAGACCTCCGTGCGCCTGCTGCGGCTGCTGACTCTCCTACAGGTGCGCCGGGAGTGGTCCGGCGCGGAGCTGGCCGAACGGCTCGCGGTCACCACCCGCACGGTACGAGCGGATGTGGAGCGGCTGCGGGTGCTGGGCTACCAGATCGAGTCACACCCGGGGGTCGCCGGCGGCTACCGGCTCGGCGCCGGGTCTGCGCTGCCACCGCTGCTGCTCGACGACGACGAGGCGGTGGCGGTGGCCGTCGGGTTGCGGGCGGCGGCTGGCGGCTCGGTGACCGGTATCGAGGAGACCTCGCTGCGGGCGTTGGCCAAGCTGGAGCAGTCGCTGCCGTCCCGGCTGCGGCACCGGGTGGACGCCCTGCGCTCGGCGACACTCTCGGCCGCCGGCGGTGGCCCGACCGTGGACGCCGACACTCTCACCGCCGTCTCCACGGCCGCGCACCGTCGGGAGCGGCTGCGGTTCGACTACGCCGGCCATGACGGCACGGTCAGCGTGCGCGACGTCGAGCCGTACCGCCTGGTCTACACGGGGCGGCGGTGGTACCTGCTGGGGTGGGACACCGACCGGGCCGACTGGCGGACCTTCCGCGCCGACCGGATCCAGCCCCGGGTGCCGACCGGCCCCCGCTTCGCGCCGCGGGAGCCGCCAGGTGGCGACGCGGTCGCGCACGTGCTGCGCGGCGTCGGCTCCACGGCCTGGCCACAGCCCGCCCGGGTACGCCTGCACGCGTCGGCCGAGACCATGGCGCAGCGGATCCCCACCACCGCGGGCCTGTTGGAGGCGATCGACGAGCGGACCTGTCTGCTGCACACCGGCGGCGAGTCGCTGGGAAACCTCGCCGCCTTCCTCGGCACCCTGGCTGTCGACTTCGATGTGCTCGACCCACCGGAGCTGCGTGCCGTCGTCCGGGACGTCGCCGCCCGGTTCACGCGCGCCGCCGGGTCCGCGCCGGGGCGAGTCGCGGTTCACCCCGGCGCGGACGTGGCGGTGGAGCTATGACTGCGGCACCAGGCGGAAGGACTGCGCCGCGGTGCCGTTGCAGGCGTACTGGATGAGCTGGACGCTGTCCGCCGTGGACGCGCCCGGCACGTCGAGACACTTGCCGCTGGCGCGGTTGACCAGGCGGTAGTAGCCGCCGCCCTCGGGCTCGGCCCGCCACTGCTGGTTGTTGCCGCCGCTGTAGGACCAGAGCTGGATGGGTGCGGAGTCGGCTGTCGACCGGTCGGTGACGTCGAGCACCTGGCCGCTGTTGTTGCGGTTGTTGACCCGCAGGTACCCGCCGCTGGTCGGGACGAACTGGTACTGCTGCGCGGTGCTGCTGTTGCACGCGTACTGCTGGATGGCCGTGCCGTTCGCGCTGGCCGCGGCCCGCGCGTCCACGCACTTGCCGTTGCCCCGGTTGACAACCGTGTGCCAGGCGGTCGGCGAGATGCCGTCGGACGGCGGGGGCGTGGTCGGCGGGACGGTACCGACACCGGCCAGCCAGTGCAGTCCGTCGATCAGCAACTGGTTCTGCTGCGCGCTGTCAAAGGTGGACGACAGCCCGGTGTTGGTGTTGTAGTTCATCGCGTTGTGGCCGAAGTTGGCGTAGAGCATCTTGTACTGCCGGTTGCTCCAGACGAGCGGGTAGTAGCCGCCGTACCAGGACTGGTTGGGGTCCGTGCCGACCGGGAAGCTGGACGCGTCGACGGAGGCGAGGATGTCGATGTTGGGGTTCTGCCGCAGGTCGTTGCTCCAGGAGTACCACTCGCTGATCGACGACGGGAACGTCGCCGGGAGGTTCCGGGTGGCGGCGTGGGTGCGGTTGTCGGCGCGCATCGTGACCCGGGTGGGTCCCCAGGTGTTCGTCTGGAACGAGCCGGTGCCGAGGAAGGTGTTGTAGTACCAGCTCCAGCTCGACGGGTTGGTGGTGAACGCGCTGACGTGGAAGCCCAGCCATCCCCCGCCGTTCTGCACGTACTGCTGGAACGCGGCGCGTTGCGCGGCGGGCGGCGCGTCGTCGAGGAACATGACGACCTTGTACTGGGCCAGGTTGGAGGTGTTCAGCAGGCTCCAGTTGTTGGTGGCCTCCCAGGAGAAACCGTGCTGGGCGGCGGCCTGCGGGAACCAGGCCCGGGCGTCCTTGACGAAGTCGATGTGCGCGGCGTCCCAGGTGCCGTTGTAGAAGGCCAGGACCTTGAACGTCGGCGCGGCCTGCGCGCTTCGGGTGGCGCTGACCGCGACACCGGCGGTCAGGGCGACGACCAGGGCGACGAACAACGACAGGATTCGTCTGGTACGGGAGGAAAGTTCTGCGATCACCTGATCGTCCCTTCGGTGGGGACGCGCGCCGCCGCGTCGAGGTACATCTGTTCACAAGGTTTACAGATAGACGAAAGGTTATTCCTCTGACCTGATCGCGTCAATCGCCGATTGCCCGAACGGGTGGGATTCCTGCGGCAGCGGGTATCCCGGCCCGGTGACCAGCCCGGACGGTGTCGACGTCGACCAGCCGCTCGCCGTGGACGTGCCCGCCGCGCCGCACGACGCCAGCGGCGAACGCGTGCCGACCCGCGACCTCGCCGGCCTCGCGCCGCCGACCCGGTCGGCGCGCCGCTGGACCCCGAGCAGGGTGGTGGCCACCCCCGCCGCGCTCGACCACCCGCACGGCCAACGGATCGCCGAACGGGTGCGGACACTCGGGATCGAGGTGGAACACCTGCGCGCCAACCGGCTCACCGGGGTACGCGGGCAGACCGACCGGGAAACCTATGCCCGGGCCAAGTCGACGATGGCGATAGTGGTGAGCCCACCCTCGCGGCGCGTGCTGCAACCCATCGCGCCGAGCGCCGACTGGCGGGTCGACCTGGCCGAGGGCTGCCCGGCGCACTGCCAGTACTGCTACCTCGCCGGATCCCTGTCCGGCCCGCCCGTGACCCGGGTGTACGCGGACCTCGACGACATCCTCAGCGGGCTGGCCGCGTACGCCGGGCGCGGCACGGTGACCAGCCGCAACGCGCGGCGCGCCGACGAGGGCACCACCTTCGAGGCGTCCTGCTACACCGACCCGCTCGCCCTGGAGCACCTGACCGGCAGTTGGCGGCGCGCGGTCCAGCACTTCGCCGACTGGGACGCCCCCGCGCAACTGCGCTGGACCACCAAGTACGCCGATGTGGACACCTTCGTCGGGCTGCCGCACGCCGGGCGGACCCGGGTCCGCTTCAGCGTCAACTGCGCCCCGGTGAGCGAACGGTTCGAGGGCGGCACCGCCCGGGTGCCGGACCGGCTGGCCGCGCTGCGCCGGCTCGCCCTCGACGGTTACCCGGTCGGGCTGACCATCGCGCCGATCATCGCGCTGCCGCACTGGCGGGAACGCTACGGCGAACTGCTCGACCAGGTCCGCGCGGCGGTCGACGGGGTGCCCGACCTGGACCTGACCGCCGAGCTGATCACCCACCGGTTCACACCGGGCAGCAAGGAGGTGCTGCTCGGCTGGTACCCGCGTACCCGGCTGGAGATGGACGAGGAGTCCCGCACCCGCAAGCACGGCAAGTTCGGCGCGGTGAAGTACGTCTACCCGCGTGAGCAGATGACCGAGCTGCGCGACTGGTTCACCGCCGAACTCACCGCCCGCGTTCCAGCCTGCCGGGTCCTCTACTGGACCTGACGTCAGCCGACCGAGGAGCGGGCGACCGGGGCGGCGAAGAACGTGTCCGGGTACGGCTCGTCGCTCAGGCTGTAGTGCCACCACTCACGGTCGTAGTTGACGAACCCGGCGTCGGTCATCAGCCGCTGCAACAAGCGACGGTTGTCCCGCGCCGTCCCGGTGATGCGGGGGTCGGCCGTGTGCGCCCGCGAGTCGAAGCAGTCGAAGCCCGTACCCATGTCGATGCTGTTGTCACCGAAGCGCTGCCCGCGCGGCGCGGTGCAGGCGACCAGCGGTTGCCCGACCCGGTACGGAGGTTGGCTGGCGGCGGGCTCGTCGACGAGGGTCAGGTCCAGGGTGCTGCCGCGGCTGTGCGCGGTGGGCGCGCCGATGTAACCGTCGGCGAAGAGCCGGTTCTTGGCCAGGTCCGGGTAGAACTCGGCCTTGGTCTGTTGCTCGTCGGGGCGCTTCGACCAGGCGACGAAGTCGTCCACCGCCGGTTGCGGGCGGTAGCAGTCGTACACCTTGAGGCTGTGCCCACCGGTCAGCGCGGCGTCCTGTACGCGACGCAGGGCCTCGGCCGCCTGCCGGGTGAGCAGGCACAGCGGCTCGCGGTAGCCGGCGATCGGTCGGCCGACGAAGTTGTGCGGTGTGGCGTACCGGATGTCGGCGTGGATGCGCGGGTCGAGGTCGGTCAGCACCACGAACCCCGGTAGCGGGGCCGGCACGGAGGTGGACGGGGTCGGCGTGGGTGTGGGGTTCGCCGACGTCGGCTGCGGCGCGGCCGGCGCGGGGCGGGGCTCCGGCCGCGAGCAGCCGCCCAGCAGCGCGGCGAGCGCGAGCACGACGGCCAGGCGGTAGCGCACGAGTCCTGTCTATCAGCCCGACCAGGGCCACCATCCCAGGATCCATCTGGTCCGCCGACCGAAAGTAACCGGAAAATCTCCGGAACTTTTCCGCAACTCAAGCGAAGCTTCGGTCGGCCTGGCATGTCGTCAACCCCCATCGGTGAGGCAAGATGACGCGTGGAACGGGCACGCCGTTTCGGGACACACGGTGGGCGACGCCTGGTGGTCGTTCCTCCGGCTCGGTGAAGGAGACGCGGGTGGGCGCGGACGACGGACGCAGGGTGACCATCACCGCGATCGCACGGGAGGCCGGAGTGTCGGTGCCGACCGTGTCACGGGTGCTCAACGGACGCTCCGATGTGGCCCCGGACACCCGGGAGCGGGTCGAGGAGTTGTTGCGCCACCACGGCTACCGGCGTCGCACCAGCCGCAGCGTTCGCCGCGCCGGTCTCGTCGACCTGGTCTTCAACGACCTGGACAGTCCCTGGGCCGTGGAGATCATCCGCGGCGTGGAGGACGTCGGGCACGGCGCGGGTGTCGGCACCGTGGTCTCCGCGATCCACCGGCAACCCACAGCGGCCCGGCAGTGGTTGCAGAACCTGCGCACCCGGGCCACCGACGGCGTCATCTTCGTGACCTCGCACCTGAGCCCGCCGCTGCACGCGCAACTGCGTCGCCTCAACGTGCCGGTGGTGGTCGTGGACCCGGCCGGCGTACCGGCCATGGACGTGCCCACGATCGGCGCCACCAACTGGGCCGGCGGGCTCGCCGCGACCGAACATCTCCTCGCGATCGGGCACCGGCGCATCGGTTTCGTGGCCGGGCCGACGCACCTGCTGTGCAGCCGGGCCCGGCTCGACGGTTACCGGGCCGGGCTGGAGGCCGCCGGGGTGCCGGTGGACGACGCGCTGATCTACCCGGGCGACTTCTACCACGCCTCCGGTTTCGCCGGCGGGACCGCGCTGCTCGACCTCGCCGACCCGCCGACCGGCATCTTCGCCTCCAGCGACCAGATGGCCTTCGGCGTCTACGAGGCCATCCGGCGAAGCGGGCTGCGCGTGCCGGACGACGTGAGCGTGGTGGGGTTCGACGACCTGCCGGAAGCCCGCTGGGCCTCACCGCCGCTGACCACCGTGCGCCAACCGTTGGTCGAGATGGGACGGTTGGCTGCCCGAACCGTGCTGCGCCTGGCCCAGGGCGAGGGCATCGACTCGCCCCGGGTGGAACTCGCCACCGAGTTGGTCGTTCGGGACAGCACCGCCGCCCCGCTGACCGGGTCGCCCGCCTCGGCGTGACGGCCTGACCTGCCCCGGAAACCGGTTGGACCGGTTCCGGTCCGTTCCCGAAAATTCCGGCGAGGCCGCGCAGGACCGGGAACGACCCACGGCCGGCGCGGTGAGCGACCGACGGTCACCCACCGCGCCGCGCGGTCAGTGGTGGTGCCAGCGGACGGCCTTGCGGATGGTCACCGGCAGTGCGGGCGCGCCGTCGACCGGTGCCGGGTCCTCAGCGGTCGGTGCCACTCCCCCGGCGGCGATGCGGTCCAGCGTGGCCAGGCCCGCCCCGTCGACCTCGCCGAAGATCGTGTAGTTGGGGCGCAACGCGGAGTTGGCGTAGACCAGGAAGAACTGGCTGCCGTTGGTGTCCGGCCCGGCGTTGGCCATGGCCAGCACGCCACGGGCGTACACCCGGCGCTCCCCGGTCGGGTCGGTGGGCGCGGGCGGCAGGTCCGTCGGCAACTCGTCGCGGTACCGGTAGCCCGGACCGCCCTCACCGGTGCCGGACGGGTCACCGCACTGCAGCACGCTCAGCGTCGGGTACGCGGTGAGCCGGTGGCACGGGGTGCGGTCGTAGAACCGCTTGCTCACCAGGTGCAGGAAGCTCTGCACCGTGCACGGCGCCGCGGCCCGATCCAGTGTCAACCCGATGGGCCCGTGGTTGGTCGCCAGGGTCACCCGGACACTGCCCCGGGCCGGGGTGCGTCGCGGGTCGGGCGGCAGCGGCACGGGCCGGGCTGCGGGTTCGTCCGGGGTCTCGGTGTACGCGCACGGGCCGTGGGTGGTCCGCGGCGGTCGGGTGGCGGCGTCGGCAGCAACGGGCGGCGCGGCGGAGACGCTCACCGGGTCGGCCGACGGGCCCGGGGCGGCGAGCGCCGTGGCGGACGAGCCGACGACCAGCGCCCCGGCGAGCACTGTCACCCCCGCGAGGCGGGTCAGGGCGCGCACCGGTCGGCGGGGTGCCGCCACTGCGGGGCGCGGTTCGAGTTCACTCGACACAGGGATCCTCCTGGACTGGTGGAGCCAGAAAGACCGGAGTCTATGGATGGCAGCGCCCGATGTCGATCCGTCAGGGCATCCGACGGCGACGCCGCCACAGCACGCCGCCCATCAACGCCACCACCGTCGCGCCGCTGACCGCGATCACCGACCAGAGCCACCCCGAGCCGGTAGGCGCGGGCCCGCTGGCCCCCGCCGGTCGGGGCGCGCCGGGTGCCGCCAGCGCGGACGGCGCCGCCGACGGGGTGGCGGTCAGCTCGCCGGGCTCGACCAGTCGACCCACGGCGGCGTCCCGCGGCAGCGTGAAGCCCCAATCCAGTAGGGCCGCGCCCTGCTCCCAGCCGCGCACCGGTGCCGATTCGGCGCCCAGCAGGGTCACCACCAGCCGCCGCCCGCCGCGTTCCGCCGCCCCCACGTAGGTGTGCCGGGCCAGGTCGGTGAAGCCGGTCTTGCCGCCGAGCGCCCCCGGGTACCGGTAGATGAGCTGGTTCTCGTTCTGGATCTCGAAGCCCTTGGTGCGTTGCGCCGGCTGAACCGGAATCGACGCCTGCTCGGTCAGCGCGTACCGACGGAAGTTCGGTTCGGCGAAGCAGGCACGGGCGATCAGCGCCAGGTCGTACGCGCTGGTGAACTGCCCCTTGCCGTCCAGCCCGGACGGGGTGACCGCGTGCGTCTGGAGCGCGCCGAGGTGGTGGGCCTGCTCGTTCATGGCGCGTACGCCGGCGGCGCTGTCCGTTCCGCTGCCGAGTCGCGCGAGAGCGTTGGCGGCTTCGTTGCCGGAGTTGAGCAGTAACCCGAGCCAGATGGTCTCGATGGTGTACCGGCCGCCCGCGACCAGGCCCACGGCCGAGGAGCCGGGTTCGATGTTCATATCCGCGTCGGTGACGGTGACAACCTGCTTCGGGTCGAGCCTGGGCAGCATCGTGGCCGCCAGCAGGAGCTTCTGCACGCTCGCCGGTGTGCCGTACTCGTGGGGGCCGCAGCCGCCGAGCACCTGGCCGCTGTCCAGGTCGGCGACCAGCCACGAGGTGGCGGTGATCCTCGGCGGCGCGGCGACGCCGGACGGCACGACCAGGCCGGCCGTGTCCAGCGCCGCGCCGCCGATCACCCGTTGCTCGGCCACGGCGGGCGGGGGCGACGGCCGGGGTGGGCGGGACGCCGCCGGCACCGGAACCCGGGGACAGCGCACCGTCGGCGCGGCGGACGCTCCCGCCGCACCGACCGGCACGGGAGCGAGCAGGACGGCGGACGTCGTGGCCGCCAGCAGCGCAGCTCTCATGTGCCCGACCCTAGTCAGGAGCATCGCCCGGCGAGACGGGATGCCGGTCAACTCGCGTCGCCGCGAGCGCGCAGGTAGTCGTGCAGGGCGGCGCTGCCCCGCAGTCGGCGCAGGCTGCGGGTGTGCAGCTCCTGCTCGCGGCGTCCCAGCTCGGCGCGGACCCGCTGGGCGCTGCCGGTGGTCCGCAGCTCGCCCAGCACCGCGGCGATGATCTCGAACGGGTACGCGCCCCGCCGCAGCAACGCGATGACCTGCGCCGCGCGTAGCTCCGCCTCGTCGTACACCCGGTAGTTGGTCCCCGGGGTGCGGCCCGGCCGCAGCAGCTCGCGCTCCTCCCACAGCCGCAGCTGCGAGGTCCGGACCCCGACCAGGGTGGCGACCTCGCCGATGCGGGCGCCGTGGCGTGGCGCGGGTCGGGTCGCCGGCGGGCTGGCCAGCACGGTCTCGAAGGCGCCGAGCACCCGGCGGATCTCGGCGCGTTCCCGGTCCAGCTCGGCATGGCCGCCGTCGAGCGCCGCCAGGGCTGCCGGCAGGTCACCAGCGTGCACCGCCGCCATGATCTCCCGGGTACGGCTCCAACCGTGTCCCTCGGCCAACCGCCGCGCCACGCTCAGCGCCCGGGCGTGCTCGGTCGTGAAGATCCGGTAGCCGCTGGCGGTGCGGCGAACCGGCGGCAGCACCCCCAACTCGACGTAGTTGCGCACCTGCTGCACCGAGATCCCGACGGTGGCGGCCAGGTCCACGGCGCGCAGCCGATCCTGTGAGGCGACGTCCACGCGAGCCACCGTACCGCTTACGACATGATTTGAGACTTTCCCGGACGTAGCACCGCTGTCTGCGCTCGGACGCCGGCAGAAGTGTCTACATGGGGATGAATGAGACAATGGAACCCGCCAGTGCCCGGCGGGGCGAAGTCCCGCCACGATTCCGTGAAGGGTCCGTATGTCGCAGCCAACATGGTCCGCCGACAGCCACGACATGATCGAGGTACGCGGGGCGCGGGAGAACAACCTCGCCGACGTCTCGGTCGACATCCCCAAACGCCGGCTGACCGTCTTCACCGGCGTCTCCGGGTCGGGCAAGTCGTCGCTGGTCTTCGGCACCATCGCCGCCGAGTCCCAGCGCATGATCAACGAGACCTACAGCGCGTTCCTCCAGTCGTTCATGCCGAACCTCAACCGGCCGGACGTCGACTCGCTCCGCAACCTCAGCGCTGCCATCGTCGTCGACCAGGAGCGGATGGGGGTCAACTCCCGCTCCACCGTCGGCACCGCCACCGACGCGTACGCGATGCTGCGGATCCTCTTCAGCCGGCTCGGCCAACCGTCCATCGGCGGCCCCGGGGTGTTCAGCTTCAACCTGCCCGAGGGCATGTGCCCCACCTGCGAGGGGCTGGGCCGGGTCTCCGACCTCGACGTCAACGAGCTGGTCGACGTCGAGCGCTCCCTCAACGACGGCGCGATCACAGTGCCCAACTTCGCTGTCGACTCCTGGTACTGGCAGACCATCGTCGGCTCCGGCCTGTTCGACCCGGACGTCAAACTCCAGGACTTCACCCCGCAACAGTGGGAGGACCTCCTGCACAAGCCAGCCACCAAGATCAAGGTGGGCAGCAACAACTGGACGTACGAAGGGCTGGCGGTCAAGGTCAAGCGACTCCTCCTGGCCAAGGACCGCGAGTCGATGCAACCGCACATCCGCGCCTTCGTCGACCGGGCGGTCACCTTCACCAGCTGCGGCGACTGCGGCGGCACCCGACTCAACGCGGCGGCCCTGTCATCACGGATCGCCGGGCGCACCATCGCCGACTGCTCGGCCATGCAGATCAGCGACCTGGCAGCGTTCGTCCGCACCGTCGACGACCCGGGAGCCGCGCCACTCGTCGCCAACCTACGCGACCTGCTGGACTCCCTGGTCGAGATCGGTCTGGGCTACCTCAGCCTGGACCGCGAGTCGGCGACCCTCTCCGGCGGCGAGGCGCAACGGGTGAAAATGGTCCGGCACCTCGGCTCCAGCCTCTCCGACGTCACCTACGTCTTCGACGAACCCACCGTCGGCCTGCACCCGCACGACATCGCCCGGATGAACGACCTGCTGCTGCGGCTGCGCGACAAGGGCAACACCGTGCTGGTGGTGGAACACAAACCGGAGACCATCGCCATCGCCGACCACGTGGTCGACCTCGGCCCGGGCGCCGGCACCGACGGTGGCCGGATCTGCTTCACCGGCGACATCCCCGGCCTGCGCCGCTCCGACACGCTCACCGGCCGGCACCTGGACCACCGGGTGACCCTGCGCTCCGACGTCCGCCAACCCACCGGGCAGCTCGCCATCCGCAAGGCCGACCTGCACAACCTGCACGACGTGGACGTGGACATCCCGCTCGGGGTCCTCACCGTGGTCACCGGCGTGGCCGGCTCCGGCAAGAGTTCCCTGATCCACGGCTCGCTGCGCGGCCGGTCCGGGGTCGTCATCGTCGACCAGTCCCCGATCCGCGGCTCACGACGCAGCAACCCGGCCACCTACAGCGGGCTGCTCGACCCGATCCGCACCGCCTTCGCCAAGGCCAACGGGGTCAAGGCCGCGCTGTTCAGCGCCAACTCCGAGGGCGCCTGCCCGACCTGCAAGGGAATCGGCCTCATCTACACCGACCTGGCGATGATGGCCGGCGTCGCGAGCGTCTGCGAACGCTGCGAGGGGCGGCGCTTCACCGACACGGTGCTCACGTACACACTGCGCGGCAAGAACATCCACGAGGTGCTGACCATGTCCGTCACCGAGGCGTACGCGTTCTTCCCCACCGGGGCGGCGCACCTCGTCCTCGGCCGGTTGGTCGACGTCGGGCTGGGCTACCTCAGCCTCGGCCAACCCCTGACCACCCTGTCCGGCGGGGAGCGACAACGACTCAAGCTCGCCATCCACCTGGCCGAGAAGACCACCACGTACGTCCTCGACGAGCCGACCACGGGCCTGCACCTGGCCGACGTGGACCAACTACTGGCCCTGCTCGACCGGATGGTCGACGCCGGAAACACGGTGATCGTCATCGAACACCACCAGGCGGTCATGGCACACGCCGACTGGCTCATCGACCTGGGCCCCGGCGCCGGCCACGACGGTGGCCGCATCGTCTTCACCGGCACACCGGCCGAACTGGTCGCCACCGGCGACACCCTCACCGCCAAGCACCTCCGCGAGTACGTCAACGACCCGGCGGTGATCGGTCAGGGCTGACGCCGGTGCCCCGCCAGCGGCCGACGCACACCGGCGATGGGGGCCGGCACGAGCGGCTGCGGTCCGGCGGTGCCAGTGGCGGCGTTCCGGCGGTGCCAATGGCTGCGGTTCGGCGGTCCGGCGGCGGTCCGGCGGCGGTCCGGCGGCGGTGTCAGGTGACGCGGCGCAGCCAGCGCCGCTGCCAGGGGGTTTCCACCGCCTTCGGGTGGTAACCGGCCCGCACCCACGGCACCGCCCGCTCGACCGGCAGACCGTCGAGGATCGCCAGCGCGGCCAGGGCCGTCCCGGTGCGACCCAACCCACCCCGACAGGCCACCTCGACACGTTCACCGTCGTGGGCCCGTCGCAGCGCTTCCCGTAGGACGTCGAGGGCTTCGGCGCGGTCCAGCGGCACCCAGAAATCGGGCCATCGGATCCGCCGGTACGGCCAGGCCGGCTCCGGACCAGGTGCCAGCAGCACGGCGAAGTCGGCGGGCGAGGCCGCAGCAGCGATGCGGCGACCGCGCACCGTCGCCCCACTGGGAAGTACGAGTACGCCCGACTGCTCGGACCACAACTGTGCGTCAGTCACCCGGACATTGTGCCGTGACGATCCGACAGCTGAACACAGACAGCGCCGCCCCCGGCTGGTGGGCCGGGGGCGGCGCTGGCGTCGGTGTGCAGGTCGCCTCTCAGCGAGTAGCACGACGCGGCTCCAGCCGAACGGTATTCCGCGAGGGCGATACTAGGTGAGGCCCGCGGACACTGAGTCACACCGACACCCGCCACAACCAGCCCGCCACCGCCATTGTTCCCGCACCCACCTCACCCACCCATCCGACCGCCGCCCGCCCGGCCCGCCGCCTGGCGGTCACACCACCCGGCCGTCCCGCCGCCCCGCCCTGGTGCCGCCCCGCGGGTGCCGCCCGCCCCGCCGTGGTGCCGTGGTGCCGCACCGATGGCCGCGGCCGCCCCACTCCCGCCGCACCGCCTGGCGGAGTCGACCGGCTCGGCCGGGCGGACCGCACAGGCAGGCCGCACAGACGGGCCGCACAGACGGGCGCATCAACGCCCGCTGAATCACCGGTGGCCCGGCGGCCGGTCTCAACGCGCCGCCGCTCCGCCGGACCGTCCTGTCGCCGGTTTCCACCGCCGCACGCCGGTCGTCCCACGACGCCGACACCCGCCGTCGCGCCATGCTTCGGCCACAATCCGCGAGATCTTGGACAGTTTCCGTTAGGAGAGAACGGAAACTGTCCAAGATCTACTGACAGCCACCGACACCATCCGCTCCGCCGACGCTTAGAGCGACCGGCAGTAGGTGTGACTTGAGTCGGCGGGTGGTGGGCCTGGTGTCCCAGCGGTAGAGGGTTCGTGCCCGTTGGATGAGTTGACGTACGGTGACGATCGCTGCTGCCAGGTACAGGTAGAGGTCGATGACGGTGGCGTCGCGGTGGGTGCAGCGGCGGATCTTGCCGAACCCGTTCATCCGCGAGTTCGTCGGCTCTACCACCCAGCGTTTACCAACTTGGATGGGTGCGGGTATGCCTGTGCGGGCGATCTGCGCGTCGAAGCCGATCTCGTCGAGTAGGTCCCGGGTGCGTTTGCTGTCGTACCCGCGGTC
>NZ_JBITGE010000053.1:0-30637 GCF_044456785.1 Micromonospora sp. NPDC050795 | reverse complement strand
CGCGATCTGGCACAACCGGACCACCGGCCAGCCCGTGACGAGATCCCTGATCGCCTACGACCACTGAACCAACTTCGGACTTACTCGTCTAGGGCACCCGCCCTCGGGGTCAGGCGATCGTGTCGAGGGCGGTTGCCAGGTCGGCGCGCAGGTCTTCGGGGTCTTCGAGGCCGACCGAGAGGCGCAGCAGGGCGGCGGCGGGTTTGGCGTCGCCGTCGACCGGTCGGTGGGTGAGGGAGGCGGGGTGCTGGATGAGGGTGTCGACGCCGCCGAGGGACACCGCGTGGGTGATGAGCTGGCAGGCGCCGGCGACGGTGGCGGCGGCGGGCGCGCCGCCGCGTACCTCGAAGGCGAGCAGGCTGCCGGGTCCGGACATCTGCCGCCCGACCAGCGCCGCCGGGTCGTGCACCGAGGGGTGGTGCACCCGGTGTACGGCGGGGTGGTCGGCGAGCCAGCCGGCGAGTTTCTCGGCGGTTGCCTGTTGGGCGCGGACCCGCAGCGGCAGGGTTTGCAGGCCGCGGTGCAGCAGGTAGCCGCCGAGGGGGTGCAGGATCGCGCCGGTGACCGCGCGGACCTGGCGTAGGCGCACGGCCCAGGTGTCGTCGCAGGCGACGACGCCGGCGAGGACGTCGCCGTGTCCGCCGATGCTCTTGGTGGCGCTGTGCAGGACGAGGGTGGCGCCGTGCTGGGCGGGTTGTTGCAGTACGGGGGTGGCGACGGTGTTGTCGACAAGCAGTGGGATGTCGCCGGCCGCGGCGGCGAGGGCGGCGATGTCGACGAGGTCGAGGGTGGGGTTGGCGGGTGTCTCGACGATGACCAGTGCGGTGTCGGGGCGGATGGCGGTGGCGACCTCGTCGGGGCGCGTCCAGGTGACGGTGGTGCCGAGCAGGCCGGTGGCGAGGACGTGGTCGGTGCCGCCGTAGAGGGGTCGGACGGCGACGACGTGGCGGCGGTCGTCGCGGGTGGCGGCGAGCAGGGTGGCGGTGAGGGCGGCCATTCCGCTGGCGAAGGCGACGGCCTGGGTGGTGCCTTCCAGCTCGGCGAGGGCGGTTTCGAAGCGGGCGACGGTGGGGTTCCAGAGCCGTTGGTAGACGGCGCCGCCGTCGGTGGGGAGCGTGCCGCCGGTGGCGAGTTGTTCGTACGCGGTGCCGCCGTCGTCGACGGAGGGCAGCGGGTTGGTGGTCGACAGGTCGATGGGTGGTACGTGCACGCCGAGGGTGCGGAGGTCGTCGCGGCCGGCGTGTACGGCCCGGGTGTCCATCGGTGTCATGGTCGGTAGCGTCGAATATCTGTCGCCTGACAAGCAATAGATTGGGATATCATTCTGCGAATCGGGTTGGTTTCCGCGTTGGGTTCGGGCGAGGATGGCGTCATGCCCCTTGAACCGAATGATCTGCGGCCGTATTCGGCAGTGGACGAGGTGGATCGCGCGATCCTGACCGAGTTGGCGGCGGACGGCCGACTGCCGAACAATGCTCTCGCCGAGCGGGTGGGTGTGGCGCCGTCGACGTGCCTGACGCGTACCCGGGCGCTGCGTGAGCGCGGCGCGATCCGTGGTTTTCACGCCGAGGTGGATCCGGCGGCGCTCGGTCTGCCGTTGCAGGCGTTGGTGTCGGTGCGGTTGACCGCGCACGAGCGGGCGGCGGTGGACGGGTTCCGGGCCCGGTCGGTGCGGCTGCCGGGGGTGGTGTCGGTGTTCCACGTGGCCGGCGCGGAGGATTACGTGCTGCATGTGCGGGCGGCATCCGGTGACGCGTTGCGGGACTTCGTGCTGGACCATCTGGCGGTGGACCCGGTGGTGCAGCACACGCAGACCAGTCTGATCTTCGAGCAGGCGCGGGGGATGGGTTGAGCGGCGGGTGAGGTGGCCGACGAAAACCCGCATGATGGAACAAAGCCGGTCGGTGGCGGGTTGGCTGACCGTGTGATCACCGTACCGTTGTCTGTTCTTGATCTTGCCCCGGTCGCCAAGGGCACCACCGCTGGCGCGGCGTTGCAGGCCACCACCGAACTAGCCCGCCGCACCGAGGAGCTGGGCTACCACCGGTTCTGGGTGGCCGAGCACCACAACATGCCGGCGATCGCCAGCTCCGCTCCCGCGGTGCTGCTGGCGCACCTGGCGGCGAACACCTCGACGATCCGGTTGGGCTCGGGTGGGGTGATGCTGCCCAACCACGCGCCGCTGGTGGTGGCCGAGCAGTTCGGCACCCTGGAGGCGTTGCACCCGGGTCGGATCGACCTGGGCATCGGGCGGGCGCCGGGCACCGACCAGGTGACCGCGCTGGCGTTGCGACGCACCATGGAGGGCCTGTCGGCGGAGGGTTTCCCGCGCGAGCTGACGGACCTGATGAACTACTTCAGCGGGGAGAAGCCGGGGCAGATCATCGCCACGCCGGGTCGCGGTGAGCAGCCGGCGGTGTGGCTGTTGGGCTCCAGCGGTTTCAGCGCCCAGCTCGCCGGTCTGCTCGGTCTGCCGTTCTCCTTCGCGCACCACTTCAGCTCCCAGAACACCCTGCCGGCGTTGGCCCTGTACCGGCAGAACTTCCGGCCGTCGCAGTGGCTGGACAAGCCGTACGCGATGGTGGCGGTCAACGCGGTGTGTGCGGAGACCGACGAGCGGGCCGAGTGGTTGGCCGGGCCGAGCGCGTTGTCGTTTCTGAAGTTGCGCTCCGGGCGGCCGGAGCCGCTGTCCACGCCCGACGAGGCGGCGGCCTACCCGTACTCGGAGATCGAGCGGGAGTTCGTCGTGTCGCGCCGGGACGGCCAGGCGATGGGCTCGCCGGAGACGGTGCGTCGGCAGCTGACCGACCTGGTGGAGCGCACCGGCGCGGACGAGCTGATGCTGACCACGCTGGTGTACGACGTGCAGGACCGGGTGCGGTCGTATGAGTTGATCGCCGAGCAGGTGGCGGGCGGTCTACGCCGGGGCGCGTGAAACACGATCTTCACGTCAGCGTCACCCCGCCGACCCGGACGGTGCCTAATGTTGGTTCCGGTGGTGGTACGGCACTCCCGGTCGGGACGGGTTGGGAATGCCGCGGTGTGGCGCACCGGGCCGGAGCTGAGCGGATTCCGCGGCTGCGGCCCGGTGCCTGCCACCCTAGGCGACCCCGCTCGGGACCGCCAGGGTTTTCATCAACGTAGGTGAATGTCCAGCGTGGGTGGCGTGTTCATTCCGTTGCCGATGAAGAACCCCGGGTGCGGCGGTTGGTTGTAGGCGGTGTTCTGCCACGCGATCGCCACCCGATACTGCGGGTCGTGCATCAGGGTGTAGATCCGGGTGCTGGTCGGGGTGGGTGTGCTGTAGATGCGCAACGCCCGACTGTCGGTGGTCCGCCAGATCACCTCCTCGCGCCAGTCGCCCAGGATGTCGCCGGAGAGCGCCGGCGTGGACTTGGTGCCGTTGTTGGACGCCACGGCACTGCCGTCGAGCAGGCGGGTCTCGCCGCCGGTGCCGTACTTGTCGATCTTCGTACCGTCGAGCAGTTCCCGCACCGGGTCGCCGTCCCACCAGGCGAGGAAGTTGGCCGAGGACGGTTTGCGTCCCACGTTCTGCCCCCTGGTGTTGGCCAGGCCGGCGACCGCCGACGACCACGACTCCGCGCCGGGGCTGCCGGCCCAGATGTCCGCGGAGACGCCCCGGCCGTTGTCGCCGGACGCGGGCGTGGACCAGAGGACCTGACCGGTTCGGGCGTCGGCGAAGTACGAGCTGGGCTTGCTGGCGTCCTCGTCGACCTTGAACACCTCCAGGCCGGCGCGGCCCGGGTCCAGGTCCCCCACGTGCATGGCGTCGCCGTGGCCGTTGCCAGTCGAGTGGAGCAGCCGGCCGTTGTCGTCGATGGTGGCGGCCCCGTACACGATCTCCTGGCGACCGTCGGCGTCGACGTCGGCCACGGAGAGTTGGTGGTTGCCCTGACCCGCGGCGGCACCGTTGCCGGAGGAGTTCGAGTCGAACGTCCAGCGCTTGGTCAGCGTGCCGTTGCGGAAGTCCCAGGCGGCGATCACCGCGCGCGTGTAGTAACCCCGGGCCATGATCAGCGAGGGGCGCTGCCCGTCCAGGTACGCCGTGCCGGCGAGGAACCGGTCCACCCGGTTGCCGTACGAGTCGCCCCAGGACGACACGGTGCCGCGCGGCGGGTCGTAGCTGACGGTGGAGGCGATCGCGCCGGTCTGCCCGTTGAACATGGTCAGGTACTCCGGGCCACTGAGCACGTAGCCGCTGGAGTTGCGGTGGTCCGCCGACGACGACCCGATGAGCTGACCGGTGCCGGAGCGGGTGCCGTCGGCGGTCTTCATGGCCACCTCGGCACGGCCGTCGCCGTCGTAGTCGTACACCTGGAACTGGGTGTAGTGGGCGCCGGCCCGGATGTTGCGGCCCAGGTCGATGCGCCACAACCGGGTGCCGGTGAGCGTGTACGCGTCGACGTAGACGTTGCCGGTGTAGCCGGACTGGGAGTTGTCCTTGGCGTTCGACGGGTCCCACTTGAGCACGATCTCGTAGCTGCCGTCGCCGTTGAGGTCGCCCACCGAGGCGTCGTTGGCGCTGTACGAGTAGCTCTCCCCGCTCGGGGTGGTTCCCCCGACCGGGACCTGCAACGGCACGTCCAGGTAGCCCGCGCCGAACTGCAACGCCGGCGCCGACGCCGCCTGCTCGGCGCCGCCCACCACAGCCCGCACCGTGTACGCCGAGCCGGCCGCCGCGCCGCTGTCGAGGTAGTTGGTGGCACCGGTGATCGGGCTGGCGTTGACCTTGGTGGCTCCCCGGTAGAGGTTGAACTCCACCCCGGTGGTCTCGGTGCCGAGCAGCCGCCAGGAGACCAGGTTGCCGCTGCCGGAGCGGACGCTGACCAGCCCTCGGTCCAGCTTCTCCATCTGCACCACCCCGGCCGACGGCGGAGGCGTGGTCGGGGGTGGGGTGGTGGGTGGCGGTGTGGTCGGCTCGCCGGTGGGTGGCGCTCCGGTGCAGGTGGCGCCGTTGAGCGCGAAGCTGCCCGGCACCGGGTTACTGCCGGTCCACGAACCGTTGAAGCCGAACGACGCGCTGCCGTTCGTGGCGATGGCGGTGTTGTGGTCGACGTTGCGCGCGGTCACCTGGGCGCCGGACTGGGTGACAGCGGCGTTCCACGCCTGGGTGACCTGCTGGCCCGCGGCGTACGACCAGGTGACGGCCCACCCGTTGACCGGGTCGCCGAGGTTGGTGACGGTGACGTTGGCGCCGAAGCCGCCCTGCCACTGGTTGGTTATCTGATAGTCGACCCGGCAGCCGACGGCGGCGGCCGAGGCGACGACCGCGCCGAGGGTGCCGGCCACGACGGTGGCGGCCGTCGTGGCGGCGAGCAGGATCAGCCGATGTCTGGACGGGTGCATGCGCTGCCTCCGGGGATCCGGTGATGATCGCCACGACCCACCGGCCCTGCCCGGGAAGCACAGTGGACCAACCCACCGCGACGACGGCGGACGGCGATCTGATCGGGGTGGAACGCCCTGGGACTCACGGATCCGACTCACCGCGCATCGTATGGCAAGCGCTTTCCAAGACGCAACATCGATCGGCGTCGCTTGGTTGCGAGTTCCGCCCCTGCCTCCGTGGCGTCTCGCCCTTGCCTCGGTGATGGATGCCTGATCAACTCGTCCGGGTGAGCGTTCACCACATGGACCCTGCCGAATTCCGTCGCGCCGGCCACGCCGTCGTCGACTGGATCGCCGACTACTGGGCGACAGTGGAGCAACGACCGGTCGCCCCGGCCGACCCCCCGGGCACAGTGGCCGCCGCCCTGCCCGGCGAGCCCTCCACGACCGGCGGCGAACCGGTCGAGGCGATCCTCGCCGACCTTGACTCGATCGTCGTACCGGGGCTGACCCACTGGCAGCATCCGGGCTTCTTCGGCTACTTCCCCGGCAACACCTCCGGCCCGAGCGTGCTCGGCGACCTGGTCAGCTCCGGACTTGGCGTACAGGGCATGCTCTGGGCCTCGGGCCCGGCCTGCACCGAGCTGGAAACGGTGATGATGGACTGGCTGGCCCAGCTGATGGACCTGCCACAGCGGTTCCGCTCCACCGGTGCCGGCGGTGGGGTCATCCAGGACTCGGCGTCCTCGGCGACGCTGGTCGCCACCCTGGCCGCGCTGCACCGGGCCAGCGGCGGACGCTGGCGGCACGCCGGCATCGACCGGCGCTACCGCGCCTACACCTCCATCCACGGGCACTCGTCCATCGAGAAGGCGGTGCGGATCGCCGGGCTGGGCAGCGACGGAACCCGGTCGGTCGAGGTGGACCCGGACACCCAGGCGATGCTGCCAGGCGCGCTGCGGGCCGCCATCGAAGCCGATCTGGCCGCCGGTGACGTACCGGCCATCGTGGTGGCGACCATCGGCACCACCTCCACCACCGCCATCGACCCGCTGCCGGAAATCGGAGCCATCTGCGCCGAGTACGGGATCTGGCTGCACGTGGACGCCGCGTACGCGGGCGCCGCCGCCGTCTGCCCCGAACTGCGATGGACCCACGCCGGCCTGGAGTACGCCGACTCCTACTGCTTCGACCCGCACAAGTGGCTGCTCACCGGCTTCGACTGCGACGCGTTCTGGGTGGCCGACCGGGCCGAACTGATCGAGGCGCTGACCGTACTGCCGGAGTTCCTGCGCAACGCGGCCTCCGAATCCGGCGCGGTGATCGACTACCGGGACTGGCAGGTGCCGCTCGGCCGGCGGTTCCGGTCCCTCAAGCTGTGGTTCGTGCTGCGCTGGTACGGCGCCGAAGGCCTGCGGGCGCACATCCGCTCCGGGGTGGCGCTGGCCGAACGGTTCGCCGAGCGGGTCCGCGCCGACGACCGGTTCGAGGTGGTCGCGGCACACCCGTTCTCACTGGTCTGCTTCCGACTGCGGGCCGACGACGACACCAACGCGGCGTTGCTGGCCTCGGTGAACGCCACCGGACGCGTGTACCTCACGCACACCCGGGTCGCCGGCCGCTACACGCTGCGGCTGGCGGTCGGCTCGCCCCAGACCACCGAAACGCACACCGACGAAGCCTGGACCCTGCTCTCCGAGACGGCCACCGCCCTGCTCACCCCCTGACCCGCCATCGCCCCACGCGCTTCCACACCCCGCTCCCCCGCCCGCGCCACGCTCCCCCGCCCCACGCCGCGCACCCACGCCGCGCTCCCACGCCCCGCGCCGCGCACCCACGCGCCACGCCGCGCACCGCGCCCGCGCGCGCCCGCGCCGCGCTCCCACGCCCACGCCCCGCACTCGCGCTGCGCGCCCGCGCCCGCGTCCGCGTCCGCGTCCGCACCCGCACCCGCACCCGCACCCGCACCCGCACCAAGATCTGCGCAACTTCGCCGATGTTGCTGCCTCCGCCGCGCGAGAGGCAGCAACATCCCTGGTGTTGTGCGGATCTTGGGACGAACACCGTGCCCGACCCACCGGGGCCCGGATTAGGGCGCCCACCGCCGTTAAGGTCACGCTCGATCCTGGATGTAGTGGCCACGACGAGCCGGCATGCCACTACATCCAGGATGTTGCGTGATCTTGGTGACTCAGCCGCGCCGATCATGACGTTCGAGCCGGCATCGGCGGGCGGGTGGGTGGGTGGGTGGGTGGGTGGGTGGGTGGGTGGGCGCAACGCGCGGGTCAGCGTGGGGTGGGCGTACCCGTTGCGGCCAGATCGGCAGGGACCTCACCGACGGATGCAGCGTCGGAGGCCTCGGCGGGAACACCGACAGCGACGGCGGGGGCGGCAACGGTGGCGGGAGCGACGGCGGCTTCGGCGCGGGCGCGGCGGGTACGGCGTAGGGCACGGACGGCCAACACCAGGGCGGCCAGCCAGCCGACGGCCAGCAGGGCGTAGAGGGCGGGGCGGGCCGGACCGTCCAGTTCGGCGGAGCGGATCAGGGTGCGGGCGTTGGTCAGCACGATCACGCCGCCGACTGCCGCGCCGAGCAGTTGGGCGGGCACGATCCGCACCAGCCAGGCGGCCAGCGGGGCGGCGATGAGGCCGCCGATGAGCAGTGCGGCGACGGTCGGGAGCAGGAATCCCTCCGAACCCAGCCCGATCAGGAAGCCGATGCTGGCCGCGCCGGCCACGACGAACTCGGCGGTGTCCACGGAGCCGATCACCTTGCGGGGTTCCATCCGGCCGGAGACCAGCAGCGCGGGGGTGGCCACCGGGCCCCATCCGCCGCCGCCGGTCGCGTCGACGAAGCCGGCGACCAGGCCCAGGGGGCCGAGGAAACGACCGCGGAGCCGTCCGCCGACCCGGTCTGTGCGCAGTGGTCGGGCGAAGCGGATGAGGAGGTACGCGCCGAGCGTGAAGAGGATGCCGGCCATCCACGGCGCGGCGGCTTCGGTGGAGATGGAGCTGAGCAGGGTGGCTCCGGCGAAGGCACCGATGGCGCCGGGTAGGGCGATGCGGGTCACCACCCGCCAGTCGACGTTGCCGAACCGCCAGTGCGCTACCCCGGCGGCGAGCGTGGTGCCGATCTCGGCCAGGTGCACCGAGGCCGAGGCGGCGGCCGGGGCGACCCCGGCGACCAGCAGCAGAGTGGACGAGGTCAAGCCGTATGCCATGCCGAGCGAACCATCGATCAGTTGCGCGACGAGCCCGACCAGAGCGAGGACCAACAGCTTGCGCACGAGCGCCCCCAGACTTTTCGGCATCTCCTATCGACTTGGTCGACAATGCGGGATGGGGCAGCCGGGGTCAAGCCCCCGATCGGTGGATGGGACGCGGACGTGTGGCCGGGAGGCGAGTCGGCGCTCAGATCCAGGCGCGCGGGTCGGCGGCCAGCTCGGTGACCCGCGCGGGCAGGTTGCCGGCGGCGACGTCAGCGACGCTGACCAGTTCCAGGATCTCCCGCTCGCTTGCCCGTAGCGCGATCCAGACTTCCTGGAGGGCCTGTGCCGGGCCGTGGTAGCCGAGCTGCTCGGGGCGTTGTCCCCGTACGTGGGCGAGGGGCCCGTCGATCACCCGGATGACCTCGGCGAGGGAGATCTCCTCGGCGGGGCGGGCCAGCCAGTAGCCGCCCTCCGGACCACGCTGGGCGTGCACGATGCCGCCCCGGCGCAGTTGGAGAAGGATGCTCTCCAGGAACTTCGGCGGGATCTCCTGGGCGCGGGCGATCTGGTCGGCCGTCACCGGCCGGCCGCGCCCGGGGCCGCTGGCCGTCGCGGCGAGTTCGGCGGCCGCGCGGAGGGCATAGTCGACCCGAGCGGAGAGGCGCATGTCGGCAAGGTTAGTCGCTGGTCAACCGGGCGGGCGGGCGACCCTCGGCCGATCGGCCACGCATCGATGGGCAGTAGCGCCGCTGGCACCCGGCCGGGACCGATGGACGGCCGCCGGTCGGGACTGCTGAAGTACGTCATGATCCACCGTGCGGTGGCGGCGGAAATGCCGTTCCGGAGCGTCCCTATGCTGGGCGTGAGTAGGAATGTCTGGCCGTTTACCCGGCCGCCAGCAACATATTGATAAACACCCGGGTGCGCTCGGGGGGAAGGCAACACGATGACCGATATCGCCACACGCGCCTGGGACGGCATGACCATCCCGGCGGCCGGCACCTATCTTCTCGATCAGGCGCACAAGCGGATCGGTTTTCTGTCCCGGCACATGATGGTCAGCCCGGTGCGCGGCGAGTTCGCCGAGGCCACGGCGGAGATCTTCGTGGCGGAGGACCCGCTGCTCTCCTCGGTGACGGCCACCATCATGTCGGCCAGCATCACCACCGGAAGTGTCGACCGGGACACGCATCTGAAGAGTGCCGACTTCCTCGACGTGGAGCGTTTTCCCACCCTCGAATATCGAAGCACCGGCATTAAGTGGCAGGGCAACGAGGACCCCATATTCCAGTGGGCGCGTCTGCGCAACCATCGGTTGGGTGGGCGAGGCCGAAGTCACATTGTTCCGCCGCAGTCCGACGGCATTCCCGGACGATTTGTCCTCACCGGTGAGTTGACGGTCAAGGGGATCACCCGGCCCGTCGACCTGGTGGTGAATTTTGGTGGTGCCCGTCAGGATCCGTACGGGCAGAACATCTTCGGTTTCAGCGCGACGGCCGAGATGAACCGTGAGGACTACGGTCTGCTCTGGAATGTCGTCCTGGAGAGCGGCGGGGTGCTGGTCGGCAAGACGGTGCAGATCGAGATCGCCGGCGAGGCCATCTACCAGGCCTGAACCACGTCGTCCCCGCCAGTTGCCTGGCGGGGACGAGCGACATACTGCCGGGCGGGACGAGCGACACGCTTGCGGGCGAGGCCGAGCGAGAGCGTCAGGCGCCGACGCGGCGCAGCAGACCCTCCTGAACGGCGCTGGCGATCTGCCGGCCGTCCGTGGTGAACATCCGGCCGGTGGCCAGCCCGCGCGCCCCGGACGCCGACGGGCTCAGGCAGTCGTAGAGGAACCACTCGTCGGCCCGGAACGGCCGGTGGAACCACAGCGCGTGGTCCAGGCTCGCGCCGACCAACCCGCCCGGCCCCCACACCTCGCCGTGCGCGGAGAGCACCGAGTCCAGCAGGGTGAGGTCCGAGGCGTAGGTGAGCGCGCAGGCGTGCAGCAGGGGGTCGTCGGGCAGTTTGCCGTCGATGCGCATCCAGACGCGCTGGTGCGGGTCGGCGGGCCGGTCGCCGGGGCGGACCCAGCCGGGCTCACCCACGTAGCGCACGTCAATCGGTCGTGGGATCTGGCCCCAGATGCCGAGCCGCTCCGGGTAGCGGGAGAGCCGGTCGGCCATCGTCGGCACGTCCTGCGGCAGGGGTACGTCCAGCGGGGCCGGGGCCTGGTGGTCCAGGCCCTCCTCGGCCCGCTGGAACGACGCCGACATGAAGAAGATCGGCTTGCCGTGCTGGAGGGCCACCGCGCGGCGGACCGAGAAGGACCGGCCGTCGCGGATGTTCTCCACCTCGTAGGCGATCGGTTCGACCGGGTCGCCGGGGCGGACGAAGTAGCCGTGCAGCGAGTGCACGAACCGCTCCGGGTCGACGGTGCGGCCGGCGGCGACCAGTGCCTGACCGGCGACCTGGCCGCCGTACACCCGTTGTGGGCCGACCTGGGGGCTCATCCCCCGGAAGGTCATCTCGCCGGTCGGGTCGAGGTCCAGCACTTCCAGCAGCTGGTCAACCGCCGCCTGGCCGACCGCGACCCGACCGTCGCTCACTGCAGGGCCCGCGCCGACGCGGCGTCGACCAGCGAGCCGAGCTGGTGTACGCGCAGCGTGTTGGTCGAACCGGGGGTGCCGGGCGGACTACCCGCCACGATGACCACGTAGTCACCGGGGTTGGCCCGGTCGAGGCCGAGCAGCGCCTGGTCGACCTGGCGGAACATGTCGTCGGTGTGCTGCACGAACGGCATCAGGAAGGTCTCCACGCCCCAGGTGAGGGCGAGCTGGTCGCGCACCTCGGGGACCGGCGTGAAGGCCAGCAGCGGCAGGTCGCAGTGCAGGCGGGACAGGCGTCGCACGGTGTCGCCGGTCTGCGAGAACGCGACGAGCGCCTTGGCGTTGATGGCCCGGGCGATCGACGAGGCGGCCACCGTGAGGGCGCCACCGTGGGTACGCGGGTCGTGCTGCAGGCGCGGCACCCCGATCGAACCGGCTTCGGTGGTCGTCACGATCTTGGCCATGGTGCTGACGGTGAGCACCGGATACTTGCCGACGCTGGTCTCGCCGGAGAGCATGACCGCGTCCGCGCCGTCGAGCACCGCGTTGGCGACGTCGGAGGCCTCCGCGCGGGTGGGGCGGGAGTTCTCGATCATGGAGTCGAGCATCTGGGTGGCCACGATGACGGGCTTGGCGTTCTCCCGGCACAGCTGCACGGCGCGCTTCTGCACCAGCGGGACCTCGTCCAGCGGCATCTCGACACCGAGGTCACCGCGGGCGACCATGACGCCGTCGAAGGCCAGCACGATGGCCTCCAGGTGCTCGACCGCCTCCGGCTTCTCGACCTTGGCGAGCACCGGCCGGAACACGCCTTCCTCGGCCATGATCCCGTGCACGAGCTTGATGTCCTCGGCCGAGCGGACGAAGGAGAGCGCCACCAGGTCGACACCGAGACCGAGGGAGAAGCGCAGGTCCTCGGC
Organism: Micromonospora sp. NPDC050795; assembly: GCF_044456785.1. Lineage (NCBI taxonomy): Bacteria > Bacillati > Actinomycetota > Actinomycetes > Micromonosporales > Micromonosporaceae > Micromonospora > Micromonospora sp. NPDC050795. The sequence goes on along the minus strand of NZ_JBITGE010000053.1, from coordinate 18,565 downwards.
GTCCTTGTCCGACATGGCGGGCACGCTGACCGCCACGTTGGGCAGCGACACGCCCTTGTTGTTGGAGACCGGGCCGCCCTCGGTGACGAGGCAGCGGATGTCGTTGCCGGTGACGTCGGTGACCTCGACGGCGACCCGACCGTCGTCGATCAGCAGTCGGTCACCGGGCTTCACCTCCTGCGGCAGCTTGCGGTAGGTGCAGGAGACCCGCTCCTTGGTGCCGAGGACGTCGTCGCCGGTGATGACGACGGTGTCACCGGTGCGCCACTCGTGGGGGCCGTCGGCGAACCGACCGAGCCGGATCTTGGGGCCCTGCAGGTCGGCGAGAACGGCGACCGGCTTACCCGTTGCCTCCGACGCTTCCCGGACCAGTCGGTAGACCGCCTCGTGGTCGGCGTGGCTGCCGTGGCTGAAGTTGAGCCTCGCCACGTTCATGCCGGCCTCGACGAGACCTCGGATGCGCTCCGGGGACGAGGTGGCGGGACCAAGAGTGCAGACGATCTTCGCGCGGCGTGTCACGCCCATCAGGCTAGTCTCTCCTTCAGGTCGGACTCGGGGCCGACCCCTTGCAGGCAGTGGGACAGGTGTCCAACGACGCGCGGTGCGCGTCGGGCCGGCGGGCGGAACCGCACCGGGAACGTTGTGGCGACGGGCATCAGCGACCGCGCGCCGGGAATCGTACGCCTCTGTCGGCGTGCGCTGTCGGGGTGCTCCCGGCGGCAGCTCATTCCGGGTGCCCCGGGGGCGGCAGACGACGGCTCATGCCGGGCGTGCCGGTATGCCGCGGGCTGCTGCTCATTCGGGGTGCTCCGGGGGTGGCAGGGTGGGCACCGCGTGCAGCAGGTGGCGGGGGTCGTAGCGGCGCTTGGCCCGGCGCAGCCTTGCCCAGTTCGCGCCGTAGGCGAGCCGGACCCGGTCGGTCTCCTCCGGGGCGAGCAGGTTGGGGTAACCGCCGGGCAGGGCGTGCGGGGCGAGCGCCGCGGAGGTCCGATCGGCCCACTCCCGGTGCGGACCGGCCTGGTCGTCGGGAGCCCACACCGTGATGATCTCGGCCATCAGGTGGTCGGTGCGCAGCCCGAACGCCGTGTCGGCGGAACGGACCCGGGTGGCTGCGCCGTGGAAGTGGTGCACGGCCAGCGCGGAGAACGGCGAGCTGACCTGCCGGGCCGCGTCGACGAGCGTGTCCACAGCGCCGTCGGTGAGCGCGGGCAACCACCGGGTCCGCAGCAGGTAGTGGTTGCCGTCGACCATTCCACCGTCGAACATCCGCAGCGCGTCCGCGTACGGCATCGGGCCGATCTGGTCGACCAGCGGAGTGCCCAGCGCGCGCAGCCGGTCCATCCACGGCGTCCCGGCGTCCAGGTCGGCGCCGCTGTAGAACGGGCAGAGGAAGATCACCGGCTCGCCGGCCGGGCCGGGCAGGAAGCCGGCCATCACGGTCAGCTCGTCCGGGGGCCTCGGCGACCAGCGCGCCGTAGCCGCCCAGCACGGCCGGCGCCTCGGAGAGCGCGAACATGATCATCCCGGCCAGCACGCCGGGTAGCCGGTGGGCGCGGAAGCGCAGCTCGGTGACGATGCCGAGGTTGCCACCGCCGCCCCGCAACGCCCAGTACAGCTCGGCGTCGTGCCGGGAGTCGGCGGTGACCCGGCGGCCGTCGGCGAGAACCACCTCCGCGCCGAGCAGGTTGTCCAGGGCCAGACCGAACCGGCCGCACAGCGGGCCGTACCCGCCGGCGAGGGTGAGCCCGGCCATCCCCACGGCGCCGACCACGCCGGTGGGGACCACCAGGTCGTACTCGCGGGCGGCAGCGAGCAGCTCGGCCGCCGTGGCACCGCCGCCGATGGTCACAGTGGCCGCGTTCGGGTCGACCCGAACGGCGCGCAGCCCGGTCAGATCGAGCGCCAGAGCGCCGTCGCGCAGCGCCCGGCCGGCCCAGTCGTGCCCTCCGGAGCGGACCGAGAGGGGCAGGTGGCACCGGGTGGCGATGCGGACCGCCTCGGCCACCTCGTCGGAGTCCCGAACTGCGGCGACCAGCGCGGGCGTGCGCGCAACGGCGCCGTTCCAGAGCCGGGTGGTGACGGCGTAACCGGGATCGCCCGGCTCGTGCAGCCGGTCGCCGAGCAGGGCACGCAGTCGGGCGGCGGCCGACGCGACATCGGGGGTGGCGGCGGAGACCATGGCGACTCCTCGACCGGGGCCGACCCACGACACCGGGTACGCCCCGGCGGCGGCCCGCGCTGGGCGCGACCGTAGCACCGGCAGGCGGTCGAGCGCCGTCGCCATCACGACAGCCACCGATGGACCGGCGGCTCAGCTGTCCGCCTTGACCAGCGGGAATTCCAGGGAACCGGCCGGGCAGAGGAAGGTCAGCACCTCCACCCGGTAGAGCCCGGCCTGCACCGCCGGGTCGGCCTCCAGCACGCTACGGACATCCTCGACGCTGCCGGTACGGGCCAGACCGAAGCCGATCGGCGGATCCGGCTCGCGCGCCGGCCCGTCCACTGAGCCGGCGACCAGGACGATGCCGCGTCGCTGCAACGCCTGCATGTGTTCGGCGTGCTCGGCCTGCAACCGTTGCACGGTCTCCGCGGGCAGGGCCCGCCCGGCCGCGCCGGGATAGATCACGATGCACTCGTACGTGTCGAGCGCGAAGTTGACCTGCGGCACTCCCATGGGTGCTCCCTCCGCCATCGCGCCGGAACGCACCGGCTCCGGCCAGCGTCGCACGGACACCCCGGTCGTACCGGGCGCTTCCCGGCAACTCGCTTCGGCGCGCTGACGGCGTGTCCGCGCCCACACTCGGCCGACCGGCGGCATGGCGGCGGGGTTCCGGGGGATGATCCATCGGTGGCGGGTGGGCTCTTCACGCCCACGCTGTCCACGCCCGCCACGACGAGACGATTGGGGATCGGGCAATGGCGACAAATATCAGTGAGCAGCCCGCGAAAGCGTCCGGCACGTACCGGATCGGTAGCGATGTCACAGTCAACCGGCTCGGCTACGGGGCCATGCAGATCACCGGCCCGGGTGTCTGGGGTGACCCGAAGGACCCGGCCGAGGCGGTTCGCGTGCTGCGCCGTGCGGTCGAGCTGGGCGTGACGTTCATCGACACTGCCGACTCGTACGGGCCGTTCGTCTCGGAGATGTTGATCCGGGAGGCGCTGCACCCGTACGCCGATGACCTGGTGATCGCGACCAAGGCCGGGCTGAGCCGCTCCGGCCCCGGCGACTGGCGTGCGCTGGGCCGCCCGGAGTACCTGCGCCAGCAGTGCGAGCTGAGCCTGCGTCACCTCGGCCTGGACAGCATCCCGCTGTACCAGCTGCACCGAATCGACCCGAAGGTGCCGCTCGCCGATCAGCTCGGTGAGCTGGCGCTGCTGCGGGAGGAAGGCAAGATCCAGCACATCGGGCTGTCCGAGGTCAGCGTCGCGCAGATCGAGGAGTCCCAGGCGATCACCACGATCGCGTCGGTGCAGAACCTGTACAACCTCGCCAACCGCAGCGCCGAGGACGTGCTGGAGTTCTGCGAGCGCAACGACCTCGCGTTCATCCCGTGGTTCCCGATCGCGACCGGTGAGCTGGCCCGCCCGGGCGGCCCACTGGACGCCATCTCCAACGCGCACGGCGCGTCGCCCGCGCAGCTCGCGCTGGCCTGGCTGCTGCGCCGCTCGCCGGTGATGCTGCCGATCCCCGGCACGTCCTCGGTGGCGCACCTGGAGGAGAACGTGGCCGCGGCCGACGTGCGGCTCACCGACGACGAGTTCGAGGCGCTCGCCAAGGCGAGCTGACCAACCGGTCCGGACGCCGCCGGGTCAGCCGGCGGCGTCCGAGCCGGGCTCCGACAGGGGCTCCCGGGCGGCGCGTAGCGCCTCCGTCGCCTGGGCCAGCAGCCGCGCCGAGTCGGTGCGCCCGCTCACCTGCAACTCCACTTCGGTGTCCCCGGCCTGGATCCGGATGCTGGCCTCGGTGCGCTGCTGGTCGACCCAGGACTGCAACAGGTTGAACAGCCCCGGGAGCAGCCCCTGGGCCAGCACCGCGATGATCACCGCGTCGCTGAAGCCTGGCCGGCCCCCGCCGCCGCCGGCCGTGCGCACCACCGGCCGGTACTCGGGGCGGCGGTGGATCCAGGTCAGCAGGTCGACCGAGGGAGACTGCCGCTGCCGGGGGTTGATGGTCAGCCGGACGGGCAGCCGGGCTGCGGCGTCGCTGTCGGTCACGGTCTGTCTCCCGGTCAGTTGGTGGAGGGTAGGAAGGTGACGTCGTCCCCGTCGGCGGTGGCGACGCCCGTGACGGTCAGCGCGTCGTCGTCGGTGAACGGTGAGCTGCTGCCGAAGTACGTGGTGGTGCCGCTGACCTGCACCCTGCCCTGGGTCTCCACCGGGGTGGACACCCGGGCCGTGCTCGGGCCGGTCAGCTCGACGGCGATTTTCGGGTACTCCAGGATCTTCCAGGTGACCTTCTGGGTGGTGCCGCCGTAGTAGCGGAACGGACAGCCGGGCGGGGCGGCCACGGTCTGCTTCGCGCACTCGTCCAACCAGGCGCGTACCCGGGCCTCGACCGCTTCGATCGCCGCCGGCTTGAGCACCGGCGCCAGTTGCAGGGTGGCGGCGGTCTCCCCCGGGCCCACCAGCACTGTCGCGCCCGGCGTCTCGCTCAGCGCGCTGGACGGGCCGGTCGCGGTGTAGCCGCCGGGCAGCAGCACCAGCGGAGCGCCCTCGGTGGCGACCGGCAGCTCCACCCCGTTGAGCCGCACCCCGGGGTCGGCAATCGCGGCGTTGAGCGGGGTGGGCCCACCGCTCAACCGCCAGCCGTGGAAAAGCCCGGCGGTGGTCTCGTCCTCGCGGCGCAGGGTGAGGGTGCTGCTCTGGCGCACGTCACCCAGCCGGTACGCCACGGATGCGGTCGCGGTGTCGCCGTCGCGCTCCAACGAGCTGATCTCGACGTCGGTCGGTGGTTGGTAGCCCTTGCCGCGCAGCAGTTTGGCGAGAAGGTCACGGTCGGTGCCGTTGCCCTGGTCGCTCAGGTAACCGAGGGCGGCCTCGCTGTCCCGGTCGGCGAGCGCGGAGAAGTAGCCGTCGATCGCCGCCTGGGGGCGGAAGAACGCCCACTGCACCACGCCGAGGCCGCTGGTGCCGAGGCAGGCGACCAGGGCGAGGGCACCGACCAGCAGCAACGTGCGGCGGGTGCCGACCGGGCCGGAGTCGTTGAACAGCCGGTCGACGGTGACAGGCTCGGTCGCCCCGCCGGGCGTACCGGCCACCGAGGCCCGCTCCAACGCGTCGAGCCGCAGCTCGTGCGGCGGGTGGGTGGCGCAGACCGCCTCGTCCCAGCCGCTGCGGCCGGTCTCGAAGGACAGCCGCCGTTCCAGGATGCGCCGCAGCCCGTCGGCGTGCCCGGTGAGCACGGCGCCGAGGTCGGCCCGGTACTCGGCCGCGCGCACGTCGCGGGCGTGCAGCGGCAGCACCACGTACCGCATGGTGAGCAGCACCGGCCAGAACAGCACGAAGACCACGAAGTTGGTGCCCGGATGGGGGAACGTCCGCATCAGCCAGGTCGGCAGGGCGTGCGCGAGGGTCAGTGGCAGGCCGACACCGCGGACGAAGGCGCTGGTGATCTCGTCCCCGGTGCGCCAGTGCACCAACTCGTGACTGAGCAGCGCGGCCACCTCGTCGTCCGGTTCGGCCAGCACGGCGGTGGTGACCACCACGTGCCGGGCGTACGTGCGGGCGTTGCTCAGGACCGGGTCGTCCTCCATGAGCAGCCGGGGCACGCTGGGCAGGCCGAGCCGTCGGGCGCAGTCGTCGAGCACGGGGCGAAGCCGCGCGTACTCGCGGCGGCTGGGCTGGCGCGCACCCGAGACGACCAGCAGGCGGGGTTCGAGCAGCACCCGGTAGAGCGTGTAGAGGACCCCGATCAGCGCCGCCGCGACGACGGTGCCGATCAGGCCGGTGAGCAGCGCGAAGGGGTCGTCGGCACGCCCATCCAGGGCAGGGCCAGCACGGCGAGGAAGCCCGACCAGGAAGCCGATGGCGAAGCCGGCGACGCCGCCGAGCAACCCGCCGGAGCGGGTCAGGAACGCCTCGACCAGGGGGCCGATGAGCGGGGCGTCGCGCAGCACCTGGGGCACCTGGTCGTCGGCGCCGGTCCCCACGGCGAAGAGCCCGACGACGCCGAACGTGAGACCGCCCCAGAACGCCAGGAGCAGCCCGACCGGCAGGTGGACCAGGTGGCGAGGAACGCGCCGAGCACACCACGCCAGTCCCGCAGGATCCCGGCGCGCAGCCAGACCAGCGCGCTCGGGTAGCCCGGCGGGCGGTCGGCGAACCCGCCGGTGGGTGGCGGGGTGTCGGCCGACGGCGGTTGGGCGGCCCAGACGTCGAGCTGCGGCACGGTCGGCGGGGTGTTCTCCGGCGGCACGGGGGGCGGCTCGGTCGTGAGCGCTGCTCCTTCTCGGCGGGCGTCGTCCACTGTCGGGAATGGACAGCCGGAGCAGGCTATCGAGGACATCTGATGTCTGCCACACCGTTTCGGGGCATCGTCGCGCACCCGACACTCCGTGTCACGGGCGCGGTGCGGCGGTCCCCTGCGGGACCGCCGCACCGGAGCGGGTCAGAGCGCGAGGCAGTTGGGTCGCACCGGGCCGTCGACCAGAGCGCCGCGCACGATGGTGTACGCCGTGCCGTCGAGCACCAGGCCGAGGTGCCCCACCACCCGCAGCGGGCAGTACGACTGGATCAGCACGTTCGTCGCGCCGTCGTTGACGGCGGCGTTTCCGGTCGGGCGGACCAACTCGTCCTCGAGGGTGCGGATCGTGGTGTAGCGCACCGCGCCCGGGGTGTCGTCGCCGGCGTTGAGGTCGGCGAGGAACGCCGAGCCGATCGTCATCTGTTGGCAGGCCACGATGCCGGCGCAACTGCCCAGGCCCAGGAACGCCACGATGTTGGCCACGTACGTGCCGTACTGGGGTGTGCCCAGGCTGACGTAGCGGCCGACGGTGGCGGTGCCGCCGAGCCGCTTGAGGTAGTACCTGCTGACCAGGCCCCCTTCGGAGTGGGCGACGACGTCCACGCTCGCCGCGCCGGTGCTGGCGCGTACCTGGTCGACGTAGCTGGCGAACGCGCGGGCGGAGGTGGGGATGTCGCCGAGGCCCAGCCCGGGTAGCTGGTAGATGAAGGTGCGGTAGCCGTCGGCGCGCAGCCGGGCGGCGATCGGCTCGTACGCGACGGCGACGCCGCTGAGCCCGCCGACCACGATCACGGGGTTGGCCGCCGCGGCGGCGAAGGGCGTCGTGCTGGCGGCGGTGGTGGAAGCGGGGGCGGCGGTCGCCGTGGCGGTGGACGCGAGCAGCGCGACGGTGGCGAGGGCCAGGACGAGGGCGGTCTTTCGGAGCAGCATGGCTGCACCTCCGGGGGGAGGCGCCCGGCGAACCGGGCAGGTGGGTGGGGGTGTCCGGTCGACCGTGCGACGATCATCCCCGCAACAATTTAGAAACGTCAATGACTTGTTACGCACCGGTAACCCGTTGTTCCGGCGGGAGCGCAAACGGTCATACCGCCCCGCTCCATATCGGACACCGGCGGTCGCTGGCATGCTGTGGCCGTGGCTGTCGACGAACCCACCGAGCGCGAGCTGCGGGTGATGCCGTGGTGGCTGGTCCTGGTCGGCCTGCTGGTCGCCATCGCCCTGGGCTGGCTGGTGCTGGACCTGCTGCTCACCGAGGCCGACCGGGCCAACCAACCGGACACCCGCGCCACACTGCGCATCGACGCGATCCGCACCGGCCTGACCGTCGTCGCCGGCACCGGCGGAGGGCTCGCGCTGCTGCTCGCCGCCCGCCGCCAGTGGATCGCCGAACGCGCGCAGCGGCACCAGGAGAGCGTCGCCGCACGGGACCAGGTGCACCGGGACCGGGTGCAGGCGCACGCCGAAGCGGTGGCCGAGGCCGCGCAGCGCCACCAGGATCGGCAGTCCGGGGCCGTCGAGCACGACGCGGCGGAGCGTCGACTGACCGAGCTCTACACCCGGGCGGTCGAGCTGCTCGGCAACGACAGCGCGGCGGTACGCCTCGGCGGCCTGCACGCGCTGGAGCGCCTCGGCCAGGACAACCCGGGGCAGCGCCCGACCATCGCGGCGGTGCTGTGCGCGTACCTGCGGATGCCGGCGCCCGACGGCGAGCCGCGCGAGACGGAGGTCCGGCGCAGCGCGCAGCGCGTGCTGACCCGGCACCTGCGCGCGGACGACGCCGCACACTGGCCGGAGCTGACGCTCGACCTGGCCGGCGCCACGCTCGTCGACTTCGACGCCGCCGGCTGCACGCTCGTCGACGCGACCTTCACCGATGCGGTGTTCACCGGCACGACCACCTTCGCGGGCGCGACGGCGCGGGGGCGGCTGCTGTTCGGTGCGGCGACGTTCGGTGACGTGGTCTTCGACGGGCTCGTGGCCGACGGCGAGGTCATCCTCGACGGCGTCCGCGTCGACGGCACGGCCAACGTCGACGGCGCCGCCTTCTCCGGCGGTCTGTCCTGCCGGCGAGCCGGCTTCACCGGCCCGGCCTCGTTCCGCCGGGTGACCTTCGGCCAGCCGACCAGCTTCGACCTGACCCGCTTCGAGGACGTCACCTCGTTCCGGGAGGCCGTCTTCGAGGGCGCCCTGTCGATGGAGCACACCGAGTTCGGCCGGTCGGCAAGCTTCCACGCCGTCCGCTTCACGAACATGGCGCTGTTCCGCTGGACGGTGTTCGGCGCGGAGGCGCTGTTCGACAGGGCCCGCTTCGTCGACGCCGCGAACTTCGGCCGGGCCCGGTTCCACAGCATGGTCAGCTTCCGTGACACGGAGTTCAGCCGGCCACCGCAGGTCGAGCAGGCCCGGGCGGTGGCCGACAGTGGCCACCGCTGGCCGGCGGGCACGACAGTGGAGCGCCTCGACGACGAGTGGCTGCTGCTGGTCGACCGCTGATCGGCGGGGCGTCAGCGCGAAGTGGCGGGCGGACCGTCAGCGCGACGCGGCGGGCGGGCCGTCAGCGCGACGTGGCGGGCGGGCGCAGGCCGTCCAGGGCCACGCCGAGGACCCGGTCACGCTGCTCGGGTGACGGGAACTGGGCCATGGTGAGGCCACTGATCAGCCGCACCACGTCGTCGAAGCCGATGTCGTCTCGGACCACACCGGCGACCTGCGCGCGACGCATCAGCGGCTCACCGGCGGAGAAGATCTCCGCCCGGCAGCTGGTGAAGATCTCGGAGTCGTGCAGCAGTTGCTCGGCGAGCGCCCGCTTGGTGGCGACGTACGCGACGAAGCGGTGCAGCCAGGCGACGAGCGCGTCCCAGGGTGGCAGCTCGGCCAGACCCTCGGCGGAGTGGCACAGCGCCCGGACCTCCTCGACGTAGACGGCCTCGAACAGGTGCCGGCGGGTCGGGAAGTTGCGGTAGAGCGTGCCGATGCCCACGCCGGCCCGGCGGGCCACGTCCTCCAGGGAGGCGGCGGCGCCGTTCTCGGCGAACGCCTCGCGCGCAGCCGCGATCAGGGCGTCGTAGTTACGCCGCGCGTCGGCCCGCTTGGGCCGCTGGGCGAAGACCTCGGGTGCCTGCCCCGGGCTGGTCATGACGTGCGTCACCTCACTCTATTTGCATCCGGAGGACGCCCTCCGCTAGCTTAGCGGAGGCACCCCTCCGGAATCTCGGAGGCCTGCCTCCGGTTACTCTACCTCGGGACCCGCCCGATCGCCGCCTGGCCACCCCGATCGCCCGGACCCCGACAGACCACCCCGTCACGGACGACGGGCGACAAGCCTTCATTCCCGTACGTAATCAGGGAGTTTTCTCTCGTGGCAGTGACCTCCCGGCGCAGCTCGCGTCGGCTCACCTTCACCGTGCTCGCGGCCGGCGCCGGGTTCTTCGCGATGCTCCAGTCGCTGATCACCCCGGTGCTGCCGACCATCCAGCAGGACCTGCACACCACCCAGAACACCGTTACCTGGGTCCTGACCGCCTACCTGCTCAGCGCGTCGATCTTCACGCCGATCCTCGGACGCGTCGGCGACATGGTCGGCAAGGAGCGGATGCTCGTCGTCTCGCTCGCCGCCCTCGCCCTCGGCTGCCTGCTGGCCGCCATCGCGCCGAACATCGGCATCCTCATCCTCGCCCGCGTCGTGCAGGGCATCGGCGGGGCGGTCTTCCCGCTGTCGTTCGGCATCATCCGCGACGAGTTCCCGGCCGCCCGGGTCTCCACCGCGGTGGCCGCCATCTCGGCCATCGTCGCCGTCGGCGGTGGCCTGGGCATCGTGCTGGCCGGCCCGATCGTCAGCACCCTGGACTACCGCTGGCTGTTCTGGATCCCGATGATCGTGGTCGGACTGACCGCCGTGGCCGCGCACCTGTTCGTGCCCGAGTCGCCGGTCCGCACCCCTGGTCGCATCGACTGGCGCGCCACACTGCTGCTCTCCGGCTGGCTTGTCGCGTTGCTGCTGCCGATCAGCCAGGGCGCCGCCTGGGGCTGGACCTCCACCCGGGTGCTCGGCCTGCTCGCCCTGGCAGTGGTGCTGCTGGTCGGCTGGCTGGTCACCGAGCTGCGGTCGAAGAATCCGCTGATCGACATGCGGATGATGCGCCTTCCCGGTGTCTGGACCACCAACCTCGTCGCCCTGCTCTACGGCGCGTCGATGTTCTCCATGTACGCGTTCCTCCCGCAGTTCCTGCAGACCCCGACCGCCGCCGGTTACGGCTTCGGGGCGAGCATCAGCCAGGCCGGTCTGCTCATGCTCCCGATGGTCAGCGCGATGTTCGTCGCCGGCGTCATCGCCGGGCGGCTCCAGGCCGTCTTCAGCGCCAAGGCGCAGCTCGCCACCGGCGCCACGTTCAACGTGGCCGCCTCCGCGATGCTCGCCACCGCGCACGCCACCCGCTGGGAGGTCGCCATCGCCGGTGGCCTGGTCGGCCTCGGCATCGGCCTGGCCTTCGCGTCGATGGCCAACCTGATCGTCGCCAGCGTGCCCGCCAGCCAGACCGGCGTGGCGACCGGCATGAACGCCAACATCCGCACCATCGGCGGCGCGATCGGCGCGGCAGTGGTCAGCGGTGTGATCACCGCCCACCCGCAGGCCAACGGTCTGCCCCGGGAGGCCGGCTTCACGATGGGGTTTCTCGTCCTCACGGCGATCGCCCTGGCCGCCGCGCTCGCGGCCCTCGCCGTCCCGTCCGCCCGGCGGGCGTCGGCCGGTCGCCGGCCGTCCGCCGAGACGATCGTCGAGTCGGAGCTAGCCGGCGAGTTCGCCACCATGCCGGCGACCCGCTGACGGAACGCGTCGCGGCCCTGGCGGTTCGCCGCCCGGGCCGCGGCGCATTCCGGAGTACGCTGACCGCTCCCCATCCGTCGTTCCTCAGGAAGCGCCCATGCCCGAGTTGCTGACCGCCGACCGCATCGACGAGATCGGCGCCCTGGGCCTCAAGAGCCCCGACCCGGCCGCGTTCGTCGCCGAACTGGTGGGCGCCGTCGACGAGGGGCGGGTGGCGGACCCCGACGACACCGGGTACGCCCTGCTGGTCGCCGCGGACATCCTGAAACAGGCCGGCGACCTGGCCGACGCGCTCGCCCTCGCCACCCGCGCCATCGCCGAGCAGCCGGACGACAACGCGTACGCCCGAGCGGTGCGCGGCGGTCTGCTGCTGCGCCTCGGCCGCTCGGACGAGGGCATGGCCGAGCTGACCGCCCTGCGTCCGCTGCTGGAAACCGACCCCGCGGCGACGTACCTGGTCGACGAGCTGGCCGAGTCCGGCCACACCGACACGGCGTTGGAGTGGCTGACCGGGGCGCTCGACGCGATCCTGGAACGGACCCGCACCCAGCAGCACGCGTCCGAGGACGCCCAGGACGAGGCCGCGGCCATGATCTACGGCCTGGCCCAGCGGCGGCACGACCTCCGCGAGGAGGCAGGCCTACCCCACGACGAGTACGACAACCTCGCCGACCGGCTGCGCGCCGCGAGCACCCACGCGCTCGACGCCGTCGACGACGGCCCGGCGACGCTGCTCTTCTGGCCGCAGGCGGAATTCGACGCCCTGCTGCTGCGCTGGCCGGCGCTGGTCGACAGCTACCCGCCCACCTGGGACGAGCACCGCGCTCAACTCGAACGCGCCCTCGTCGACGCGTCCGGGATGGGCGGCTCCGACCTGGGCGTGGTCGCCGGCACCGTCGACGGCCTGGCGGCCTTCGCGCAGGGCGCGGGCAGCGACCCCACCGACGAGGAAACCCTCGACGAGTACGCCGACAGCCTCGACGAGGCCGGCGTGACCGCCTGGCCACCCGGCCGCAACGACACCTGCTGGTGCGGCTCCGGCGCCAAGTACAAGAAGTGCTGCCTGCCCCGCTCGCGCGCCTGACCCTCCCCCGCCGGCTTGCTCCCGCGGCCCCGGGGAAGCCATCTCCCTGGAGAGCCTGATGCCTGTGAGTCATCACGATGACCCACAGGCATCACGTTCGCCCACAACCGCCTTCAGTGGCGGGCACCGCGTAAGCCCTGCGTAGATCGACACCCCGCTCGACCGTCCGGGATCGACGATGGAGGCGATGGCGATGGCGTGACCACACACGAGCAGAACGAGACGGTCGAGGACAGCCCGGTCGGCTGGGTCCCCAGCCACATCCGACGCTACGTGCGGACCGACGGCGCGGACGGGGGCACCTTCCACGGCGTACCCTCGCTGCTGCTCACCACGCGCGGACGCCGATCGGGCATGCTGCGCCGCACGGCCCTGATGTACGGGCGCGACGGCGACAACTACCTGCTGGTGGCATCCAACGGCGGCGCGGCAAAGCACCCCGCCTGGTACCTGAACCTGAGCGCCGACCCGACGGTCGAGATCCAGGTCGGGGCGGAGCGGATCGTCGGCCGGGCCCGGACCGCGACCGGTGCGGAACGCGTCCGGTTGTGGCCGGTGATGACGAAGGTCTTCCCGACGTACGCGCGCTACGCAAAGGAGACCGACCGCGAGATCCCGGTGGTCGTCATCGCACGCGAACCCGTTATCGGTTGATAACTACCTGGACCTCAACAAACAGTCCGCGTCACGCGCTGAACCGGTCGAGGGCCCTAGCCAGGAAAGCGGATGACCGGAAGGTCGCCGCCATCGCCGTACGCCTTGACCTCGCTGGTCAGCACCGAGGCGTCGTGTTCCAGAACAGCCATCACGGCGGCGGCGAGGTCAACCCGACCGGTAACGAGGCACCAGTACGCCAACTCCTGCCAGTCCTCACCCCAGGTCGGCAGCACCGCGCAGGCGGGACGTTCGAGCAGTCGGTGCAACAGCGCTCGATCGCCTGGATCATCCACCACCGCCAGCACCTCGGCCGCAACCACGGCCGGCACGCCGAATCGGACCCCATCGTGAGCCACCTCGTGGATAGGTTCGGCGACATCCATGGAACCGGCCACGTAGGCCAGCAGCGCGGACCGGTCCAGTATCAGCCGGACCGCCGTCGCTTCGGGACTCGTCACGCAGCCGGGGCCTGGCTGCCGGAGCCGTCGAGCATTTCCGCTGCCGCGCGACGGGAACGATCCCGCAGCGCGGCACGTCGACCGGGCGACCACTCCTGCTCGACCTGAGCGCGTTGGGCCCTGGCGCGAACCCGTCCCTCCGCCGTGACGGTCATACCCCGGCGAACCAACTCGGCGTCGAGATCCTCAGCACGCATCCGTGCCCGAATCGTGTCGACCACGTACGCGCTGGCGTTGGGCTCACGCTCCAAGCGCTCCGCCACGTCCTGCGGAAGCGAGAACGACTTCTTGCTCACCGGTCCGGTCATACCGGCGAGCCTACCGGATCGCACCGCCGGTTGATGAGCGACACGAACACGTTGCTGTGATCCGGATTGAGCGCAGCACCCCTATGTCGCAACCTCAAGTAGCCCACGCGACAACGCATCCGCCCGTACATCGTGCAGCGGCGTCAGGCTGTCACCCCGCCGCACTTTCCACGCGCTCCATCCGTTGATCGTCGGCTTGCCCGTGGCAGTGGACCCGGCCGGGGAGGGCGACTCAAACGCCTCCCCGCTCTCCAATTCGATTTGACCGGCTTCGTTCACATACGCTAGGTATCGCTCACGCTTGTAGGTGAGAACCAACTCCTCACCAGTACTGAGCGCCCCAACGGCGACAAGTCTGGCAACCGTAACGCCACCGAAGTGAGCCCGGGTACGCCTGGCAACGGCGGCGGACACGCGCTGGCTAGGGACAGCGACGGGAACGTCGCTCTGCTCGGCTACTTCCCGAGCAACAGTGGCCGGCAGGATGAAGCCGAGCCGCTTCGGTTCCCAGATGATCTCGCACAAGCGCTCGTAGAGCTGCTGCCGCAGCTCGATGGCTGACATGTCGAATCTGGCCACAGGATGGAAGACCTTCTCGAGCCGATATTCCTTGACCACTCCCTCCGTGAAGGGTCGATTACGCTCGTGGGTCGACTTATGCAGCGACGCCGCGAGGTGATTCTGGCCGCGGTACCATTCAACCTTCCGCTCATACGGCGCGTCCTGATAGCTGGCGTTATGAGACTTCCTGAGCAGCAGCAGCGCTCCGATTCGGTTGCGCTGCACCCGGAAGACCGACTCGGTCCTGACCTCGGGCTGGTGGCGTTCGAACTTGTTCGCCCAGATGTGCTCGATCTCGAACGGCTCATCCTTGTCCAGATACCGGACAATCTCGTTCAGTCGGCCACACTCCGTCTCCACGAAGGCCGTCAGACGGGCGAGCAGATACCGGACCTGAGACCGGTTGTCTGCCCGCAGCCCGTACCGCTTGACCCCAGTGAAGTCGACATCCAGCTCAGCTATTCGCCGGCCCAGCACCTTCGCGACAGCATCGATGTCCGAGCAGGCTCGAAGATCTAGGATTACCGGCAGGACATGAGCGTCCAGATCATCCGGCTTTCCGATCCGGTTGTTCACGACCATCCGGACGAACACCAAGTCAAGGTAGGCGGCAACCAGGAACGCCTTCTCCCGGACCTGAGCGTCGCTGTCGTCAGGGTTGATCGCGGCCAGCAGGAACGGCATCTGGCCGATCTCGTTCCTGGCGTTGTAGAACAGCGGTTCCAGACTGGACTCCAGGACGTTTGTCGCCGCATGTAGTGAGGCGTAACGCTTGGAGAGGCGCGCTAGATCGTGCTCGATGAAACGCGCGAAATCTGGCGCATTGTTCAAGCTCATCCGACGTGAGGAATTCTCCTGTACCCAGCCGTGGAACGACACCCCAATGTCGGTCACCTCGTCGGCGCTCTGCGCGTACCGGCCAATGAGCAAGGCTTGAAGAAACCTCGCCGCTGCCTGCGGTGCGCGGTTGTCGATCCTGGCCAGGACGCCACCCCATGCCTCCCCCAACCGGTGCAGGTTGTGGCCGTTGCTGGCACGCCGCAGGAGGAAACTCTTCAAAAGATCTGCGGGGCCGAGCTGCACCCCACGGTCGTTCATCGTCTCGAAGATCTCCCAGCCCTGTCGGCGGTTGTTTGCGTTGATGCCAACAAGGCAGACCCGGTTGAGCAGCCAGTGGATGAAAAGCGGCAGGGCTTCATCGCGGATCGATTCCGGCAGCAGCCCATCAAGCTCCTGGCTGCGTTCATAGAGGTTGATGACCGACGGGCTCGCGTCGGCGGGCAACGAGAACGGCTTGTCTTCAAAGATCGCATCAAGGACAGGGGTCCGCTCATCGGAACGGATCGCGTAGGCCCGCTCCCCGAACGAGTTGTCGGCGATGAGCGGTTCCAGGGCACCGATGTCGCCGCGATACTCGGGTCGCTCCGCCTCCACTGCGAGCCGGCGCAGGTGCAACAGCAGCAGGTGCAACGTGGTGATTCGTTGCTGTCCGTCGACAAGCGCTGCCACCTCATCATCCTGGTAGTAGACGAAGGGCCCGAGGAAGTACGGCCGGTAGCGGCGCACCTCGCGCCGTTCGTGGCCAGGCATCCAGTCGTCGGCAAAGTGGTCAGTCAAGTCCGCGATCAGCGCTTTGACGTCCTTCCGGCCCCAACTGTACTCGCGCTGATATGGATCAAGCCGGAATGTCAAGAGGCTGAACAGCTCCTTGATCGTGAAGCCGTCACCACGAATGGGAGAGTCGGTCACGCCACCACCTTCATCTCACCAGCACTACGGAGCGGACAAGTTAGGTCGGATTCTGCTGCACCTTCGATGCGGTCAGGGCTTCCGCGATAGCTGCGAACTCGCGCAACGCCGCCTCCAGATCCTCGACGATCTCCTGCGCAATCACCTCCGGCGGCAGTAGCGCGTCGGCGTCCTCCAGGGAGGCGTCCTTGAGCCAGGTGATGTCGAGGTTCACCTTGTCCCGGGCGATCAATTCCTCGTAGGAGAAGGCCCGGAACCGCTCGGTCTCCACCCGCTCTGCGCGGTCCTTGCCGGGGAGGTAGCAGTGGACGAAATCCTGAAGGTGTTCGCGACGCAGCGGGTTCTGCTTCAGCGTGAAGTGCTGGTTGGTGCGGAAGTCGTACACCCAGAGTTTTTGGGTCCACGGCTCCTCACGGGCGCGCTTGCGCTCGAAGAACAGCACGTTGGCCTTGACCCCACCGGCGTAGAAGATGCCGGTGGGCAGGCGCAGCATGGTGTGCAGGTCGTACTGCTTGAGCAGTCGGCGGCGGATGGTCTCGCCCGCGCCGCCCTCGAAAAGCACGTTGTCCGGCAGCACAACGGCGGCCCGGCCGTCGATTTCCAGCAGCGAAGCGATGTGCTGGACGAAGTTGAGCTGCTTGTTAGCTGTGGTGGCCCAGAAGTCGTTGCGCTCGATCTCCCGCTCCTCGCGGGTGGAGCGGCCGTCCTCGCCGATCATCCGAATCGAGGAGCTACGGCCGAACGGCGGGTTCGCAAGGACCAAGCTGTAGTGGTGTGCCGGCTCCTTGCCGAGCGCATCCCCGATCGTGATCAGAGAATCGCCGCTGGGGGTGCCGATGCCGTGCAGCAGCATGTTCATCGCGGCCAGTCGGGCGGTGCCGTCGACCAGTTCGGTGCCGGTGATCGCACCGTTGGCGAGCCGCCGCCGCTGGTCCGGCGTGAGGTCACTGCGGTGGTGGCGCTGGATGAAATCGAACGCGGCGAGCAGGAAGCCGCCAGTGCCGCAGGCCGGGTCGGTGATCTTGTCGTCGGGCGTGGGCTGCATGCAGTCGACCATGGCCACTGTCAGCGCACGCGGGGTGAAGTACTGCCCCGCGCCCGACTTGGTGTCCTCGGCACCCTTGGCCAGCAATTCCTCGTAAGCATCGCCCTTGACGTCGACGCCGGTGCTAGACCACTCCTCCTTGTCGATCAGGTCGACGATCAGCCGCTTGAGCTTCGCCGGGTCCTGGATCTTGTTCTGCGCCTTGCGGAAGATCGTTCCGAGCGTGCCACCCTCACGGGCCAGCCCAGTCAGGATGTGCCGGTACTGCACCTCCAGAGCATCGCCCTCGGCGTCGAGCAGCGTCTGCCAGCTAAGCTCGTCGGGCACGATTTGCTCGGGCCGGATCGGGCGGTTGGCCCGCTCGTCGGCCATCTTGAGGAACAGCAGGAACGTCAACTGCTCCACGTAGTCGATAGTCGAGACGCCGTCGTCACGCAGCACGTCGCAGTAGTTCCACAGCTTCTGCACCAGCCGGCGCGAATCCACAGTGCTCACAGCGGCAGTGCCTCCTGCTGATAGTCGTCGCCGGTAACCCTGGTCGGCGGAGCCGCCAACTCTTTCTGGGTACGCCGGTAGTGGGTCTTCTGCTTCCGCGGTGAGACGGCCTGCTTGGCTCGGATTCTTGCCAGCAGATCCGATGCCGGCTCGTCACTGGGGACCTGCAGCACCAGCTGACCCGCAAACGCCGCCGATAACAGCGAAGTTCGCAGTTGAGCCGCACGCTTCGACGCGGTCAGCAATGCTGTACGAAGGCGTTGCATTTCCTCAACTGCTGCCTGCCATTCGCCGATGATCCGATCCTGTTCATCAAGCCTCGGCACGGGTATCGTAACTTCAGACAGTATGGCCTGGTTAATCTTGTATATACCAGCAGTAGTACGTGCCGACCGCTCGATTTGTTGACGCACTCGAGACGAATTCCAGACGATTTTCAGAAACTCGGGCCTGATCGTAGTTTTGTCGACCCGGACTCGTATCAGCGTGTCCGGGAAGGCGACAGGATCACGGTCAGGATTCTGAGACACCAGCCCTCCACGCCCAACCAGTCGAAGCGATCCGTTGCCACGGCTTACCAGAAAATCGCCCTGATGCACCAGATACTGTCGCGCCTCGTCAAGGCCCCACGCACCCGATTTGCGCTCCGCCAAGTCAACCATATCGCCACGCAACGCAGTTAGACGAAGCACCGGGAAACCACCGGCCTGAGTAGGGACCGATCTGCCATTAATCAATTTCTCGACAAGTAGATCGCCCAGCTTTCGCTGCCTAATCAGACTCGACTCCATGAGGGCTGTCATCGAAGCCTTACTCAAGGAGTCTAGCCCGTGTTTCATAAAGCTCGGAGGTACTGGTTGATGGCGGCGATGGTCAGGGTGGCTTCGTAGCGGACGGCCAGTTTGTCGTAGCGGGTG
>NZ_JBITGE010000052.1:0-34600 GCF_044456785.1 Micromonospora sp. NPDC050795 | reverse complement strand
TCCACGCCTACAATCACCACCGCCACCACACCGCAATCGGCGGCCCACCCGCCAGCCGCGTCCCCAACCTCTCTGGACAGAACAGCTAGGGCCTGCTTCGGCTGGGTGAGTCGAAGCGTCCGGCGCGGATCTCGCGCAGGGCGCGGCGGCGGGTGTCGCCGCGCAGGGTGTCGACGTAGAGCCGCCCGCCGAGGTGGTCGGTCTCGTGTTGCAGGGCGCGGGCCAGGAATCCGCTGCCGGTGATGGTCAGTGGCTCGCCGTGCTGGTCGACGCCGTGGGCGGTGGCGTGCAGGGCCCGCACGGTCGGGAAGTACAGCCCGGGGATGGACAGGCAGCCCTCTTCGTCGTCCTGGAGTTCGTCGGACAGTTCGAGGGTGGGGTTGATGAGGTGGCCGCGGTATCCGTCGGCGTCGTAGACGAACACCTGGGCGCTGACGCCGATCTGCGGTGCGGCGACGCCGGCGCGGCCGGGGGCGCCGAGGAGGGTGTCCATCAGGTCGGTGACGAGGGCGCGTAGCTCGGCGTCGAAGGTGGTGACCGGTTCGCATCCGGTGCGCAGGACAGGGTCGCCGATGATCCGGATGGGCCGCATGGTCATGGGGTTCAGGGTATCGCCGTGTGGTGTCGCGGTCAGCGCCCGGCCAGGGTGGCGCGGATCGGGGTGGTCTTCGCGGCGGCCTCGGCGACCTCGGCGTGTGCGTCGCTGTCCCAGGTGATGCCGCCGCCGGCCCAGGTGTGCAGTCGGTGGCCGTCGGCGGCGGCGGTGCGGATGGTCAGGCCCAGGTCGACGTGGCCCGGGGTGACCCAGCCCAGCGCGCCCATGCTGGCGCCGCGTCCGACGGGTTCGAGGGCGTTGATCTGGGTCAGGGCGGCGAGTTTCGGGGCGCCGGTGACGGAGCCGCCGGGGCAGGTGGCGCGCAGCAGGTCGGCGAGGCCGAGGCCGTCGGCGGCGGCGGCGCGCACTGTCGACTCGGCCTGCCACAGGTCGCACCAGCGGCGGACGGCGAACAGTTCGTCGACGGTGACGGTGCCGGTGCGGGCGATGCGGGCGAGGTCGTTGCGTTCCAGGTCGACGATCATGATGTGTTCGGCGCGTTCCTTGGCGCTGGCGAGCAGTTCGGCCCGGCCGGCGGCGGTGGCCGGGCGGGTGCCCTTGATCGGTCGGGTGATCACCTGCCCGTCGGTGACCTCGACGAGGGTTTCCGGGGAGGCGCAGCCGATGGCCCAGCCGTCGCCGGTGAGGACGCCGCCGTAGCGGGCGCCGGGGAGCGCGCCGAGGCGCTTCAGGGCGGGCAGCGGGTCGCCGGTGTAGGGGGCGGCGGCGTGGCCGACGAGGTTGCTCTGGTAGACGTCGCCGCGGCCGATGGCGGCGCGGACCGCGTCGACGGCGTCGGCGTGCTGGCCGGGGGTCCAGCTCTCGGCCCAGTCGCCGAGCCACCACGGTGGCGGTGGTCCGGGCCGGGCGAACCGGGTGGGGCCGTGCTGGTAGACCACGACGACGAGGTCGGGTAGGGCCGGTGCGGGCTCGGGTGCCCCGGTGGGTGCGCCGGCCAGCAGCGCCCCGGCGGCGGCGGACAGGTACAGGGCCGCGCCGCAGACCCCGGTGCCGTGCTGGCCGGTGGCGGGTCGGGTCAGGTCGTGCAGGGGTAGGCCGTGCGCGGCGAGGAACTCCTCGGCGAGGGCCGCGGGGTCGCCGCCGTCGCCGCGGGACCAGTGCAGGCGGGCGCGTTCGGTCAGCGCGCCCCGGCACGCGGCCGGCGCGGCGGGTACATCGACGGTCGCAGCCGGGCCGCCGCTCGCGGCGGTCGCAGCCGGGCCGCCGCTCGCGGCGCACACCTTTGGGAGCGTTTCCACGCCGTACGGTCCAACCTTCCTCATCCGTTCAGTGGATTTCCCGTGCACCAGGCGGGCACCTGCTCGATGCTGGACACTTTCGCTTGGTACTGTGCGTCACTGGTCATGTGAACCATGACACAGTGCCCCCACAGTCCGGAGAACCCGATGTGCCAGCACCAACCGACCTGCCCCTCCGCTGAAGCCACCGACCGGGAAGCCGCGCGGGTCCTCGCCTGCTTCCGTGAGCAGGGCTGGAGCCTGCTCTGCAACGGTGTCATCGTCTTCGAGGACACCGGCGAGCTGCTTCCTGACGGCAGCAGCATCGCACCGCACCGCGGCCCCGCCCGCCACGCTCTCGTGGCCTGACCGACCACTCAGCGTCACCGTCTAGCCGCCGTCGACCCAGGCTAGTCCCCCGGTAAGGGACGTCCCCGCCCAGGTCGCAGCGGCTGCCGGGGCAGGCCGTACCGCCCGCCCCGGCGCGCCGTCGTCAGTCCTCGAACGCCTCCGGCGACGGGCACGAGCAGACCAGGTTCCGGTCGCCGTACGCGCCGTCGATGCGCCGCACCGGCGGCCAGTACTTCCCGGCCCGGTCCACCCCGGCCGGGTACGCGCCCACCGACCGCGGGTACGCGTGCGACCACTCGTCACCGCTGACCATCGCCGCGGTGTGCGGCGCGTTTGCCAGGGGGTTGTCCCCCGCCGGCCACGCCCCGGAACCCACCTGCTCGATCTCCGCGCGGATCGCGATCATCGCGTCGCAGAACCGGTCCAGCTCGGCCAGGTCCTCGCTCTCGGTCGGCTCCACCATCAGCGTTCCCGCCACCGGGAACGACATCGTGGGCGCGTGGAAGCCGTAGTCGATCAGCCGCTTCGCCACGTCGTCGACGCTCACCCCGGTCGCCTTCGTCAACGGCCGCAGGTCGAGGATGCACTCGTGGGCCACCAGGCCCTTGTTGCCGGCGTACAGCACCGGGAAGTGCCCCCGCAGCCGCGCCGCCACGTAGTTCGCCGCGAGGACCGCCACACCGGTGGCCCGGGTCAGCCCCTCGGCGCCCATCATCCGCAGGTACGCCCACGGGATCGGCAGGATCCCCGCCGACCCGTACTTGGCCGCCGAGATCGCCGGGGTGGCGTCGACGTGCGCGCCGAGCGGGTCGCCGGGCAGGAACGGCGCCAGGTGTGCGCGCACCGCGACCGGGCCCACCCCCGGGCCGCCGCCGCCGTGCGGGATGCAGAACGTCTTGTGCAGGTTCAGGTGCGACACGTCCGCGCCGAACTTGCCGGGCTTGGCGAACCCGACCAGGGCGTTGAGGTTCGCCCCGTCGACGTACACCTGCCCGCCCGCGTCGTGGACCTTCGCGCACAGCGACGCGATACCCGTCTCGTACACACCGTGCGTGGACGGGTACGTCACCATGATCGCGGCGAGCGCGTCGCGGTGCTTGTCGATCTTCGCGTCCAGGTCGACGAGGTCGACGTTGCCGTCGTCGTCGCAGGCCACCACCACGACCCGCATCCCGGCCATCACCGCCGACGCCGCGTTCGTGCCGTGCGCCGACGACGGGATCAGACACACGTCGCGGTGCGTCTGACCCCGCGACGCGTGGTACGAGCGGATCGCCAACAGGCCGGCCAGCTCACCCTGCGAACCGGCGTTGGGCTGCACGCTGACCGCGTCGTACCCGGTCACCTCGGCCAGCCACGACTCCAGCTGACCGATCATCTCCCGGTACCCGACGGTCTGCGTGTCCGGGGCGAACGGGTGGATGTTCGCGAACTCCGCCCAGCTGACCGGCTCCATCTCGGTGGTCGCGTTCAGCTTCATCGTGCACGACCCGAGCGGGATCATGCCCCGGTCCAGGGCGTAGTCGAAGTCCGACAACCGCCGCAGGTAGCGCAGCATCGCCGTCTCCGAGTGGTGGCTGCGGAACACCGGGTGGGTGAGGAAGTCGGTCGTGCGCGTCAGGTCGACGGGCAGGGCGGCGTCCCCGTCGGCGTCGAACGCGGGCACCCCGAACGCCGCCCACACCTGCGCCAGGTGCGCGTCGGTCGTGGTCTCGTCGCAGGACACCCCCACCCGGTCGGCGTCGACCAGCCGCAGGTTGACACCACGCTCCGCGGCGGCGGCCACCACCTCGGCAGCCCTCCCGGGCACGGTCGCGGTGACGGTGTCGAAGAACGCGACGTCCGCGACGTCGACCCCACCGGCGCGCAACCCGGCCGCGAGCCGCGCCGCCATCGCATGGGTACGCGTCGCGATGGCGCGCAGCCCGTCCGGGCCGTGGTACACGGCGTACATGCCGGCCATCACGGCCAGGAGCACCTGCGCGGTGCAGATGTTGCTGGTCGCCTTCTCCCGGCGGATGTGCTGCTCACGGGTCTGCAACGCCAACCGGTAGGCCGGGTTACCGTCCGCGTCACGCGACACCCCGACCAGGCGCCCGGGCAGCATCCGCTCCAGGCCCGAACGCACCGCCAGGTAACCGGCGTGCGGCCCACCGAATCCCATGGGTACGCCGAAACGCTGGGTGGTGCCGGCGGCGATGTCCGCGCCGATCTCCCCCGGTGCGCGCAGCAGCGTCAACGCCAGCAGGTCCGCCGCCACGGTCACCAGGGCGCCGACGGCGTGCGCCGCCTCCACGAGGCCGGCGTGGTCGCGCACCGCCCCGGACGCCCCCGGATACTGCAGGTGCAGGCCGAAGAACTCCGCCGGCAACTCGTCACGCTCGACGTCGAGGACCCGCACGTCGATGCCGAGCGGCACCGCCCGGCTGGTGATCACCGCGATGGCCTGCGGCAACGCGTCGGCGTCGACGACGTACACGCCGCTCTTGCTCTTGGAGGCCCGCCGCGCCAGGGTCATCGCCTCCGCCGCCGCGGTGCCCTCGTCGAGCATGGAGGCGTTCGCGGTGGCCAGGCCGGTCAGGTCGGTGACCATGGTCTGGAAGTTCAGCAGCGCCTCCAGCCGGCCCTGGCTGATCTCCGGCTGGTACGGCGTGTACGCCGTGTACCAGGCCGGGTCCTCCAGGACGTTGCGGCGGATCACCGCCGGGGTGTGCGTGCCGTGGTACCCGAGCCCGATCATGGAGACGGCCACGGTGTTACGCGCCGCGAGGGCCCGCAGCTCGGCGATCGTCTCGGCCTCGGTGGCCGCCTCGGGCAGGTCGAGGGTGCCGTGCCAGCGGATCACCTCGGGGATCGCGGCGTCCATCAGCTCGTCGATCGAGTCGTGCCCGACGACCTCCAGCATCCGACGCTCGTCGTCGGGGCCGGGACCGATGTGACGGGTGGCGAACTGCTCTACGGTCATCAGGGCACTCCCGGGGCGAGGTCGACGTGTCGGCCTCCCCCTCTGTCGCACCCACGGGGGCACTCCACAGTGCCTGCCCACGAGGTCCTTTTGCCTGAGAGGTTCCGGGGAGGATTTGCCCCTTCGGCGCCGCCCTGCGTGCTGTCGGGCGGTCTCTCCCACGTGGGTGTTACCGGCGTGGTCAACGCTACCAGCGTCGGTGTTTCCGGCGGATGTCCTCCCCCGGGGGGCCGATGTCCCACCCCCCGGGGCCGGGGCGCCCACCCGGGGCCGGCCCGTCAGACCCCCAGCGGCGCCCCGGCGCCGACCCGCGTGGCCAGCTGCGGCAGCACCGCGCCCAGCGGCGCGTCGACGCACACGGTGGCGTGACCGTCACCCCGGGTCGGCCCCTGGTTGACGATCGCGACCGGGATGCCCCGTTTCGCGGCCCGAATCACGAACCGACGCCCCGACATCACCGTCAACGACGACCCGAGCACCAGCAACGCGCGGGCCTGCTCCACGGCCGCGAAACACCGCGCCACCCGCTGCGGCGGCACCGTCTCACCGAAGAACACCACGTCCGGTTTCAGCATCCCGGTGCCGCAGATCCCGCAGTCCACCGGCCGGAACGCCTCCACCTGCTCATCGGGGAGATCAACATCACCGTCCGGGTTGACGGCGGCGACGCGGGCCACGAACTCCGGGTTGGCCTCGCGCAACCGCCGGTGCAGCTCCTCCCGGGAGGTCAGGTTGCCGCAGTCCAGACAGGTAACCTCGTCGAGGCGACCGTGCAACTCGATCACCGACGGGCTGCCGGCCGCACCGTGCAGACCGTCGACGTTCTGGGTGATGACCGTGTCGACCAGCCCGGCGTGCTGCAGCCCGGCCACCGCCCGGTGCCCGGCGTTGGGCGCCGCGCCCGCGATCAGCCGCCAGCCCAGGTGGCTGCGCGCCCAGTAGCGGCGCCGGGCCAGCGGATCGCGGGTGAACGCCTGGAAGGTCATCGGCGTGTGCCGCCGCGCCACCCCGCTGGGCCCCCGGTAATCCGGAATTCCCGACTCGGTGGACAGGCCGGCGCCGCTGAGCACCACCACCCCACCGCCGGCCACCAGCGAGGTCAACGCGTCGAAGCTCTCCGTCACCTCTCCATGCTGCCTCAATAGGGCCGCTGACGCCGAGCCCGCGCCGGGTGGGCGGCCCCACCCGGCGCGGACGACGGCTATCCGGCGACGACGGTTGTGCGGCTAGGACGTCGGCGACGACGGTTGTGCGGCGACGACGTCGGCGACGACGCAGGCGATGTTGTCCGGCGCCCCCTCGGCCCGCGCCAGATCGATCAGCGCCCGCACCGTGTCCTCGGGGTCGTCCGTCGCGGCCAACGCCGACCCCAACCCGGCCCGGTCGACGACCGCGGACAGCCCGTCGGAGCACAACAGGTACCGGTCACCCGGCACCGCGGTACGCAGCGCCAGATCCGCCTCGACCTGCCGGCCGCCACCGAGGGCACGCACCAGCACCGCGCGCTGCGGATGCGTCGCGGCCTGGTCCCGGTCGAGCCGACCCTGATCAACCTGGGTCTGCACCCAGGTGTGATCCTGCGTGAGCAACGACAACTCACCGCCGCGCAGCAGGTAGGCCCGGGTGTCACCGACGTGCACCAGCGCCAGCCGGGAACCGCTGAGCAGCAGCGCGGTCAGCGTCGTGACGGGCTGGTCGGTGTCGGTGGCCAACCCGTGCACGGCACGGTCGGCGGCGCTCACCGCCCCGCCCAGCATCGTCAGCAGGTCCGCGCCCGGCACGTCGGTCAGGGCCAACGGCTTCAGGGCGTCGACGGCGGCGGCGCTGGCCGCCGCGCCGCCGGGCCCCCGCATCCCGTCGGCCACGGCGAGCAACCGCTCGCTGGCGTACGCGGTGTCCTCGTTGCTGTCGCGCACCAGCCCGGTGTCACAACCGGCGGCAGAGCGAACGACAACTGTGGGATCCGGGTCAGACATGGTGGTACCCCCTTCAGACAGGTGGTCCACGAGGAGGGTGGCGAGCCGGGCGCGGGCCGCGGTGTCGGCGCTGACCTGCCGCCAGTACGCGGTGACCGCCTCCGCCGCCGCTGCCGGCTCCAGGTCACACACGACCCGGATCGTCGCCAGCGGCATACCGAGCCGACGCAACTGGGCGACCAGCCGCGCCACCGGCAGCTGAGCCGGGTCGTAGAGCCGGTAACCGGACTCCGGATCGACAGCGGCCGGCACCAGCAGCCCACCCTGGTCGTACAGGCGCAACGCCTTCGGCGTCAGCCTCGCCGCCCGGGCGAACGCCCCGATGGTCATCAGCCCCACGTCGACATCCTCCTCGCGCCGGTCACGGCGACCGGCACCCACCAGGCTCAGGGTTGCCCGAAGGTCAAGGTCAAGCCGATGACGCCGCCCGCACCCCCGGTAGGTTGGGCGTATGCGCGTCGTCATCGCCGGAGGCCACGGCAGGATCGCCCTACTGGTGCAACGCCACCTCGTCGAGCGCGGCGACACCGCCGTCGGCCTCATCCGCAACCCCGAGCAGACCGCGACGCTGCGCGCCGCCGGCGCCACCCCCGTCGTCTGCGACCTGGAACACACCCCGCCCGAACAGGTGGCCGAGCACCTGCGCGGCGCCGACGCGGTGGTCTTCGCCGCCGGCGCGGGCCCCGGCAGCGGCGCCGCCCGCAAGGACACCGTCGACCGGGCCGCCGCCGCGCTGCTCGCCGACGCCGCCACCCACGCCGGCGTCCACCGCTACCTGCTCGTCTCCTCCATGGGCGTGGACACACCACCCGCCCCCGGCAGCGACGACGTGTGGGCGGCGTACCTGCGCGCCAAACGCGCCGCCGAGGACGACCTGCGCCGCCGCGACCTGGCCTGGACGGTGCTGCGACCCGGCCGGCTCACCGACGACCCACCCACCGGGCGGGTCACCCTCACCCCACACGCCGGTAGTGGCGCGATCAGCCGCACCGACGTCGCCCACGTCCTCGCCGCGCTGCTCGACGAACCCCGCACCACCGGCGCGACACTGGAACTCGTCGACGGACCCACCCCGATCGTCGAGGCCGTCCGCGCCGCCGCCAGCTGACCGACCCGTCGCACCGCAAGGGGCTCGGCTGACACCCACCCACCAGGTGCGGCCCTCAGCCGCCCAGGCGGTGCGCGGCGACCAACACCGGCCCACCGGGGACCGTCGGAAAACGCCGAACGTCACCCAACCCGGCCCCCGCCAGCACCTCCGCCATCCGGTCGGCGTCGAAGGCGTTGCCGCCGTTGCGGACGGCGTTCCACCGGTCGACGGCCGCCCGCAACGGATCCCCGGCCGGCGGATTGGTGCCGGCCACCAGCCAGCCACCGGGTCGCAGCGCCTGCACCAACCGGGGCAACGCGGACGCCAACGTCTGCTGGGGAAGAAACGGCGCCGGCACCCACACCAGGTCGTACCCCTCCGGCTCGGCCACGTCCGCGACGTCCTGCCGGCGCACACTGATCCGGTCCGCGACGTCGCGCGCCTCGGCCAACTCCCCGCGGGCCAGGTCCAACGCCCGCTGCAGCACGTCGATGCCCACCACCGACACCCGGGGCAACGCGCGGGCCAGGGCGACAGCCAACGCCGCCACGCCGGTCCCCACGTCCAGCACCCGGGCATCCGCCGAGTCCAAGCGCTCCGCCAGCCCCGCCAACTCGGGCACCACCCGGGTCGCCAACGCCCGGCCGGTCGCCGCCGACGCCCGACCCTGATGCAGCAACACCTCGTCATCGACCTGCGCCCAGCCGACGCCACCCCCGCCGGACGGCTCCTGCGCCGCCGCGGCGACCGCCTGCCGCAGCGAACTCAACCGCGCCTGCACCGCGCTGCGGCCGGTCGGCCCGTCGGCAGGCACCAGCGACGGGTGCGCGACCGGCGTCCCGCCGTCCCAGGACAGCAGACCGGCGGCCTCCAGTACCGCGCTGCGGTGCGGCGACGCCGCGAGGACCTCGGCGAGCGGGGCCGACAGGGCGTCACTCATGGTGCCGACAGCGGCCGCCAGCGCCCACGCCGACGCCTCCAACGCCGCGAGGGGGTCCGCCGACCCGCCGGATGGAGACGGTGATACCGACACGACAGGGCCTCTCCCCGGGGGCGGGCCACCGGTCAGCCCCGCCTGGCCCCTCCGACTATGCCACCGCCGCCAGCGCACCGGGTGGGGTCCACGTCAGCGCACCCCACCCGGCGACTCAGCGCTGCTGGTGCCGCGGCAACGCCGACTGACCCACCACACCACCCACGAACGGCGCCCCCGGCGTCTCCGCCGCGATCCGATCCATCGTGCGGGCCAACTGCTCACTGCCGTCGTCGAGATGCCGCGCCGCCGCCTGCATGTGCGACACCATCATCTCGCCGAAGATCCGCAACGCCTCCCGGGTCGCCACCGTGTCGTCGAAGCTCGACCCCGCCGCGCTGCGGTACTCCGCCACCGCCCGCTCCGCCTCCTGCTTCGCCTCCGCCTCCGCCGCGTGCAGGTAACTCTCGTACTGCACCCGGGCGTACTCGGCGACCCGACGCGCGTAGTCATGCGCCTGCGCGATGATCTGCTCGGCCTCCCGCTGCGCCGCCGACAACAGATTCACCTCCCGCGCCGCCGGGACCTTCGCCGCCGCCCCCGTACTCGGGATCACCCCGTGCCGGTGCAACTCCACCCGGTCGGTCAGCCGCTCGTTCTCCGCCCGCAACGTCGCGATCTGCGTCGCCAACAGGTCCAACTCGTCAGCGACCTGCACCCGGAACCGGTCCACATCAGCGTTGTCGTAACCACGCCGAGCGAACGACGCCGCACCGAACTCCCACCGCCGAACCCGGTCGGCGGTCATCCGCACCTGCACACCGCCGGACACCTGCACCCCGTCATACCGACTGATCGGCGTCGCACTCACCTGTGCCCACCTCCCGAAGTGCCACCCGCAGCCGACTGCTGCACCGCCGTGCGCCACGCCGGGCCGTACCACTGCGTGCCCAGGCCCTCGTGGTGCACCTGACCCGCGTGGTAGCCCGCCTGCACCAACGTCCGCACCGCGTGCGACACCATCTCGTCCGACCCACACACGAACACGTGCCGGGACCGCCAGTCACCGTCGGCCAACGCCCGGTCCACCGCCTGCACGAACTCCCCCGGCCGGTGCACGTCGGCACCGACCACGTACGTCACCGTCAACCACGGATACGACGACGCCAACTTGTCGATCGCATCGCTGTCGTAGAACTCGCTACGGGACCGGGCCCCCACATACAGGTCCACCCGCCGGCGGGAACCCTCCGCGGCCACCTGCTCCACCAACGCCTTCATCGGCGCCCAGCCGGTACCCGACACCAACAGCAACAGGTCACTGGAGCCCGCCGCCCACAACCCCAGCCGGTCCCCCACCGGCGCCGCCAGGTGGACCCGATCCCCCACCGCCGACCCGTACACCAGCCGCGACGACACCGCACCACCCGGCGCGGCCCGCACATGCAACTCCAACGTGCCGTCCGCCCGCGGCGCGTTCGCCGGCGAGTAGTACCGCCACGACCGCACCGACGGGTGCGACACCCCGATCGACTGACCCGGCGTGAACGGCAACAGATACTGCGGACGCACCGTCAACACCGCCACGTCGAACGCCCGCCGCTCATGCGCCACGATCTCCGACACCCACCACGGCGGATTGACCGCCTCAGCGGCCTGCGCGGCCTCCACCATCACCTGGGCGACCAACCCGTACGCCGCCGTCCAGTCCGCAGCCAACTCGTCGGTCCACTGCTCGGCGAGGAAATGCTGCAACGTCGCCACCAGCGCCTCACCGACCGCCGGATAGTGTTCCGCGCGGACCGCGAACTTGCGGTGATCCGCGCCGAGATCCTGCAGGAAACCCACCAGCCGATCCACCTGGTCCACGTTGGACACGATGTGACCCAACGCGGTCACGAGGCGGTCCCGCTGACCGGCCATGTTCGTAGGGAACATCTGCCGCGTCTCGGGATGGGCGAGGAACAACGTCGAGTAGAAGTAGAGCGGCACCTGGTCGCCGTGACCGGCGACCACCGACCAGCTCTGCTTGAGGCGAGCGGCGTCCACGCTCAGACGCCCGACCTGTTCCCGGCAGCCACCACCTGGCCCTGCACCTGCCCCAGCACCGTCTGCACATCGGCGATGACGTCCGCCGGCACTCCGAGCTCCGTCAGCGTCACCGTCAGGTACTCGCCCACCTTCGCGTAGTGCCCCACCGTGATGTTCAACGGCTGGTGCGCCTCGTCCAAGCCGCGACCCGTGTACTCGTTCGGACCACCCAGCACCACGGTCAACATCAACGCCAGATGCCGCCGCTGACCCGCCATGTCCACGCCAGCGAAATAGCCCGCCAACTCCGGGTCCGCGAGCACCTTGTCGTAGAACAGCTCAACCGCCGCCTTGACCGAACTGGCACCGCCAATGCGGTCGTAGTGCGAGGCGGGAACAGTTTCTTCCGTAACCGTCACGGTCGTTCCTTCCGGGGGGTGAAGGGTCCAGAACCGTGAGGGACCATAGCGTGTCAACCGCCCCCGGTCAGCGCCCCCATATCGGATTCCCGACAACACGACGACACGGTGCGTCACCACTACCGATGGGTATCTCCACAATGGGCAACCAACACGACACCCACCGTATCCACAGTGGACCGGCACGGCCGATCAACCCCCGCCACCGTCACCGACCGTCGCGAGAAAACAACCGGAAAAAAACCGAAAGACCGAACCGTCAGCCGGCGCGCCGCCGCGCCCGCCGCGCCGCCAACTCGTCACCCACCGGATCCGGCCCCGCCGCCACCACCGGCTCCACCGGGCCGCTCGTCGCCGGCTCCGCCGGCAGATGCGACAACGAACCCTGGATCTCCTTGAACGCCCCACCGATCGCGATGCCGAAGACCCCCTGGCCACCCTGCAACAGGTCGACCACCTCCTCCGGAGACCGGCACTCGTACACCGTCGTCCCATCAGAGATCAGCGTGATCCCCGCCAGATCCTCCACACCACGCGACCGCAACGCCTCGATCGCCTTACGGATGTTCTGCAGGGACACCCCCGCATCCAACAACCGCTTCACGACCTTCAACACCACCAGGTCCCGGAACGAATACAACCGCTGCGTCCCCGAACCCGAGGCATCACGAACGCTCGGCACCACCAGCGTCGTCCGCGCCCAGTAATCCAACTGCCGGTAACTGATGCCCACCGCATGGCAGGCCGTCACACCCCGGTAACCAACCGAACCGTCACCCTCAGCCGCCACACCTGGCGACGAGGCACCCGACTCGTCGAACTCTGCACCCGGATCGGAATCCCGCGGCTCGTGCATCCGGACAACCTCCCCGTCAGTGTGGCGACGCATCGTTTCCGGGACGCGCACCCCTCGACATGGAAACCCTATCGTCACCGTCAGGGGTTACCACGGAGGAACCGACGCGACACGCCGCGCAGCCACCGAGAAAGATCACCAACCGGGCCCAGGCACACCTCAGCCCGCGAAATCCTCCGGACGCACCTGCTCCAGGAACTCGCGGAACTTCTCCACCTCGTCCTCCTGCTCATCAGGGATAACGATCCCCGCCTCGCTGAGGACCTGCTCCGCACAACGAATCGGCGCACCAACCCGCAACGCCAACGCGATCGAATCGCTCGGCCGCGCCGACACCCGCACCCCATCGCCGATCAACAGATCAGCGTAGAAGACGTTCTCCTTCAGCTCGGTGATCTCCACCGCCTGCAAGGGCGCCTTCAACGCCGCCAACACGTCCCGCAGAAGGTCATGCGTCAACGGCCGGGCCGGCTTGACCCCCTGCTGCTCATAAGCGATAGCCGTCGCCTCGACCGCGCCGATCCAGATCGGCAGATAGCGGTCCCCCTCGACCTCCCTGAGCAGGACGATCGGCTGGTTGCTGGGCAGCTCCACCCGAACTCCGACCACGCTCAGCTCGCGCACCGCCGCCTCCGTGTCGTTGTCACCTACGCCGCACCGCGCCCTTCCCTGCACCGTACACGGACCGCAACACGGCCGTCCCATGCGCTACAGCACCACGTCCGCGCCGAAAAGGGGTTACCCCGGCAAGCCTACGGCACGCTTCCCGGAAGAGATCTTTCCGCTCAGCCGCCACCCACCGGGCACCCTCACCGACCCAACGTCGACCGCAGCCCCACCCGCACCAACGCCGCGTGCAACTGCTCCGACAACGCCACCAACTCCCGCGCCGTCTCCGCCGCCCGCGCCCGCGCCGCCGGATCACTCTGCCGCGCCAACGGCGCCACCAACTGCGCGAACAAACCGACCTCCCGGTCCGCCGCCGTCCGATAACCCCGCAGGTGCCGCGGCTCCAACCCGTACGCCGCCAACCCCGCCACCGCCGACGCGATGATCAGAGCATCAGCGTCATACCAACCCGGCGGATCCGACACCAGCACACCGAGCCGCTCCAACTCCACCAACGTCGACTCGTCGATCCCACTACGCGCCACCAGATCCGCCCGGCCGAGCCGCACCTGCGACGACTCGGCCGGCTCCGCGAACTCACGACCCGGCACCGCACCATCAGGACCAACCGCCACCAACGCCGGCCGCGACCGCTCCGGCTGCTCACCGGACGAATCCCACTGGGCCAACTGCTCCCGAATCACCCGCAACGGCAGGTACCTGTCCCGCTGCGCGGTCAACACAAACCGCAACCGCGCCACATCGTCCCAGCTGTACTTCCGGTAACCCGCCGCCGTCCGCTGCGGCTCGACCAAACCCTCGGCCTCAAGAAACCGCAGCTTCGAAATCGTGGTATCCGGAAAATCCACCCGCAACTGCCCAAGCACCTCACCGATGCTCATCAGCGGCTCAGACCGAGCCGCCCCGGGTGACATGGAGGCCGCAGGCTCGTTCACCCCCGGCCGGCCTCCTCCTCCGGGCGCGGACCGGCGATGAACACCACCCGGAACTTACCGATCTGAACCTCGTCACCATTGCTCAACGTGGCCGCCTCGACCCGCTCACGATTGACGTACGTGCCATTCAGGCTACCCACGTCCCGCACCGTGAACGTCCCACCATCACGGTGGAACTCCGCGTGCCGACGCGACACCGTCACGTCATCCAGGAAGATGTCACTGTCCGGGTGCCGGCCACTGGTCGTCACATCGTGGTCCAACAAGAACCGGGCACCCGCATTCGGACCTCGACGAACCACCAGCAGCGCCATACCCGGCGGCAACGAACCGGACATCCGGCTCGGCACCACATCGGTATCCGGCCCCTCCAGCACTTCGTCGAGCGAACCGAGATTGAGCGTCGAAGTGACGTCGAGTGGGGGGAACTCGTCGTCTGGCCGCGTCATGGGACCACCTCACGGATCTGTTCGGTCGGCGTCGGGTAATGGCGGGTCTGGCCGCCGGGCACTTGAACACCCGGCGGCTGGCTCCCCGTGCCCGGGAAGGCAATTCCGCAACGCTCAACTATTGGGTTCTCGGTCGACTGGGCGAGCCTAGCCAGCGCCGAAATGCAGGGCAACCGGACGCGCGCAGACATCCCGCGCACCGGATCAAGCACACTCAGCCTTCGGTGATCTTCTGATACGCGGCCGCCGTCAGCAACCCATCCGTCGCAGTCGGATCGTTCGGCGTGATCTCCACCAACCAACCCTCACCGTACGGATCAGTGTTGATCAGCTCAGGCGTGTCAGCCAACGCATCATTGCGCGCCGCCACCGTACCGGCCACCGGCGCGTAGATCTCCGACACGTTCTTGGTCGACTCGATCTCACCCAACGAGTCACCGGCCGCGACCACCGCACCCGCCTCGGGCAACTGCACGTACACGATGTCACCGAGCGCGTCCTGCGCGAAGTGGGTGATGCCGACCCGGACCGAAGCCGTGCCGTCACCCGCCACCCACTCATGCTCGGCGGTGTATCGCAGATCCTCGGGAATCACCAGACGCGTCCTTCATCCATCGGTGCCCCGGACCCACCCGGGTCCGGCGCGGCCGCGCCGGTCAGGAGACCGGACGGGCGTGTTCCAACTTGATCGGCACGTGCAGCGCCGAAACCTCGGCAACCTCACGCTCCCCAAACGTCACGTTACCGCCGTCACCCCGGACCGACGCCACCACCCCACCAGGAATGTTCAACGCCGTACGCATCGTCGCCGGATCACCGATCACCGTGATCGTGTACGGCCCCGACAACCGACGCCCCTCCACCATCAACGACCCGTTGTCCCCATCGAGGAAGTACGTCGACGCGATGATCCGCACCGTCGCCCGATCCCCACCGGAAATCTGCATCGCCTCGGCGCCCGCACCACGCAGCTCCTGCACCGCGTCCAACACCCGGTTCGCCGAAATCGGCTTCACACCGCCGTCGAACTGCACAGTCAACCCCGGACCCACCGCCGGCAACGTCCCCGCCAGGATGCCCAACTCGTCCGCCCGCCGCGTCGCCTCATCCAACGCCGCCTGACGACCCTGCTCACCCGAGCGCAACTGCCGCTGACTGTCCTCCAGAGCCCTGATGTCCTGCTGCAGGCGATTCTCCCGCGCATCCAGATCCGACAGGATCCGGACCAGGTCCTCCTGCCGGGTGGCACCCAGAGTCGGGTCCGTCGACGTCGTCTTCAACTGCACGACCAACGTGAACCCCAGCAACGCCAACAACGCGGCGATCATCACCCCGGCCGCACTCCACCGGGACCGACCAGCCACCACCGGCGCCGCCGACTTCCCCACCGGCTCCGCCAACCCGTCGGAACCCGCAACCGGCTGCTCCCCCGACCGCGACACCGCGCTCAGGTCCACCGTCGCGCCATCGTCGACCGGCTCCACACCCGGCTCGACCACAGGCTCGTCATCCGCCGGCGCCTGCGGCGCCAACGGGCTCAACTCGTCCGGATCCGGCGCATCCGGCCGCGGATCCGGCTCACCCGCCGGCCCACCCGGCCGCACCGGACCCGCCGGCTGCGGCCACCCGGTCCCCGTGTCGGTCTGCTCGTCATTCATCGCAACCCAACCTACGCCCGGAACAGGTGCCGACGGATCGCCGCCACGTTGCCGAAGATACGCACCCCCAACACAACGACCACACCGGTGGACAACTGCCCACCCACCCCCAACTGGTCACCCAGATACACGATCAGACCAGCCACCAGCACGTTCGAAATGAACGACACCACGAACTGCTTGTCGTCGAAGATGCGGTCCAACCGAGCCCGCACCCCACCGAACACCGCGTCCAACGCGGCCACCACCGCGATCGGCAGGTACGGCTGCAACGCCGCCGGCACCGTGGGATCAAGCCACACGCCCAGCACCACACCGGCGAGCAACGCCAACACCGCGATCATCGGCCACCTCCGGAGGGGCTAACAGTCGTCCCCGGACCGGACGACCCGGGACTGCCGGAACGGACACCCGACGCGGAAGGGCTCGGACTGACCGACGGCTTGGCGTAGCGTAGCTGCGGCTCCGGCGCCGCCGGCAGGGTGAGGTCATCCGCCTCCCGCACACCGAACGACAACCCCGTCCCCTGCGCGACCTTCCGCATCAGCGCCGCGTTCCGGCTGTCCTCGAACTTGCGCCGCATCGAACCCGGCCCGATCGCCGACACCTCGTACGGACCGGTCACCGGCCGGAAATCCACGAGCATCGCCTCACCCGCCGACCGGATCGTCGACGTCGACGTCAACCGCTGCCCGTTGATGGCGATCGCCTCCGCGCCAGCACTCCACAACGCGTTCGCCACACCCTGCAGGTCGCTGTAGAGCACCCGCGGCGGCCCCGCGCCGGCACCAGTGACCGCGTCCGCCTTGTCCGGCGCGTCCGCCAACCGCACCACCACACCATCACCGCGCACCCGGCCCAACCCGGTGCTCGCCTCCAGGTTGCGCAACCGGGCGGCGGCCGAACCGGTCAACGCCGCGTCCCGCTGCCGACTGACCTCCTCGCGCAGCTGGTCCGCCCGCGTGGACAACCGATCGGTCTGGCTCTCCCGCTCCTTGATCTGCGCCACCAGACCCGAACGGGCCTGGCTGCGCCCCGGCTCGTCCGCCATCGTCTGCCGGTACGCGACCGCGAACAGGAAACCGAGCATCACCACCACGACCAGGCTCACCGACCGTGCCGGCAAGGCCCGCCACCCGCGCGCCGGAGCGGACTCCGCCGAGCGCCGACGGGCGGCAGCCGCGTCCGCGTACCCCGGATCCAGCGGGTTGCGGAACAGTTCGGTGAGGAAGTCCGGCGCGTACACCCGGTCCTGGCCGGGTTTTCCCAGCCGAGGCGCGCTCACGCCGTCGCTCCCGGACCGCGCGCCGCGCGCACCAGCCGGGCCGCCTGCACGACGTACATCGCGCCGGCCACCCAGTACAGCACCAGCCCCCACCAGGCCAACGCCCAACCGATGGCGCTCGCCGCCGTCGCCACGTCGGTGGCCGCGCTGGCCAACAGCAACACCGGGAACGCCGCGAGCAGCAGGAACGTGGCGGTCTTGCCCACGTAGTGCACCGGCGGCGGACCGTACCCGTAGCGACGCAGCACCGCCAGCGAGGCCAGCAGGAGCACCTCACGGGCCAGCAGCGCCGCGGTGAACTGCCACGGCACCACCTCCCGCGCGGTGAAGGCGACCAGGGTGGCGAGGATGTAGAGCCGGTCGGCGAGTGGGTCGAGCAACTCGCCCAGGCGGCTGACCTGGTGCAGGCGGCGGGCGATCCAGCCGTCGACCCAGTCGGTGGTGCCCCCGATGGCCAGCACCACGACCGCCGCCACGTCGGCCCGCGCCACCAGGAACAGGTAGAGGAAGAGCGGCACGCCCAGCAGCCGCCCGAAGCTGATCAGGTTGGGCAGGGTGAGGACCTGGTTGCCGGGAGTCTCGTCACCGGTGTCCGGCGGTTGCTCTGCCCGAGCCGGCCGACGCGACACCGATCCTCCTCCACGGCACGCGGGCCCCCGGCCAGCGCCGGGCGCGGCTGAGGGTCGTACGCGCTGTCAGGCCGACCAGCGCCGGCTCTCCCCTGCGGCCCCGGGCGGGGCCCCTTGCCCTGATACGGCCCGCGATCTCGATGATCGCGGGCCGGGTAGGTGCGCTGCCACTATATCGGGCTTCCTCTCACTGGCCGGCCGCTGCCGCGGCCTGCCGGTGCGGCGGTGTCGCACTGTGGCGTGGGTCACCACGCGTAGAGCGTCCTAGGATACTAGTGGAAGGTGGTTGGCGCTCAGGCCGTCTGGACGGCGGGATCGGTCTGCTGCTCGGGCACCGACGTCGCCGCCCGAGCGAACCCGGCCAGCGCCAGCAACAGCTCGTGCTGCATCCGCGCCGGCATCCGGTCCAGCACCGCCTGCACCGCGCGCTGACGCCGCTCGGCCAACTCCCCCAACAGGGTCAGCGCCGCAGGCGTCGGCACCAACCGCACCTCACGCCGGTCACGCGGATCGGCCACCCGACGCAACAGCCCCGTCGCCTCCAACCGGTCGCACAGGCGGCTCGCCGACGAGGGCACCACGTCCAGCAGCTCCGCCAACCCGTTGACGTTGGTCTCCGGACGACCGCTGATCAGCGTGAGCACCCTCAGCTGGGTGGGCGGCACCTGGTGCCGCGACTCGGCTGACTCCAGCACGGCGATCAGCGTCTCGGCGGCCGTGGTGATCGCCGTGGCGAGATCCGCAGGTCGCTCCACCTGATGTCCCCTGCCGTTGTCGCGCTGGTGCCCGCCCGGCAATGCGGCGGCGAGACTCACGCCATGCTCCGCTCGCGTGGACCGTGCCAGTCCAGACAGACCACGACGGCGTCGTCACGCAGATCGGAATCGGCGTGATAGGCGTGTAGTTCGCGCATCACCGTACCAACCGCCTCGGCCGGCGGCTGCAACCGCGTGGCGCGCAGGGACCGTGCCATCACCCGCTGCCCGTACGGCTCCTGGCCCGGCGGCTCGGCGGCCCACACCCCGTCGCTGACGACGAAGAGCCGGTCACCGGGGGCGAGTTGCATCTCCTGAAGCTCGTAGCGGGTCTCGGCGAACATGCCCAGCGGCAGCTGCTGATCCAGTTTCATCGGCTCGACAGTGGACCCGCGCATCCGCAACAGGTGGGGTGAGCCCGCGTCGACGGCCCGCACCCGGCCGAGGCGAGTGTCCACCTCAAGCAGCAGGGTGGCCACGTACCGGGCGCCCCGGTGTTGGTAGAAGACCGTGTCCGAGGCCAGTTCGGCCTGCTCCACCAGGCCGCCACCGGAGCGACGCGCGTTGCGCATCGCGTTGACCGTGACGGCTGTCAACAGCGACGCCGCGAGCCCGTTGCCCTCGCCGTTGAGCACCGTCAGGGTGAGACGGTCGCCGTCCAGCGACCAGTCGAAGTGGTCGCCACCCACCGTGTACGCCGGTTCGAGCTGGCCGGCCAGGTCGAACGCGTGGTGGGACACACCACGACCGGGCAGCAGGTCCCACTGCATCTCGGCGGCCATCGTCAGTCGCTCCCGACGGCGGGCCCGCCGGTAGCGGTCGGTTTCCCGGTCCGCCGCCCGCATCGCCACCGCCAGGACGCCGGCGATGTCCGTCGCCCGACCGGTGACCGCCGCGTTCGGTGCGGTCGGCAGCTCGATCAGCAGCACACCCAGCCGCTCCCCCCACACGGTCAACGGCAGGTAGAGCCGGCAGGGGCCCGCACCGTCGCGGACCGGCTGCTGGCTGCTGAAGCAGCGCTGCGCCATGGTGTGGCAGGCCAGGAAACCGGCCGCCGGCAGGTCCGGGTCCAGCACCGGCCAGAGGCCGCTGATCCGGTAGTCGGCGACGAAGACGTCGGTGCGCAGCGCGCCCATCGCCGACCGGATCGCCCGGTCCGCCGCCTCGGCCAACTGGTCGGGCGGGGCCTCGCGCAACGCGCGCGACACCACGTCCGGCGCGTCTACCATCGTCGCCCTCCCCCGAAACTTGCTGTAGGGCAAGTATCATACGGAAGCCACCGGACGGGTGATCGGCGCGGTCAGTCACCCGCGCGGGTCGCGAGCACACCGTGGAACGCGTCGGGCACCTCGGCCGGCGGGCCTTCGGGACGCCACTCGGCAACCGGGACGATCCCGTCCGCCGTCGGCGCCCACCGACCCAGCAGGGGCGCGAACGCCACCGGTGGGCGCATCCGGAACTGCGGCCCCATCATGGCCAGCGCCTGCGGGTGACCGGCCAGCTCCTCGGTGTCGAAGTCCACTGCGAGCAGGCTGCCCGGCGCGGCGGCAGCGTACAGCTCGTCGAGGGTGCGGGTCAGCGTGGCGTCGTCGAGGAACGCGGCCAACCCCAGGAAGACCACTCCGACCGGCCGCCGCCCCCACCCTGGCACGAAACGGTGCAGCTGCGCCGGGTCGACGGTGCCGATGTCGGTCGCGTCGCCGAAGCCGTAGCCGGCCCGGTCGCTGCCGGAAAGGATGCTCTGTCCCAGTCGGATGGTGACCGGGTCGACGTCGGTGTAGAGCACCGTCGCGTCGGGGGCGACCTCGTGCACGTTGCCCATCGTCGGCACCCCGGCGCCGAACACCAGGAACCCGTCCACGCCGTGGGCGGCCATGGCCCGCACCGCCCGGCCCAGGAACGCCCGCAGCTCGCGGAACACCGGCGCGCACGGCCCGTACGCCTGCTCGAACGCGTTCGCGGCGGCCACGTCCACGGGGAAGTGATGCTGCCCGCCGAGCCAAAAGTCGATCATGCGAGCGGTGCTCGGCTGGTCTGGTTCACCCATCGGCGGCGCTCCCTCCCCGGTCGTCGCCAGCGTACCGACCGGGACGCGCTCGGCGGTATCGCGACGCGGGGGCGTCCGGGCCCGCGATACTGGCCGCGAGCGGAGGTGGGCCGTGAACTCGGCGAACAACGCGGCGATGGTGGTCGGCGTCGACGGCTCGGAGTCGGCGCTGCGCGCCGTGCGCCTCGCCGCCGCCGAGGCGGCCCGCCGGCACCGACCACTGCGGGTCGTGCACGGCTTCATCTGGCCGCTGCTGCACGTACCCGTCTCCCCCGCCCCGCACGCGCCTCCCGGCGGTGGGCTGCGCCACCGGGCCGAGGAACTCGTCGAGGCCGCGGTGCGCGAGGCCGAGGCGACAGTGCCCGGGTTGACGATCTCCGGCGAGATCATCGACGGTGAGGCCGCCGCGGTGCTGGTGGGCGAGTCCCCCACCGCCGCACTCATCGTGCTCGGCGATCGCGGGCTGGGTGGGTTCTCCGCGCTGCTGGTCGGCTCGGTCGCGGTGCAGGTCGCCGCGTACGCCGACTGCCCGGTGCTGGTCGCGCGCGGCACGCAACGCCCCGACGAGCCGGTCCTGGTCGCCGTGGACGGCTCGGACGCCTCCCGGCTGGCGGCGGACTTCGCCGCCGAGACCGCGGTGTCACTCGGCGTGCCGCTGTTGGCGGTGCACGCCTACCGACATCCCGG
Organism: Micromonospora sp. NPDC050795; assembly: GCF_044456785.1. Lineage (NCBI taxonomy): Bacteria > Bacillati > Actinomycetota > Actinomycetes > Micromonosporales > Micromonosporaceae > Micromonospora > Micromonospora sp. NPDC050795. Next base: position 13,031 of record NZ_JBITGE010000052.1, on the reverse strand, counting down.
CAGCAGTGGCCCGGGCGACATGCAACCCCTGGTGTACGACGAGGCGACGCTGCGCGGCGAGCAGGAACGGATGCTCGCCGGGTGGCTGACCGGGCTCACCGAGGCCCACCAGGGTCTGCGGTTGACCTGCCAGGTGGTGCACGGCCGACCCGGCACCGCGCTCGCCGAGGCGTCCCGCTCCGCCCAACTCGCGGTCGTCGGTGGGCGCGGGCGCGGCGAGGTGACCGGGTTGCTGCTGGGGTCGGTGAGCCAGTCGATGCTGCACCACGCGCAGTGCCCGGTGGTCGTGGTCCGCGCGCCCCGATAGTGCGCCGGGGTTGGTCCGCCGCCAGACGGGTAGACGGCCGCGGTACGCCCAGCGGACGGCGGGCAGCACCAGGTGCCCAGACCGACGAAGGAGGCACAGATGCCAGGACCACGGCCGGGCAGTAACGCGTACGACAAGCAGCGCGCGCGGTTGCGTAACGCGATCGACGACTCCGGACGCCGGGTACCCGACGGCAAGGCCAACCAGGTCGCGAACAGGATCCTCCAGGAGGATCGCGGTCAACGAGGCGTGGTGCGCGGCGACCGGACGTACGGCCCGAAGAGCGAGCGCGAACCGGGCGACCCGAAGTGAGGACGGTCGACGTGGCCGACGGCGCGATCGCAGGCGCCGTCGGCAGCACCGCGCTGAACGTGGTCAGCTACCTGGACATGGCACTGCGGGGACGGCCGGAGAGCGACGTCCCCCAGGAGACCGTCGACCGGCTGGCCGGGATCGCGCACGTCGACCTCGGAAACGGGGCCCGGGCGGCCAACCGCCGCTCGGGCCTCGGGCCGCTGATCGGTTACGGGTTGGGCGTCGCCGCGGGCGTCGGGTTCGCGCTCTACGCCGGTGGTCGACGTCAGCCGATACCGGTGGCCACCGGTCTGCTCGGCGCGGGCGTCATGACCATGACCGACGGGTCGATCACCGTGCTCGGGATCAGCGACCCGCGCACGTGGCGGCGCTCCGACTGGATCTCCGACATCATCCCGCACCTCGCGTACGGGCTGGCGGCCGCCGCCACCTGGAACAGGTTGCGACGGCCGCCAGGCCGCGGTCGCTAGGTCCGTCAGCGGGTGTCGCTGTCGTCCTCGGCCACCGGCTCACCGGCCGGGCCGTACGGCGACACCTGCCCCTTGGGCACCGGACGACCGGCGTCACCGCGCGACGAGCCGCGGTTGGCCGGATGCCCGCCCGGGGCGGGGCCCTTGTTGTCCTGGCTGGTGGCGCCCAGTGCGTTGCGGCGCAACTCCTGCTGCTGCGGGTTCGTCACGGGGTGTCTCCCTCCGGTACGGCAGGCGGCAGAAGCCGCCTCCACCGTCGGCATACCCGCCCGCCCAGACGGCATTCCGGCGTCGGGCAGCGGTGCGACGGCTAGCGGCTCCTGAAGTGGGTAACCCGACCGGGTGGGCAATGATCGAACTCTGGTGCGGGTGTTGCTCGACCGGCGTGGCCGCACGTACGCGGAGGAGGCCGGCATCCGGCTCTCCGACCGGCCGGGGCCGCTGTACCAGCTGCTGGTGCTGACCACGCTGCTGAGCACCCGGATCCGCGCGTGCGTGGCGGTGGACGCCGCGCGGGAACTGTTCGCTGCCGGCTACCGCACGCCACAGGCGATGGAGGCGGCCAGTTGGCAGGAGCGCGTCGACGCGTTGGGCCGGGGCCACTACCGCCGCTACGACGAGCGGACCGCCACGATGCTCGGCACCGGCGCCCGGCTGTGCCTGGACCGTTGGCACGGTGACCTGCGGCGCCTGCACCGGGAGGCCCAGGGCGACCCGGCCGGGCTGCGGCGACGGCTCACCGAGTTCCCCGGCATCGGCCCCACCGGCGCGGACATCTACCTGCGCGAGGCGCAGACGGTCTGGTCGGACGTGCGCCCGTACGCCGACCGTCGGGCCCTGGCCGGGGCGAAGCGGCTGGGCCTGCCGGGGTCCCCGGACCGGCTCGCCGGTCTCGTCGACGAACCGGACTTCGGCCGGCTCGCGTCAGCGCTGGTACGGGTGGCGCTGGGTGAGGAGTCCGCCGGTGAGGTCACCCGGGTCGCCGCCCGTTGAGGCGCTCACTTGACCGTCTTGTCCCCCGGGCGGGTCAGGTGCCACACCAGCAACGCGGCGAGCAGCGCCAGGATCACCACCCCGCCGGAGATGCCACGGCCCTCCTCGGGGCTGCGGCCGGCGCTGCCGAAGTAGATCACCGCGAGGCCGGCCAGCACCGTGACGAACGTACGCAAACCTCGGTCCTTCACGTCTGGCACCGTAGGCGTACCGCGTTCCCCGCTTTGTCGGTTTGGACCTTTTGTCAACCTTCTGGGTGAACGCTCAGCGCTCGGCGACGAACCCGCAGAGGCGTACCCGGCGCACCGCCCGGTCGGCGACCTCCACCACCTGCAGGGTCAGACCGGGCAGCCGCACCGTCTCACCCGGGGAGTCCGGCAGGTGCCGCAGTCGGGCCAGCACCAGACCAGCCACTGTCGTGTAGTCCCGGGACAACGGGAAGCTCAGCCGCACCCCCAGGTCGGGCAGGTCGTGCAGCGGGAAGTCACCGGGCACCAGCAGGGACCCGTCCGGTTCCCGGATCACCCCGTGCACGTCACGGTCGGTCTCGTCGTACAACTCACCGACCACCTCGGCGAGAAGATCCTCCATGGTGATCATGCCGTCGATGCCCCCGTGCTCGTCGACGACCAGGGCCAGTTGCTGATGCTCCTGGCGCAGCTGACGCATCGCGTCGGCGACCGGCAGGGTCACCGGCAGCAGCAGCGGCGCCTGGACCCGCTCACCCACGTCGGCGGTGCCGGCCCGCACCAGGTCGCGGATGTGCACCACCCCGAGCACCTCGTCCAGGCCGCCGGGGCCGGTGACGGGAGCGCGGGACCGTCCGGCGGCGGCGAGCCGCCGGACGCCCTCGTCAGCGGCCAGATCGGCGGGCAGCGTCGTCACCTCCCGCCGGGCGACCAGGATCTCCCGCAGCGTCCGGCCGGCGATGTCGAACGCACCGGTGAGGATCTCCCGCTGCTGGGCCGACAGGCCGCGCTGGCTGGCCAGCATCTCCCGCAACTCCTCCTCGGTCATCTCCTCCCGGTTGGCCCGCGGGTCTCCACCGGCGAGCCGCACCACCGCGTCGGTGGCCCGGCTGAGCAGCCACACCGCCGGCCGGGACACCCGAGCCAACAGATCCAACGGGCCGGCGCTCAACAGCGCCCACCGCTCGGCCCGCTGCATGGCCAGCCGCTTCGGGGCCAACTCACCGAGCACCAGCGTGACGAACGTCAGCAGCACGGTCACCAGCAGCACCGCGGCGGGACGCGCCGCCGCGCCGAGGAAACCCAACGGCCCGACCAGCGGAGAGGCCAACGACACCGCGGCCGCCGCCGAGGCCAGGAACCCCGCCAGGGTGATGCCGAGCTGAATCGTCGCCAGATAGCGATTCGGGTCGCGGGACAGCTGCACCAACCGGTCACCGGCGCGGCTGCGCCGACCCAGCCGCCGCAACTGCCCCTCCCGCAGGGTCACCAGCGCCATCTCGCTGCCGGAGAGCGCGGCGTTGACCAGCACCAGCACGGCCACCAACGCCAACTGCCCGAGCTGACTGCCCATCGCGTGCCCCCGTCCGCCGCCTGAGGTCACTCAACCGCAGCGGGGCGCGGCGTGGGCGGTGTTTGCGACCGCGCCCCCGCTCAGTCGACCTCCAGGTCGTCCAGCGAGATGGCGTGGGTCATCAGCCACCGGGCCAGGGCCGACATGCCGAACAACCACAGCGGCACCGACTCGGTGGGGCCGTTGGTGGCGTAGATGGCGAAACGGAGGTCCGGCGCCCGGTACGCCTCGATCCGCCACTTGTGCTGCCGGTCTCGCCAGACCGCCGAAGGGTCCATGGCGTCACCGTAGGTGACCAACGTCGGCCGGGTGGCCGGTTGGCCCAGCAATGGCCGGCTCAGCCCGGCACCACCGTCGTCCCGAACACGATGCGGGCGACGGACACCAGGAGGCTGATGCCGACGGCGGCGAGGATCAGCCAACCGAGCCCACGCCACCCCGAGCCACGACCGGGCACCGGCACCGGCGGTGGTCTCCACAGCTCCCGGTAGGTCCAGGCCAGCACACCCGTCCCGAATGGCAGGAGGCCGACCCAGAACCAGAACCACCGGGTGCCGACCAGCGGCGGCGCGCCACCGATCAGGCGGCCCAGCCAGAGCACGGTCAGCACACCGGCGAGCAGAGCCGCGACGTTCCCGATCCGCTGCCCGGGGTCACCGTCCGCGCTCCCCGCAGCGGACACGGCGGCGAGCTGGGCGTCCCGCCAGCTCGGCGGGACGCCCGCCGACGGGTCCGGCTCGGCGAGGTACGAACCCCCGGCGGGTGATGCGTCAAGGGTGTACCGGCTCTGGCCGTTCGGCACGGTCCAGACGAGCATCCCACCGTTCGTCGCCGACTGCGGTCGGGGCCGGCTCCCCCAGTACGCGCCGTCGTCGGCCCAGCCGGACGCCCGCTGGAAGGCCACCACCTGGCCGGTCGCGAGATCGCGGTCGAGCTGGGCCTCGGTCGACTGGCGGGGCTCCACCCACCACGCCAGACCGGCCCACAGCACCCAGAGCACCGGCAGCCCCCAGCGCAGCACCACCGGGACGATCTCCCGCCAGCGGCCACCGAACGGCCGCGCCCGGGACGCCATCACCTCGACCATCAGCCCACCGTCGCATTCCGACGCCAACCTGTCAGCCCCGCACGGACGCGCGTTCAGGTGACGACGATCCGGGCGTCATCGGGCAGCCGGCGGGTCGCGCCCCGCCGGTCCAGCAACTCCAGCAGGGGCACCGCCACCCGGCGGGTGGTGTCCAACGCCTGCCGGGCCGCGGAGAGGGTGAACGGCTGCGGCAACCCGGCCAACACCCGGACCGCGTCGTCGAGCGCGTCGGGCAGCAGCACCACGTTGTCGGCCAGCCGCAGCAGCGCCCCGGCCCGCACCGCGGCGCCGATCTCCCGGGGGCCCAGGCCGAAGTCGACGAGGCGGTCCGCTTCGGGGGCGCGAAACGGACGGTCGCCGTACTCGGCGCGGACCCGGCTCACGGCCAGGGCCACCGGTTCGGGCAGCGCATTGGCACTCGCCGCCCCAACCCGACCGGCGTGGATCCGCAGCGGCGGCCGGACCAACGCCTCGACCAGCACCCGGTCGGGCAGGGCGAGGCGCTGACGCAGGGCGTCCACCGGCATTCCGGGCTCCAACGGGTGCTCCCGCGCGTGCCGGGCGACCTCCTCGGTCAGCCGCTCGCCGAGCTGCCGCCAGTGTGCGGGGTCGGCCAGCCAGTCACCGGCCACCGGCACCGCCCACGCCGGGCTGTCCCGCCCGGTCGGCACCGGCACACCCATCCGGATCAGCGCGCCGGCCCGGACCAGTCGGCGACGGCGCAGCTCCCCCGCCAGGTCGGGCCGACCGTTCAACTCGGCGAGGACCTGCGAGCGGGCGGCGGCCGCACCCCGTCGGCCCAGCGGTGGCGGCGCCACGTCCAGCACCCTCACCCCGCCGTTGACGTGGTGGCGGCCCGGGTCCCGCAGCAGCGCGCGGTCACCCACCAGCAACGGCAGCGGGCGGGCCAGCCGCAGGCGGACGGTGTCCGGGCCGAGCGGGCGCACCCGTACCGGCACCGCCGCCGACCCGACGTGCAGGGTGAGGGTGGCCGGCAGGTCGCCGGCCGGGTCGCCGGCGAGCCGGACGTCGACGAGGTCGGTGTGGTGGAACCGGTCCGGTGTGAGCAGCGCGTCGCCCCGGCCGAGGCGGTCGCGCGGCGTACCCCGCAGGTTGACCGCGACCCGGGCGACCGCCGCCGCCTCCGGGCGGGCCTCGCCCAGGCAGTGCAGGCCACGAACCCGGACCGGTTCGTCGGCGCCGGCCAGCTCCAGTGCGTCGCCGACCCGCAGCCGACCGCCGCCGAGGGTCCCGGTGACGACTGTGCCGCTGCCCCGCACGGTGAAGCTGCGGTCCACCCAGAGCCGGACCGGGTCGTCCACGACCGGCGCGGGCAACTGGGCGGCGAGGCGGTCCAGGGCGGCCCGCAGCTCCGGCAGGCCGGCGCCGGTCAGGCCGCTGACCGCCACCGCCGGCACCGCGCCGAGGCTCGTCGCGGCGATCTCGGCGCGGGCGCGGGCCGTCGCCGGCCCCGGATCGGCCAGGTCCGCGCGGGTCACCGCGAGCAGGCCGTACGCGACGCCGAGCGCGTCGAGCGCGGCCAGGTGCTCGGCGGACTGCGGCATCCAGCCCTCGTCGGCGGCCACCACGATCAGCGCTGCCGGGACCGGGCCGACCCCGGCGAGCATGTTCGGCACGAACCGCTCGTGCCCGGGTACGTCGACGAAGGCGACGGTGCCGCCGGACGGCAGCGTCGTCCAGGCGAAACCCAGGTCGATGGTCATTCCCCGGCGGCGTTCCTCGGCCCACCGGTCGGGTTCCATCCCGGTCAACGCCCGGACCAGTGTCGACTTGCCGTGGTCGACGTGCCCGGCGGTCGCGACGACGAACACGTTCAGTCGTCCCCGGGTACGCGCAGCACCGCCGCGCGGACGGCGTCGTCGGCGTCGGCGGGCACACAGCGCAGGTCGAGCAGGAGTCGCCCGCGCACCACCCGCCCGAGGACCGGCGGGTTTCCGGTGCGCAGCGGGAACGCGTACCGCTCGGGCAGGCTCAACGCCCACGAGTCCAACTCCACGCCGGGGGCGCCGCCCCCGCCGACCACCGCGACGGCCGGCACCACCTCCGCCTTGCGGCCGTCCGCGCCGAGGCGGTCCCGCAGACGCTCCACCCGTGCCCGCAGAGCGCCCGGGTCGGCGTGCAGCGCCACGCGGGTCGGGGTGTGCGGTTGGTGCAGGGTGGCGGCGAGCGCGGCCAGGGTGAGCTTGTCCACCCGCAGCGCCCGGGCCAGCGGGTGACGGCGCAGCCGGTCGACCACCTCGACGTCACCGAGCAGCAGCCCGGCCTGCGGCCCACCGAGCAGCTTGTCGCCGCTGGCGGTGACCAGCGTGGCGCCCGCTCGCAGGGTGCTGGCCGCGTCCGGTTCGTCGGGCAGCAGCGGGTCCGCGCCGAGCAGCCCGGAGCCGATGTCGGCGACCACCGGCACCCCGAGCGTGGCCAGTTGCCGTACCCCGACGGCGGAGGTGAAGCCGGTGACCCGGAAGTTCGATGGGTGCACCTTGAGCACGAAACCGGTCTGCGGGCCGAGCGCGGCGGCGTAGTCCGCGACCGTGGTGCGGTTGGTGGTGCCCACCTCGCGCAGCCGCGCGCCGGTGCTCTCCAGCAGGTCGGGCAGGCGGAAACCGTCGCCGATCTCGACCAGTTCGCCGCGGCTGACCACGATCTCCCGGCCGGCGGCCAACGCGGTGGCGGCCAGCACCAGCGCCGCGGCGCCGTTGTTGACCACGTGCACGGCGCCCGCGTCGGGCACGGCGGCGGCCAGCGCGTCGAGCGCGCCCCGGCCGCGGCGGGCCCGCCGACCGGTGGCCAGGTCCAACTCGACGTCGGTGTGCCCGGCGGCGGCCACCACCGCGGCGACCGCGGCGGACGACAACGCCGCCCTGCCCAGGTTGGTGTGCAGCACGACACCGGTGGCGTTGAGCACCACCCGGGGGCCGGGCGTGGGCAACGCGGCGACCGCCGCGTCGCGTACCTCGTCGGGGTTGAGCTCACCGCGACGGGCACGGCCCTGCGCGTGGGAGACGACGGCCTTGACCTGCTCCCGGCCGAGAGTCACGGTGGCGGCGGCCAGCACCGGGTCGGCGAGCAGCGTGTCCGTACGGGGCACCCGACGTCGCGGGTCCACCGGGCCGTCGCCCATCACGTCATCTCCTGCAAGCGGTGTGGCGGAGACGGACGGGAATCGAACCCGCCTGGCCCGGGTCCCGGACCACTCCGGTTTTGAAGACCGGGAGGGGCACCAGCCGCCTGAACGCCTCCACCGGACATTCGATCACACCGCGGGCGGGTCCGCCCGACCAGATGGAAGATCCATGGCGGTCCGCCGCGCTTCCACGCGCTCGCGCTGCGGCACCACTGTGTACCGGGGGTCGCGGGCCGAGGCGACACCGCCGTAGAAGACGCCGAACCGGGTCAGCACCGACGCGGCCAGCAGCGCGGTCCCGGAGAGCGCCCCGACCACCCGGTGACGCCGGCCCAGCAGAGCGCCCGCCACCCCACCGAGGGTCAGCAGCCGCGCGGCGCGCAGCATCCGGCCCGGCCGGCCCAGTCGGTAGGGCTCGCTGAGCAGGCCGAGGCGGCTCTCCACCCGATGCGTGCCGTACAGCTCCAGGGCCGCGCCGGCCACCGCCATCCGGCGGGCCGGCCCGGCCTGGGCCGGCGGCGCGGCGAGCAGACCCACGCCGGCGCCGCTGGCCAACGCGCTGCCCGCGAAGATCACCGGCAACTCGGGGTACGCCTCATGCCACGACGGCACCGCCGTGTCGGCCAGCAACACTCCGGTGTACGTGGCCAGCGCCGGCGCGGTGCCGGCGGCGAGCAGCCCGGCGGCGTGCCCGATCGGCGGCAGCGCCCGGCCGGCCAGCCCGAGCAGACCGCGCCGGGGCAGCACACCGGCCGCCTCGGCGATCGCGGCGAGACCCGCCGCCGGCCCGTACGCGGTGAGGATCCAGGTACCCATCGACATCGGGGAGGTCGGCTTGGCCACCCGCAGCATGTGGTGGAACCGCGCCGGCCGGCCCAGGTCCTTGACCAGGAAGACGGCGCTGGCGCTGACGGCGGCCAACGCGGTGACCCGACCGGCGCGCCGCAACGCGGGCCGCCCGGTGAGCTGCCCACCCGCGGCCAGCAGCGACGAGCCGGCTGCCAGCCCGCCGGTGAACAGGTACGCGGCGATGTCCCACTTCCACACCGGCCCCTTGAGGATGGGCCGACCGTAATAGGACGTGAACTCGGCCTCCGGCACCCGCAGTTCCTCACCGCCACCGCCGCGCCGCCTGCGCCGCCGGCCGGGAGGTTCGCCGCTTCGCCGCACCGGCTGGTCACCCCGACGGCCACTGCCGACCTCGTCGCCGCCGGTGCTGTCCCTGTCGGTGGTGACGGCCCGGCCGCCCGGGTGATCGCCCGCGCCCGCCGGCGGCTCAGCACCCCGCGCATGCTCTGCCCCCGCCGCGCTGCCCGGCCGCTCGTGGCTCGCCTGTGGTCGGTGGCCGCCCTCGTCGGCGAACCGCTCCCGGAAGCGACGGAACCGGTCGCCCACGGGACCCGACTGCATCATGAGGAACCTCCGACGAACGCGGCGACGGTCGCCGCCGCCATGGCGAGAGCGGCGAGGCCGGCGCGCTTCCACATCTTCGGCAGGTCACGGGTGGTCACGACCGGGTCGGGTGGCAGCCCGTACACCTCGGGTTCGTCCAGGAGCAGGAAGAACGCGCCGTCACCACCCACGCCGTCGTTCGGGTCGTGCCCGTACAGGCGGGCCTCGGGGACCCCCCTGTCGTGCAGCGTCGCCACCCGGGCGGCGGCGCGTTCACGCAGCTCGTCCAGGGGCCCGTACTGGATCGACTCGGTCGGACACGCCTGCGCACACGCCGGGGTCATCCCCGCGCCCAACCGGTCGTAGCACAGGGTGCACTTCCACGCCCGACCGTCGCCCTTACGTTGGTCGATCACCCCGTACGGACACGCCGAGATGCAGTACCCACACCCGTTGCAGATGTCCTCCTGCACCACCACCGTGCCGAACTCCGTGCGGAACAACGAACCCGTCGGACACACGTCCAGGCAGGCGGCATGGGTGCAGTGCTTGCAGACGTCCGACATCATCAACCACCGGAAATCCGTGCGCTCCTCGACGCCCGTGCCCCGGCCCGGTGGTTGGGCCCCCGGCATCCCCAGGAACTGCGGTCCCGCGTCGACCGGCCGGGCCCGGTCGGCGTCGACCGGCGCACCGAGGACGTCCGCCAGGGCGACACCATGCCCGGCCGGGCGGGGCTGCTCGATGAACGCGACGTGCCGCCACGAGTTCGCGGTCAACGCGCCGGTGTTGTCGTACGGCATGCCGAGCAGGTCCAGGCCACTCTCCGGAACGCCGTTCCACTCCTTGCAGGCGACCTCACAGGCCTTGCAGCCGATACAGACGCTGGTGTCGGTGAAGAACCCCATCCGCGGCGGCGCGTTCTCATAGCCTGCCTCGGGTGCCGGGTCCAGCGGACCGTACAGGCTGTTCGGGTCAGGAAGCACCGTGCTCCTACCCCTCGTCGTCGGTGGTCACGGCCGGCGCGTGCTGGCCCGGGACGATCCCGGCGCGCCTCTGGTAGTCGGCCACCAGGTCGAGCAACGCCGGGCCGGTGGGACGACGGCCCGGCCGCACGTCGCAGGTGCTGACCTTGCTCTCCTGAATGAGCACGTTCGGGTCCAGGCTGATGCCGAACAGGTCGTTGGCCGAGTCGCCGGTCACCAGGCCCTCGAAACCGAAGTGGTACGGCAACCACACCTGATGGATGATCCGACCATCCACCCGCAACGGGGTGAGCCGATCGGTCACCAGCACCTTCGCCTCGATCACCGCGCGGCCGCTGACCAGGTGCGCCCAACCCAGATGCGTCAGCCCGACCTCGCCGGCCAGCGCCGGGGACACCTCCACGAACATCTCCGGTTGCAGCTCCGCGAGGGGTGACACCGTCCGGCTCATCGCGCCGGCGGTGTGGTGCTCGGTGAGCCGGCTGACAGTGAACACGTACGGGAACACCTGGGCGTGCTCCTGCGGCGGACTCGGGTTTACCGAGTTCACCGGGTGTGCGTACATCTTGCGCGTCGGGTTGGCCTGCTGACCGTAGAGCGGGTTACGCACCGGCGACTCCACCGGCTCGTAGTGCGTCGGCAGCGGCCCGTCCAGGACACCGCTGGGCGCGTACAACCAGCCCTTGCCGTCGCCCTGCATGACGAACGGGTCGTCGCCCGCGATGCCCTCCGGCCCGGAGGCACCCGGCGGCGGCCGGTACGACGGTGGCTTGGTCTTCTCGAAGTCCGGCACGTCGTAGCCGGTCCACTCGGCCTTCTCCGCGTCCCACCACACGTAGCGTTTGCGCTCGGACCACGGGTTGCCGTCCGGGTCGGCGGAGGCACGGTTGTAGAGGATGCGCCGGTTCGCCGGCCACGCCCAACCCCACTCGGCAGCCACCCAGTCCTGATCGTGGCGGGACTTACGCCGGGCCGCCTGGTTCACCCCGTCCGCGTACACGCCGGTGTAGATCCAACAACCGATCGCGGTGGAGCCGTCCGCGCGGGCCTCCGCGAAACTGGACAGCGGACGGCCGGTCGCCACGTCGTACCCGTTGATCTCGCGCAGCACCGCCTCGGCGCTCGGCTCCGCGAGCGGACCGTGCGTGGGATAGTCCCAGGTGAGGTCGAGCAGCGCGCGGTCGCGCGGCAGCGGCGAGTCGGCCAGCCGCTCCCGCAGCTTGCGGCCCAGGTGATAGAAGAACCACAGCTCGGAGCGGGCGTCGCCCGGCGGCTCGACGGCCTTCTCCCGCCACTGCAACAACCGCTGCGTCTGGGTGAAGGTGCCCTCCTTCTCCACATGCGACGCGGCGGGCAGGAAGAACACCTCCGTGCGGCACTCCTGCGGCACGATCTCGCCGGTGGCGACCTCGGGGCCGTTCTGCCAGAACGTCGCGCTCTCGATCATGAACAGGTCGCGGACCACCAACCAGTCGAGGTTGGCCATCCCGAGCCGCTGCGCGCGACCGTGCGCCGACCCGACCGCCGGGTTCTGCCCGAGCAGGAAGTACCCCTTGATCTTCCCGTCGATCATGTTGAGCACCTGCTGGTACGTGCCGTGATCACCGGTAAGCCGAGGCAGGTAGCCGTAACAGAAGTCGTTCTCCGGTGTCGCCGCGTCACCCCAGTACGCCTTGAGCAGGCTGGCGGCGAACGACCCCGCGTTACCCCAGAACCCCTTCTGCCCCGGATGGCGAATGCTGTCCACCCACTCCTCGAAGCTCGGGTGTTCGGCGTGGTGCGGCATCGGCAGATAACCGGGCAGCAGGTTGAACAACGTCGGGATGTCGGTCGAGCCCTGGATGCTGGCATGGCCACGGAGCGCCATCACCCCGCCACCCGGGCGACCCATGTTGCCCAGCAGGAGCTGGATGATCGCGCCGGTGCGGATGTACTGCACGCCCACGCTGTGCTGCGTCCAGCCCACCGAGTAGATCAGCATGCCGGTGCGGTCCCGGCCGGAATTCGTCGTCCACGCCCGCGCCAACTCCAGGAACTGCGCCTGGGAGATGCCGCAGACCCGCTCCACCATCTCCGGGGTGTAACGGGAGAAGTGCCGCTTGAGGATCTGGTAGACGCAGCGCGGGTGCTGCAACGACTCATCGCGGCGGGTCTGCCCGCCCACCGGCGCGCCGTGCGACTCGTGCGCCAACCCCGCCGCGCTGTCCCGCTCCTGCGCCGTGTGCCCACTGCCCGACGAACCCTCGTGCCCCTCGTACTGCCAGCTGTCCTGCACGTAGGCACTGGTCTCCGGGTCGAAACCGGAGAAGAAGCCGTCGCCGTCCTCGGTGTCGCTGAACTCCTCGCTGACGATGGTCGCAGCGTTGGTGTACGCGAGCACGTACTCCCGGAAGTCCAACTCGTTGTCGAGGATGTAGCGCACCACCCCACCGAGTAGCGCGATGTCCGTGCCCGCCCGGATCGGCAGGTACTCATCCGCGACCGCACTCGTCCTGGTGAACCGGGGGTCGACGTGGAAGACCTTCGCGCCCCGACGCTTGGCCTCCATCACCCACTGGAAACCCACCGGATGTGCCTCAGCCATGTTCGAACCCTGGATGACGATCACGTCAGCGTTGGCGATGTCCTGCTGGAAATCCGTCGCACCGCCACGACCGAAGCTGGCCCCCAGACCGGGGACGGTGGCGGAGTGTCAAATGCGGGCCTGGTTCTCGATCTGCAACGCCCCCATCGCGGTGAACAACTTCTTGATGAGGTAGTTCTCCTCGTTGTCCAACGTCGCCCCACCCAGACTGGA
>NZ_JBITGE010000051.1:0-37306 GCF_044456785.1 Micromonospora sp. NPDC050795 | reverse complement strand
TTACATTCCGAACCCGGAAGCTAAGCCCTCCAGCGCCGATGGTACTGCACTCGTGAGGGTGTGGGAGAGTAGGACGCCGCCGGACAATCTTCCAGTCGAGGGCCGCCCCATCCGGGTCGGCCCTCGACTGCGTAGCGCCATTGGTGGCGCAATCAGGAAGGATGTACCTGTGAGTTCAGGACCGCAGGGCGGAGATCGTCCCCGTCGTTACGAAGACCGTACTGACGGTGCGGGCGGACGCGACCGCGGCCCACGCCGCGACGACCAAGGCCGGCCCCCGTACCGGGGAGATCGCGACAGCGGCGGTGCCCGAGGCGGATACGCCGGCGGCCGCGACTCTGGCTCCCGTGGTGGTGACCGGGACAGCTCGCGCTCCAGCGCCCCCCGTGAGGGCGGCTACCGCGGCGGTGACCGCCGCGAGGGTGGTTTCCGTGGCGGCGACCGCGACGGCTCGCGCTCCAGCGCTCCGCGCGAAGGTGGCTACCGTGGCGGCGACCGTGATGGGTCACGCTCGGGGGCTCCGCGTGAGGGCGGCTTCCGATCCGGCGCTCCCCGCGAGGGTGGCTTCCGTGGCGGCGACCGGGACGGTTCGCGTTCGGGCGCTCCGCGCGAAGGCGGCTACCGAGGCGGCGACCGCGACGGTGGTTTCCGGGGCGGCGACCGCCGTGAGGGCGGTTTCCGTGGTGGCGACCGTGACGGTTCGCGCTCGGGCGCTCCCCGCGAGGGTGGCTTCCGTGGCGGTGACCGCGATGGCTCGCGCTCGGGTGCTCCGCGTGAGGGTGGTTTCCGTGGTGGTGACCGCCGTGAGGGCGGTTACCAGGGCGGCGACCGCACTCGCTCCGGCCCGCCGCGCGAAGGTGGCTTCCGGGGCGGTGACCGCGACGGTGGTTTCCGGGGCGGCGATCGCCGTGAAGGTGGCTTCCGCGGTGGTGACCGCGAAGGCGGCTTCCGTGGCGGTGACCGGGACGGTTCGCGTTCGGGCCCGCCGCGTGAGGGTGGTTTCCGGGGTGGTGACCGCGACGGTGGTTTCCGGGGCGGCGATCGCCGTGAAGGTGGCTTCCGGGGCGGTGACCGGGACGGTTCGCGTTCGGGCGCTCCGCGTGAGGGCGGTTTCCGCGGTGGTGACCGCGACGGTGGTTTCCGGGGCGGCGATCGCCGTGAGGGCGGTTTCCGGGGCGGCGACCGTGACAGTTCGCGCTCCAGCGCTCCCCGTGAGGGCGGCTTCCGTGGCGGTGACCGGGACGGTTCGCGTTCGGGCCCGCCGCGTGAGGGTGGTTTCCGGGGCGGTGACCGCGACGGTGGTTTCCGGAGCGGCGATCGCCGTGAGGGCGGTTTCCGTGGCGGCGACCGTGACGGCTCGCGTTCGGGTGCTCCGCGTGAGGGCGGTTTCCGCGGTGGTGACCGCGACGGTGGTTTCCGGGGCGGCGACCGCCGTGAAGGCGGTTACCAGGGTGGTGACCGCACTCGCTCCGGACCGCCGCGTGAGGGTGGCTTCCGCGGTGGTGACCGCGACGGTGGCTTCCGTGGCGGCGACCGCCGTGAGGGCGGCTTCCGTGGCGGCGACCGCGACGGCTCGCGCTCGGACGCGCCCCGTGAGGGTGGCTTCCGGGGCGGTGACCGTCGCGAAGGTGGCTTCCGGGGCGGCGACCGGGACGGTTCGCGCTCGGGCGCCCCGCGTGAGGGTGGTTTCCGGGGCGGCGACCGCGAGGGCGGCTACCGGGGCGGCGAGCGTACCGGTGGTTTCCGGTCCGACGAGCGGCCGCGTCGCGAGGGGGAGTTCCGTCGCGATGACCGCGCGGGTGGCTCCGAGTCGTCCGAGGGCGGGCGTAGCTCGGCCCCGGCGCTGCCGGACGACATCGTCGCGACCGATCTCGACAAGGACGTTCGCGCTGAGCTGCTCTCGCTGAACAAGCCGGTCGCCGAGACGGTGGCCCGGCACCTGGTCGCCACTGGGCAGCTGATCGACGAGAACCCGGCCGAGGCGTTGGCGCACGCGCTGGCCGCCCGGCGGCTCGCGTCGCGCATCTCCGCTGTCCGTGAGGCGGTCGGTCTGGCCGCGTACCGGGCGGGAGAGTGGCAGTCGGCGATCGCTGAGCTGCGCACGTACCACCGGATGAGCGGATTGCAGAGCCACCTGGCCGTGCTCGCCGACTGCGAGCGGGCTCTCGGCCGGCCGGAGCGGGCCATTGACCTGTTCCGTGGCGCGGACCGGGAGAAGCTGGACCAGGCCGTGGCGATCGAACTGCTGATCGTCGCCGCCGGCGCGCGTGGTGACCTCGGGCAGAAGGACGCCGCGGTCGCGATGCTCCAGGTTCCGGACCTCACCAACGAGGCCACCGTGCCGTGGACGGCCCGACTGCGGTACGCGTACGCCGACGCGCTGCTCGCGGTGGGTCGGCGCGAGGAGGCCCGCGAATGGTTCTCCCGCGCCGCCGACGTGGACACCGAGGGCGAGACCGACGCCGCCGAGCGGCTGCTCGAACTCGACGGTGTGGTCATCGAGGGTGACGAAGAGGACGAGGCCGCCGAGGAGATCGCCGCAGGCCCGGGCGCTCCCGGTGCGGTGCCGGCCCGACCCGACGCCGACCTGGCCGGCGACACGAACGACGACGAAGACGACGATGACGACGACGACGACGATGAAGATGTCGACGACGACGACGACGACGATGACGACGACGACGATGAAGATGACGACGACGACGATGAAGATGTCGACGACGACGACGATGACGAGGACTTCGACGACGACGAGGACGACGACGCTGTCGGCCGCCCCGCTGACGACGAAGGCTTCGACGACGAGGACGAGGACCGTCACCTCACCGGGAGCGGCAACGCCGACGCGGCCACCAGTGGCGACAGCGGCGTGACGGACCGGGACGCGGCGAATGGCGACGCGGCGAACGCCGACGGGCCCGTGCCGGCCCGGGACGACGAGTCGGGGTCGACGCAGCGGTGAGCGCGGGCGTGGGGGAGCGGCTGGTCGACGGGTACACCCTGGTCGTCTTCGACCTGGACGGCGTGATCTACCTGATCGACCGGCCGATCCCCGGCGCCGTCGACGCGGTGGCCCGGCTGCATTCCGAGGGACGCGCGGTGGCGTACGCCACCAACAACGCGTCGCGCCGGTCCAGCGAGGTCGCGGACCTGCTGACCGGGATGGGCGTGCCGGCCCGACCGGAGGAGGTCCTCACCTCCGCTGCCGCCTCGGCCGAGTTGCTGCGTGACCGGCTGCCCGCCGGCGCGTCGGTGCTGGTGGTCGGCGCGGAGGCGCTGCGCGCGGAGCTGCGCGCGGTCGGCCTGAACCCGGTCACCCAGGCCGATGAGAAGCCGGCGGCGGTGGTGCAGGGGTACGGCCCGCAGGTCGGTTGGGCCGAGCTGGCCGAAGCATCGCTGGCGGTACGGGCGGGTGCGATCTGGATCGCCACCAACACCGATCGGACCCTGCCCAGTGGGCGGGGACCGCTGCCCGGCAACGGGTCGCTGGTCGCCGTGCTGCGGACGGCGCTGGAGCGAGACCCCGACGTGGTGGTCGGCAAGCCGGAGCCGGCGCTGTTCGAGACCGCTGCCCGGCGCAGTGGCGGTGGGCGGAGCCTGGTGGTGGGTGACCGGCTGGACACCGACATCGAGGGTGCCCGCCGGGCCGGGCTGGACAGCCTGCTCGTGCTCACGGGCGTGCACGGCGTACCGGAGCTGCTGGCCGCCGAGCCGAGGCGACGTCCCACGTACGTCGCGAAAGACCTGGCGGGGCTCTTCGACCCGGCTGCCGCCGTGCGGGTCCCGGGCCCGGCGGACGCTGGCGGATGGTCGGTGACCGACCGGGACGGCACGCTGGAGCTGGCCGGGGCCGGTCGGCCGCTGGACGCCCTCGCGGCGCTCTGCGCGGTGGCCTGGTCGGCGTCGGTGCCGGCGCTGCCGAAGATCCGCCCGGTGGGCTCGGACGCGGCCCACGCGGTGGAGAGTTTCGGTCTGACCGCGGCGGCGTGAGCCGGGCGGTCGTCAGAGCAGCTTGCGCAGCTTGAGCAGGTCGAACGGGTTGGCTTTGATCGACACCCGGCGGGAGGTCACCGCGCTGGTGACGTCCAGGTCGCCACGGACCAGGGCGAGCAGGTCGTCGCTGGACGTGTTCAGCGCGATCTTGGCTTTGGGGTCGTCGCCGTCGGTCAGCTCGACCAGTCGGCCGCCGGTGATCCGGCCGTGGAACGCGGTGTCCAGGTCGGTGATCCGGCAGGCCAGCGTCCGATCCAGGTCGATCCGTTCGCGCACGGTCTCGGCGTTGCGATCCAACCGGGCGGCCAGCTCCTGCAACGCCTGCCGGCACTCGTCCACGCTGGCCACATCTCCCCCTCGGTGATCGCCACGCCGTCCTCGGCACCGTACCGCACGGGTCGGTCGGGGGTGCCCGGTAGCGTGACACCTGCACACCCCGCCCCGTGGAAGGACTCAGGCATGCAGGACGCGTGGCGCGCCTACCTCGAGCTGGCCATGGGCCTTGCGGAGGCGCCCCGGAAGAAGGCCCAGGACGTGGCACGTCGCCTCGTCGGCTCCGGCGGCGCGACCGCCGCCCAACTCCAGGCCCTCGGCGAGGAACTGGTCACCACCGGCGCGGCCAACCGGGAGGCGCTGACCAAGCTGGTCCGCTTCGAGGTCGACCGGGCCCTCGGCGCGGTCGGTCTGGCCACCGCCGACGAGGTAGCCGAGCTGACCCGGCGGGTGCACGACCTGGAGCGGCAGCTGCGGGAGGCGCGGTCCACCGAGCCGGCCGAAGCGCCGACCGCCGGCCCCACGCCACAACCCGACCCGACCGTCGCCGCGACGCCCGGCACCGGTCTCGTGCCGTCCGACGCCTCGGCCGGTGCCTCGGTCTCCGCGCCGGTGGCGAAGAAGGCCGTCGCGAAGAAGGCGGTCGCCAAGAAGGCCATCGCCAAGAAGGCGCCGGCGACGATCAGCCGGATGGCCGACGAGGACATCCCGACGCCGGCGGTGATGCCCGCCAAGAAAGCGGCGATTCGCAGGCAGCGGCCGGACGACGCCGAATGACCCGGCCCGGTCCGCCGGTTGGCGGGTCGTTCCCGGCCCGTCCGGGCCCGCCGGTGGGTGCCCGCCCCGGACCGCCGCTGGATCTCGGGGACGACGAGGCACGGCATCCGGCGGTGGACGCCGCCGTGCGGGCCATCGCCAACGCGGCGACGCTCGCTCCCGCCGACCAGATCGCCCAGTACGAGGCGGCCTACGAGACGCTGCGGGAAACCCTCGCCACCATCGACCAGACCTGAGCGGGACGACCAGGCCTGAGCAGACCGGAGAACCACCCATGGCACGTCGTAACCGGCTGGACGCCGAACTCGTCCGCCGCGGTCTGGCCCGCTCCCGTGAGCAGGCCGCCGCGTTGGTGGAGGCCGGCCGGGTCCAACTGCGGGGCGTGGTCGCCCGCAAGGCGGCCGCTATGGTCGACCCCGCCGACCCGCTCCTGGTCACCGGTGCGGACCCGGCTGAGGAGTACGTCTCGCGAGGCGGGCACAAGCTTGCCGGCGCGCTGGCCGCGTTCGCCCCCGGTGGGCTGCACGTGGCCGGGCGGCGTTGCCTGGACGCGGGAGCGTCGACCGGTGGGTTCACCGACGTGCTGCTGCGCGCCGACGCGGCGGAGGTGGTGGCCGTGGACGTCGGCTACGGGCAGCTCGCCTGGCCGCTGCGGACGAACGAGCGGGTCCGCGTCCTGGAGCGCACGAATGTCCGTAGCCTCGATGCGGACGCGATCGGCGGCCAGGTCGATCTCACGGTGGCCGACCTGTCGTTCATCTCGCTGCGACTGGTGCTGCCGGCGTTGGCCGGCTGCACCCGCGACGACGGTGACCTGGCACTGATGGTCAAGCCGCAGTTCGAGGTCGG
This sequence comes from Micromonospora sp. NPDC050795, assembly GCF_044456785.1. Classification (NCBI taxonomy): domain Bacteria; kingdom Bacillati; phylum Actinomycetota; class Actinomycetes; order Micromonosporales; family Micromonosporaceae; genus Micromonospora; species Micromonospora sp. NPDC050795. The sequence goes on along the minus strand of NZ_JBITGE010000051.1, from coordinate 31,414 downwards.
CAAGGACCGGGTCGGCGCCGGCGGGGTGGTCCGCGATCCGGAGCTGCGCGCCGAAGCGGTGCTGGACGTGGCGGCGGCGGCCGCGCGGCTCGGCCTCGGGCTGGCCGACGTGGCGGCCAGCCCGCTGCCCGGGCCCAGCGGCAACGTGGAGTTCTTCGTATGGTTGCGCCGGGGCGCACCAGCGGCCGACCCGGAGCGGGTGCGGGCCGTGGTGGCGGCCGGGCCGGACGGCTCGACGACGGCCGGCGCGGTGCCGGGCGCGGCGGCGGAGGAGGTCGCAGGGTGAACGCGTGCAGTGAGGGCGCCGCAGTGGGCCGGGCGGTGACACGCGGCCGGGCCGAGGTGTCGGCTTCGATGACGCGCCGTGGCCCGGTTCGGCGTGGGCGGGTGGCCCGATGAGCCGGACCGCGCTGCTGGTGACCCACACCGGTCGTCGGCGTAGCACGGAGCACGCCCGGTCGGTCGCCGCCGACCTGATCGACGCCGGTTTCGAGGTACGGGTGGTCGCCGACGAGGCCGAGGACCTCGACCTGCCGGGCGTGGTGCCGGTCGCCGGCCCGCAGGCCGCCGAGGGCGCCGAGATCGTCTTCGCGCTCGGTGGGGACGGCACCTTCCTGCGCGCCGCCGAGCTGGCCCGACCCGCGAAGGCGCCGCTGCTCGGCATCAACCTCGGCAAGGTGGGCTTCCTGGCGGAGGCGGAGATCGACGATCTGGACACCGCCGTCCGGGACGTCGTCGGCCGTAACTACACGGTCGATGAGCGGCTGACCCTGGACGTCACGGCAGAGTTCGACGGTGGGCCGACCATCGAGTCCTGGGCGTTGAACGAGATCAGCATCGAGAAGGGCGAGCGGGCCCAGATGCTGGAGCTGCTCGTCGACGTGGACGGTCGTCCGCTGTCGCGGTACGGCTGCGACGGTGTCGTCTGCGCCACGCCCACCGGTTCCACCGCGTACGCGTTCTCCGGTGGCGGCCCCGTGGTCTGGCCGGAGGTGGAGGCGCTGCTGCTGGTGCCGATCAGCGCGCACGCGTTGTTCAGCCGCCCGTTGGTGACGGCCCCGACGTCCACCTTCGTGATCACCGTCGACCCGTTCACGACCCTCGCCGTGCTCTCCTGCGACGGCCGGCGTGTCTACGACCTGCCGCCGGGCGCGCGGGTGACGGTGCGTCGGGGTGCGCTGCCGGTACGCATCGTGCGGCTGCGCCCTCGTCCGTTCACCGACCGGCTGGTGGCCAAGTTCGGTCTGCCCGTGCACGGTTGGCGTGGCAGCCGGCGGTGACGGTGGTGCACACGGTCGGTGGATGTCAGTTGTCCACCTGACGACATGTCGCCGCTGCGGCGGCGGGCGACTAGTGACCTGGTGACACGCTCCGACGCAGACTCCGATCGGCCCTCATCTACGGATGGCGGGCCTGGAGGAGTAGAGGAGCCCATCGCATGCACTGGTCCCCACGCTGGCTCGCCGTCGGCGCGGTCGGCGCGTTGGTGGTCGGCGTCGCCGCACCGGCGTCCGCCGACCCGCCCGCCCGGCCCACCGGCCCGACGTCGGGCACGCCCGCCCAGCACGCACCCGTCCGTATCACGCTGATCACCGGCGACCAGGTCGACCTGGTGCAGGCGGCACCCGGTCGGGTCGCCGCCACCGTGCACCCCGGCCCGGGGCGCGACCGGATCGCCTTCCAGACTGTCGAGGCCGACGGCGGGTTGCGGGTGCTGCCCAGCGACGTCATGCCGTACCTCGCCGCGGGGGTGCTCGACCCCGACCTGTTCGACGTGCAGGAGTTGGCGGCCGACGGGTACGGCGACGCCGCGCAGGGCGCGTTGCCGCTGATCGTCCGCTATCAGGAGCCGGCCGCCGGACGGGTCCGGCCGTTGGCCGGCGCGACCGACGCGCGTCCGCTGGAGAGCATCAACGGCGCGGCGCTGCGGGTCGGCAAGGGTGACCTGGGTGGCCTGTGGACGTCGCTGCGCGGCGCGCCCGGGGAGCGGGTGACCGCCGGTTCGCCGGCCCGGCTCGGGGCCGGTGTCGCGCGCATCTGGCTGGACGGGAAGGTCCGCCCGACGCTGGAGCACAGCGTGCCGCAGATCGGCGCTCCGATCGCCTGGGCCGCCGGCCGCGACGGTGCCGGCGTGAAGGTGGCGGTGCTCGACACCGGCGTCGACGCCACCCACCCCGATCTGGCCGGTCGGGTCGCCGAGGCGCAGGACTTCTCCGGCAGCGGCAGCGCCCGCGACGGGCACGGCCACGGCACCCACGTGGCCGCCACCATCGCGGGCAGCGGGGCGGCGTCCGACGGGTTGCGCAAGGGCGTGGCCCCGGGTGCGCGGTTGCTGGTCGGCAAGGTGCTCGACGATGGTGGCTCCGGCTACAGCTCGTCGATCATCGCGGGCATGGAGTGGGCCGCCCACTCCGGCGCGAAGGTGGTCAGCATGAGCCTCGGTGGCGACCCGACCGACGGCACCGACCCGATGAGCCAGGCGGTGAACGACCTGACCGCTGAGACCGGCGCGCTGTTCGTGGTCGCCGCCGGCAACTCGGGTGCCGCGCGGACCGTCGGTGCGCCCGGCGCGGCCGCGGCGGCGCTGACCGTCGGCGCGGTGGACCGTGCCGACGAGCTGGCGGAGTTCTCCAGCCGGGGCCCGCGCCTCGGCGACAACGGCCTGAAGCCCGAGATCACCGCGCCGGGCGTGGGCATCGTCGCCGCCCGGGCCGCCGGCACCGCCATGGGTACGCCGGTGGACGACGCGTACACGACCGCGTCCGGCACCTCGATGGCCACTCCGCACGTGGCTGGGGCGGCGGCGATCCTCGCCCAGGAACACCCCGACTGGTCCGCCGCGAAGCTCAAGGACGCGCTGGTCAGCACCACGAGGGCGAACCCGGCGCTGACCGTTTTCGAGCAGGGTGCCGGTCGGGTCGACGTGGCCCGCGCACTCGGGCAGCGGGTGTACTCCTCCGGCACCGCTGACTTCGGCCGGCTCAGCACCGGTGGCGTGCCGGTCGAGCGGGCCGTGACGTACACCAACGGTGGCACGGCCCCGCAGACCCTGCGGTTGGCCCTGGAGCTGCGCAACCTGGACACCCGTGCGGCCGAGACCGACGGGGTCACGGTCGGCGGCGTCGAGGTGACGGTGCCGGCCGGCGGCAGCGTCGCCGTGCCGTTGCGGGCGGACCCGGCGAAGCTGGACCGGGGTGTGCACAGCGGGTGGCTGGTGGCCACCGGCGCGGACGGCGTCGCCGTGCGCACCGCTGTCGCGCTCACCCTCAGCGGCCCGCTGCACACCGTGACCGTGCGGGCGCTGGACATGCAGGGCCAGCCGGGTCTCGCGTCGGTGCTCACCCTCTTCGGTGAGCAGCCCGAATCCGACTGGCTCGGGTGGGTCGGCGGCGAGGTGCAACTCCAGGTCGAGGAGGGCCCCTACCTGGTCCAGGCGTTGATCGAGCACGGTGCCCCGCTGGACGAGCAGATCACCCTGGTCACCGACCCGGAGCTGCTCGTCGACCGGGACCTCACGGTGGTGCTCGACCCGCGCAAGGGCACCCCGGTGCGGATCGAGACGCCGAAGCCCTCCGAGCAGCGCTCGACGATCAGCTTCTACGAGCACCGGGTCTTCGGCAACGGCCGGCAGGTCGACCACGGTGTGATGACCTTCAGCACCATCCAGCAGGTCAACGTCCCCCCGACCCGTGCGGTACGCCAGGGCGAGTTCGAGTTCGCGTCGCGCTGGCAGTTGGTCGCGCCGATGGTGGACGCGACGATCAGCGGGGTGTCCGGTCCGTTGGACATCAACCTGATGGGCTACTCGCCGGCGACGGCCGAGCGGCGCAAGCTGCCGCTGGTCTGGGCCGGCACCGGCACCCCCGCCGAGCTGACCCGGGTGCGCGGCGCCGCGGCGCTGCTCACCAGCACCCCGGACGCTTCGGAGGAGGAGCAGATCGCGGCGGCGGCGGCCGCTGGCGCGAAGGTGGCGCTGATCGTCCGACCGGCCGACCAGAGCGCGTGGACGTCGTGGACCCCGTTGGGTGACCGGCTGCCGATCCCGTCGATGGCGGTGGCGTACGACGACGGGCAGAAGATCATCGCGGCGGTCCGGAAGCGTCACACGACGCTGGACCTGACGTTGACGGTGGAGAGTCCGTACCTGTACGACGTGTGGCAGGTCTCGACGGGCCGGGTCCCGGAGCGGATCCTGCACAAGGTCACCGACCGCAACACCGCCGAGGTGACCACCCACTACGGGAACGTCGGCGGGGAGTGGGCCAGCGAGCAGCGGTTCGGGTGGCGTCCGTGGCAGGACACCTCCTGGAACGACAACCAGCGGCTGGTCCGTACCGGCACCACCCGACGGGAGTTCGTCAGCTCCGGGGACAACTGGTGGCAGCAACGGGTGTTGCACAAGGTCATGTTCATGCAGTGGGGGCAGCTGACGGGTGGTCTGACCCAGCAGCCGCGGCGTTACGCCGCCGACGACCGGGTGACCGAGACCTGGCACGCGCCGGTGCTCCGCCCGGCCGTCCCGGCCAGCGGTGCGCCGGTGCCCACCCGCACCGGTGACAACCTGGAGTTGCGGGTGCCCGAGTTCGTCGACGCCGAGGGGCACTACAGCGTGGCCGGCGAGAGTGAGGAGTCGGACACCGTCACGGCCCGGGTCAGCCGCAACGGGCAGCAGATCGCGGACCTCTCCGAGGGGTGGGCGTCGGTGCCCACGACCGCCGGGGCCGCCCGGTACCGCCTGGACGTGACCACCCAGCGGTCCTCGGTCGAGTGGCGTTACGGCACGCGGACAAGCACGGCCTGGGAGTTCGCCTCGGCCCGACCGGCGGGCGACGCCGCCACGCCGTTGTCGCTGCTCCAGGTGGACTACCGGGTGCCGGCCGACCTGCGCGGCACGGTCCGCGGCAACCGGCCGCACCAGCTCGGGCTGACCCTGCGGCAGCCGGCCGGGGCGCCGAGGCCGACCGGTGCCAGCGTCCGGGTGCAGGTCTCCTTCGACGGGGGCGTCACCTGGCGCAATGCGCCGACCACGGGGTCGGGCACCCGCTACACCGCTACCGTGCCGGCGGGGCGCGGAACGGTGTCGCTGCGGGTGCGTGCCGCCGACCGGGTCGGGAACACCGTCGACCAGACGGTGCTCCAGGCGTACGGTCTGCGGTGATCGGGCGGGGCGGGGCGGCCTGGCCGTCCCGCCCCTGCCGGACGGGGGTCCGCCGTCGGTCGACGGCGGACCCTCGACGCGTCAGAGCCAGCCGCGTCGGGCCACCTGGAACGCCAACCCGGGCCGGGTGTCCACGCCGGCGGCGGCCATCAGGTCGGCGATGCGCCGTTGCACGGTCCGCCGGCTCACCCCGAGCTGGGAGGCGATGGACTTGTCCGGTACGCCCGCCACGAACAGCGACAGCAGCCGGGCCTCGTCGGCGTCGGGTTGGTAACCGTCGCCCGGCTGGTCCGCGGGCGCCGGCCGTCGAGGCTCGGGGGCCGCGACGGCGAGGGGGTCGTCGAGGCGCAGCCGGGTGGCGACCCGCCAGTGGCTCTCGAAGAGGGCGAGCAGTGCGTCGAGCAGTTGACTGCGACCGATCACGGCGGCGCTCGGTTCGCCGCCGTCGCGGTCGGGCACCAACGGGCAGATGGCGGTGCGGGCGTCCACGATGGCCAGTCGGACCGGCAGCCGGTCCAGGACGCGGGCCTGTTCCCCGGCGGCGACCCCCTTGGCCAGGTCGGCCAACGCGCCCGGTTCCAGCAGCAGGTCACGTTCGTAGATGGCCCGGTAGCTCACCCCACGGGCCAGCGCGTCGAACTCCTCGACGTTCTCCGGGCCGGCCATGGCGAGGGGGTTGGCCCGGCAGAACCAGAGCACCTCGGTACGCGCCGAGTTCTGCAGGTCACGCAGACGGTCCCGAAGGACCCGGGCGCCGGTGATCACCTCGACCAGATGGTCGACGTGGTGGCGGCGCAGCCCGGAGCGGTACTCCTCGGCCAGTTGGGTGACGAGTCGGCGGGCCGACTCCAGGTCCTCCTGACGCCGCAGCAGCGTCGCGCCGAGGGCGACGTCCGGGGCGGTCGGTCGCAGCGGGGCGTCCGGGTCGGTGTCGCTGCGCTGCACGAGGCCCTTGCCGCGCAGTGCCTCGACCTGGGCGGCGACCTGCTCCCGGGGTCGGTGCAGGCGACGGGCCAACTCGTCGATGCGGGCCGTGGTGAGCTGGAGCAGGCAGCGGTAGAGCTCCTCCTCAGCCGAGGTCAGGCCGATCACGTCCAACACGGGGCAGAACTGTACGTCGGCCGGGTACGGGCCTGACCCGGGCCCGTCGGCTGGTCAAGTGTCGGGCCTCGCGTCTACTGTCGGTGGCTGTGCTGGAAGAGCTGCGCATCACCGGACTGGGCGTCATCGAGGACACCACGCTGCCGTTGACCGGCGGCATGAACGTCATCACCGGCGAGACCGGTGCGGGTAAGACGATGGTGGTCACCGGCCTCGGCCTGCTGTTCGGCGGCCGGGCCGACGCCGGGCGGGTCCGTGCCCAACCCGGTCGGGCGGTGGTGGAGGGGCGGCTGCGGCTGCACGGGCGGGTCGGCGACGCCGTGCACGCGCGGATCGTCGAGGCCGGCGGGGAGCCCGACGAGGACGGCTCGGTGCTGTTGAGCCGCACGGTGACGGTGGAGGGGCGCTCGCGCGCCCACGTCGGTGGTCGGAGCATGCCGGTGTCGATGCTCGGTGAGGTCGGCGAGCAGGCGGTGGCCGTGCACGGCCAGTCCGACCAACTGCGGTTGCTGCGCCCGGCCGAGCAGCGGGCCGCGCTGGACCGGTTCGCCGGCCCGGCGCACGAGAAGCTGCTCGACGCGCTGCGCGACGCGTACACGGGGTGGCGTCGGGTCGTCGACGACCTGGCGGATCGTCGGCGCAACGCCCGCGAGCGCAACCAGGAGGCCGACCTGCTGCGGTTGGGCCTCGACGAGATCACCCGGGTCGATCCGCAGCCCGGTGAGGACGACGAGCTGAAGACCGAGGCGCAGCGGCTGGAGCATGCCGAGGGTCTGCGGACGGCCGCGCAGATCGCCCAGCAGTGTGTGGCCGGTGGTGCGGAGGCCGCCGAGGAGACCCCGGACGCGGCGGCGTTGCTCGGCACCGCGCGGCGGACCCTGGAGGCGCAGTCCGGCACCGATCCGGCGCTCGGTGAGCTGGCGGCCCGCCTGGAGGAGGCGGCCACCCTGGTCACCGACGTGTCCGCGGAGCTGTCGGCGTACCTGGCGACGCTGGACGCGGACCCGGCCCGGTTGCAGCACGTCTATGAGCGGCGGGCGGCGCTGCGCGCGTTGACCCGCAAGTACGCCGACGACGTCGACGGGGTGATCGCCTGGGCTGATCGGGCGCGTACCCGACTGTCCGATCTGGACATGTCCGACGACGTGCTCGACGAGTTGGAGCGGGAGGGCCAGCGGCTCGCCGTGGAGGTGGCCGATCTGGCCGGGCGGGTGTCGACCTCCCGGCAGGAGGCGGCGGTCCGCTTCGCCGACCAGGTCACCGTCGAGCTGGCCGGGCTGGCCATGCCGCACGCGCGGATCGAGGTGGCGGTGCTGCCGCGTCCGGCCGGGCGGGCCGAGCCGACGCTGGCGGTCAACGGGGTCGAGGTGGGTGTCACGCCGGACGGCGGTGACGAGGTGGAGCTGCGGTTGCTGGCCCACCCTGGCGCGCCGTCGTTGCCGTTGCAGCGCGGTGCCTCCGGCGGTGAGTTGTCCCGGGTGATGCTCGCCATCGAGGTCGTGTTCGCCGGCTCCGGTGGCCCGCCCACGTTGGTGTTCGACGAGGTCGACGCGGGGGTCGGCGGGCAGGCGGCGGTGGAGATCGGCCGCCGGTTGGCGCGGTTGGCCCGCAGCCACCAGGTGCTGGTGGTCACGCACCTGCCGCAGGTGGCCGCGTTCGCCGACCGGCACCTGGTGGTGGCGAAGGACACGGGCGGCGCGGTGACGACCAGCGGGGTGCGCGTGGTGGAGGACACCGAGCGGGCGCGGGAGTTGGCGCGCATGCTGGCGGGTTTGCCCGATTCGGATCTGGGTATCGCCCATGCCGAGGAGCTTCTGGCAGTGGCCGCCAAGGAAAGGCGGTTGTGACGCCGCGTATTGTGAGCGCAAGCACACCGGCTTGTGCCGGTGTGTGCTTCCCTGGGTAGGCGGCCCTGCTCAGGCATGTCGCGACAGAAAAGCCTGCCTCACATGCCAGGATGGTCACGATGCGTCTACCCACGTTGCGCCGGAACCGGAACGCCGAACCGGGCAGAGTCCTCGGCACCGCGCGCCTTGATCGCCGGACGAAACGCCTGGTCGGTCGGCTGCGCCCCGGTGACATCGCGGTCATCGACCACGTCGACCTGGACCGGGTGGCGGCCGACTCGCTCGTCGCCGTCGGGGTCGCGGCGGTGCTCAACGCCAAGCCGTCGGTCTCCGGTCGTTACCCGAACCTGGGCCCGGAGGTGCTGATCGCCGCCGGGATTCCGCTCCTGGACGACCTGGGGGAGAGTGTCTTCGAGCGCATCCGCGAGGGCGACCAGGTGCGCATCGAGGGCAACACGGTCTTCGCCGGTGACGAGCCGGTGGCGCACGGCAGCCTTCAGGACGCCGAGTCGGTCGGCAAGGCGATGGCGGACGCCCGGGAGGGTCTGTCGGTGCAGTTGGAGGCGTTCGCCGCCAACACGATGGACTACCTGCGTCAGGAACGCGACCTGCTGCTCGACGGTGTCGGTGTGCCGGACATCGAGACCCAGATGCAGGGTCGGCACTGCCTGATCGTGGTGCGCGGCTACGACTACAAGGCAGACCTGGACGTGCTGCGCCCGTACATCCGGGAGTTCAAGCCGGTGCTCATCGGCGTCGACGGCGGCGCGGACGCCCTGGTCGAGGCCGGCTACACCCCCGACATGATCATCGGGGACATGGATTCGGTCACCGACGACGTGCTGCGCTGCGGCGCCGAGGTGATCGTGCACGCGTACCCGGACGGGCGCGCGCCGGGCCTGCCCCGGGTCAACGGCCTCGGTGTGCCGGCCATCACGTTCCCGGCCGCGGCGACCAGCGAGGACCTGGCCATGCTGCTGGCCGACGAGAAGGGCGCCTCGCTGTTGGTGGCGGTCGGCACCCACGCGACCCTCGTCGAGTTCCTCGACAAGGGTCGCGGCGGGATGGCCTCGACGTTCCTGACCCGGCTGAAGGTCGGCGGCAAGCTGGTCGACGCCAAGGGCGTGAGCCGGCTCTACCGGCAGAGCATCTCCGGCTCGTCGCTGCTGCTGCTGGTGCTGTCGGCGATCGCGGCGATGGCGTCCGCGGTGGCCGTGTCGACAGTCGGGAAGGCGTACCTGGGCGTGGTCGCCGAGTGGTGGGACAATTTCGTGTTCCAGCTGTACCGGCTCTTCTAGTTCCCGACCGATCAAGAGGCTGCAAGCGTGATCAACTTCCGCTACCACGTGGTGTCCCTCACCGCGGTCTTCCTGGCTCTGGCGATCGGGCTGGTGGTCGGCACAGCCGCCCTCAACGGCCCGGTCGCCGACTCGCTCGAGGGGCAGGTCACCGGGCTGCGCAAGGACAACCAACACTGGCGTCAGACGGTCAGCAACATGGAGAAGCAACTCGCGCTGGAAGAGGAGTTCGCCGAGGAGACCGCTCAGATTCTCCTGCCCGGCACCCTCACCGGGCGTCGGGTCGTGGTGCTCAGCCTGCCCAACGGGCGCGACCACACCGAGGGCGTGCTCAAGAAGCTCCAGCTCGGCGGGGCGACCATCACCGGCCAGGTCGACCTGCAGGACAAGTTCATCAACCCGGACAACAACTCCAACCTGCTGGAGTTGGCCGTCACCGCCGCCCGCCCGACCGCGCAGACCACCGGCCTGCCGGGCAACGGGCACGGCGTGGAGACCTCCAGCGCGCTGCTGGCCAGCGTCCTGCTGGACCGGCCCCAGGGCGTCGCGCCGGTCAGCGACGCCGACCGGCGGGCGGTGCTCGCCGCGTACAACAACGCCGGTTACCTGACCACCGACAGCAACAAGGTGACCGCCTCGGCGGAGGCGGTCGTCGTGGTCAGCGGCCAGCCGTACGTCGACAAGGACTCCGACAAGCGGGACGAGTCGGTGGTCAAGGTCGCGGAGCAGTTCGACCGCACCGGTTCGATCGTGGTGGCCGGCAACGGTTCGGTCGGCGGCAACCTGGTCGGCGTGGTGCGCGGCGACCCGGTGCTCGCCCAGACCATCTCCACGGTCGACAACGCCAACACCGTGCAGGGCCAGGTGGTCACCACCCTCGCCCTGGTGCAGCAACTCACCGAGAAGAAGGCCGGGCAGTACGGCGTCGGCGACAACGCCGCGTCGCTGCTGCCTAGACTGCCCCAGTGAGCGAACGACGTACCCCCGTGTCCGGATCCGACCAGGTGACGCGTGACCGAGCCGGCGAGGTGACGGCGTGAGCGCCCTGGGTCGGCTGTTGATCGCCGGCGCGGGCGCCGCGGCGGCCCGCTACGCGTTGCGTGAGGCGCGCACCTCGCCGGCCGGGCCCGCGTTGGACCGCACCAACTTCCGTGGCCGCACGGTGAGCCTGGCCGCCGGGCCGGCGCTCGCCGCCGGCGCTGCCGCCGCCGGCGCGTTCGGTGCCACCGGCGGCGCCGCCGGTGGGGCCGCCCTGGTCGCCGGTCTCGGCGCGGGCGGTGTCGGCCTGTACGACGACGTGGTCGGCGCGCGGCCGGAGCAGAAGGCGGCCAAGGGTTTCGCCGGGCACCTCGCCGCGCTGCGCGAGGGGCGCGTCACCGCCGGTCTGGTCAAGGTTGTCGGGGTGGGCGCCGTCGGGCTGGGCGCCGCCGCGCTGCTCGCCGCCGACCCCCGGGTCGCCGCGCACCCGCGCCGGCAGCGGCACGGTGCGTTCGGCCGGGGCGTCGACGTGCTGCTCGGCGCCGGTGTGATCGCCGGCACGGCCAACCTGCTCAACCTGCTCGACCTGCGGCCGGGCCGCGCCCTCAAGTCCGGGCTGCTGCTCGCGGCGCCGCTGACCGGCGGCCCGCAGGGCGGTATCGCCGCGGGCGCGGCGGGCGCCGCCGCCGGTCTGCTCCGTGACGACCTGGCCGAGGACGTGATGCTCGGCGACAGTGGCGCGAACGCGCTCGGGGCGGTGCTCGGCGTCGCGCTCGCCGCCCGGACCGGCCCGCTCGGCCGGGCCGGTCTGCTCGCCGTCCTGGCCGGGCTCACCGCCGCCAGCGAGAAGGTCAGCTTCACCGCGGTGATCCAGCGGACCCCGGGGCTTCGCGAGCTCGACGCACTGGGCCGACGCGCCGACTGACGTGACCAGACCGGCACCCCTCGCCGGCGCCGGCCGGCTGGCCGGGGCAGCCGCGCTCATCGCCGTCCTCACCGTGGCCAGCCGACTCGCCGGCTTCGGCCGTACCGCCGTGTTCACCTGGAGCCTGGCGCCCACCGACCTCGGTGGCACCTACGTGGTGGCCAACGCGGTGCCGAACTTCATCTTCGAGATCGTCGCCGGGGGTGCGCTGGCCAGCCTCGTCGTACCGCTGCTCGCCGGTGCGGTCGCGGCGGGCGACCGGACGGCCGTGGCCCGGACCACCGGCGCGTTGCTGACCTGGACGCTGGCCCTGCTGGTTCCCCTCGCGCTGCTCGTGGTGCTGCTGGCCGGCCCGGTGGTCGAGTCGCTGGGCCACCACCTGACCACCGCCCAGCAGCAGAGCGGCGTGCGGATGCTGCGGGTCTTCGCGCCGCAACTGCCGCTGTACGGGGTCGGCATCGTGCTCACCGGGGTGCTCCAGGCCCACCGTCGTTTCGCCTGGCCGGTGCTCGCCCCGTTGCTGTCCAGCCTCACCGTCATCCTGGTGTACCTGGGGTTCACCGTCACGCAGGGCCGGTACGCCACGGTCGGCGGGGTCAGCGCCGGCGGTGAGTTGCTGCTCTCCGGCGGCACCACCCTCGGCGTGGTGGTGCTGTCGTTGTCGTTGCTGATCCCGGTCCGCCGGTTGCGCCTCGGGCTGCGACCCGGCTTCGGGTTCCCTGCCGACGCGCGGGCGAGGGTCGGCGGGTTGGCGGTGGCCGGCGCGGTCACCGTCACCACCCAGCAGATCGCGCTGATCGTCAGCCTGAACCAGGTCACCGCCGGAGCGCGGAGCAACCCGGGCGTCTACAACCTGGCGCAGACCGTCTACCTGCTGCCGTGGGCGGTGCTGGCGGTGCCGCTGGCCATCGCCGCCTACCCGACCCTGGCGGCGGCGCGGGCCGCCGGGGACGAGCGCACCTACCGGGCGACCCTGGCGCCGGCCGTGCGTGGTGTGCTCCTGTTCAGTTGCCTCGGCACGGCCGCGTTGGTCGGGACCGCCGGGCCGGTCGGGCACTTCTTTTTCCCGGCGGACACCGCGTCGACGGCCGCCGCCGCGATCATCGGGTACGCCCCCGGCCTGGTCGGCTACGGCCTCTTCGCGGTGCTCACCCGGGCGCTCTACGCGCGGGGCGAGACCCGGGCGGCGACGCTCGCCACGGCGGTCGGCTTCCTGGTGGTGCCGGCCGTGGTCCTGCTGCTCGGCGCGGTGCTGCCCCTGCGCGACCGGGTGCTCGCGGTGACGGCCGCGAACTCGGTGGGGATGCTGGTGCTGGGCGCCCTGCTGCTCCTGGCGGTGCGGCGCAGCGCCGGCCGTCCCGCCCTCGCGGGAGCGGCACGGGCCGCAGCGGCCGGTGGCCTCGCCGGTGTGCTCGCCGGGCTCGCCGGACTGGGCCTCAGCCGTTGGCTCGACCAGTCGGACGGCGGCACCCCGACGACGGCGGCGGCGTTCGGTCAGGGCATGCTGTCCGGGGTTCTGGTTGGGGTTGTGTTCCTCGCCGTGGTCTGGTTCGTCGACCGGCGGGACGTGCAGCCGCTGCTCGCCGGGGTGCTGCGGCGTCTGGGCCGGCGGGGGCCGTCCGGCGGTGCGCCGACACCGGGCGCGGGCTCCGCGCAGCGGGGCGACGGGAAGGAGACGGCGACGCGATGACTGAGCCACCTCTGCCCGCCGGCTGGTCGGGCACCGTCGCGTTGGTGCTCGCGTCCAGCACCGGCGGGGTCGGCCAGCACGTCCGTTCGGTGGCCCGTGGCCTCGTCGCGGGCGGCACCACAGTCCTGGTCTGCGGGCCTGCCGCCACCGAGGAGCAGTTCGACTTCACCGGTGTCGGTGCGCGGTTCGAGGCGGTGGAGATCCCGGCCAGTCCGACTCCGGCCGACGCGCGGGCGGTGCTCACGCTGCGGCGGGCGCTCGCCGCGGCCACCGTCGACGTGGTGCACGCGCACGGGCTGCGGGCCGGGTTGGTCGCCGTGCTGGCCCGTCCGGCCGTCCCGCTGATCGTCACCTGGCACAACGCGGTGCTCGCCGGGGGACTGCGGGGCGGGGTGTCCCGGCTCGTCGAACGGGTCGTCGCCCGGGGTGTGCGGGTGGCGCTCGGTGCCTCCGCGGACCTGGTGCGGCGGGCCGCCGAGGTGGGTGCCGCCGACGCCCGGCTCGCCCCGGTCGCCGCGCCGACGCTGCCCGCGCCGCGTCGACGCCCGGCGGCGGTACGCGCCGAGTTCGGCGTCCGCCCGGACCAGCCGTTGATCGTCTCGGTTGGTCGGTTGCACCCGCAGAAGCGCTACGACGTGCTGATCGACGCGGCGGCCCGCTGGCGTACGCGTACCCCGCCGCCGGTCGTGGTGATCGCGGGCAGCGGGCCGGCGTATCTGCCGCTCGCCGCGCGGATCTCCGCCGCCCGCGCCCCGGTGACCCTGCTGGGGCACCGCACCGACGTGGCCGACCTGCTCGCCGGCGCCGACCTGGCGGTGGTGACCAGCGACTGGGAGGCGCGGCAACTCTTCGCCCAGGAGGCGCTGCGCGCCGGTGTGCCACTGGTGGCCACCGCTGTCGGCGGGCTCCCGGACCTGGTCGGCGACGCCGCCACGCTGGTTCCCGCCGGTGACGTGGACGCCCTCGACGCGGCCGTACGCGCGTTGCTGGACGACCCGGCGGCGCGGGCGGAGTGGGGCCGGCGCGGCCTCGAACGGGCGGCGACGTGGCCGACCGAGGCGGACACCGTCGCCACGCTTGCCGCCCTCTACGCCGAGCTGGCCGGGAACCCGGGCGGTCCGGCGGCCGCCCCGGGCTCCGACGCCCCGAGAACGGGACACCGGTGATGTTGCGCCGAATCGCCCCCGCCCTGTTGACAGTGCTCGTGGTGGCGCTGGGCGTCACCGCGCTCGCCGCCCGCCCACCCCAGGGCATCCCGCAACGCACCGCCGACTTCGTGGTGCTCGCCGGGATCGCCGGGCTGCGCTGGGACGACGTGGATCCGCAGAGCACCCCGACGCTGTGGCGGATGGCCCAGGACGGCTCGATCGGCTCCCTGTCGGTGCGGTCCGCGCACCGGCCCACCTGCCCGGTGGACGGCTGGCTGACAGTGGGCGCGGGCAGCTTCGCCGCGTGGAACGGCAGCCGGTCGGTCGACGGTTGCCCGTCGGCGGCGGTGACTGTGGAACAACCCGACGGCATCGGCGCGAACCTGCCCGACCAGGAGAGCGTGGTCCAGTACAACCAGCAGCGGCTGCCCTGGGGCGCCATGCCCGGCTCGTTGTCCGAGTCGGTGCGGTGCTCCGTCGCCGTGGGTCCGGGCGCGGCAGTGGCCGCCGCCCGACCGTTCGGCCGCGTCGACCGGTACGCCTCGGGGCTGCCGGCCGACCCGCGGCCGCTGCTCGGCTCGTGTGTGCTGAGCATCGTCGACCTCGGCACCGTCAAGGGGGCCGACCCGGCCACCCGCGCCGAGGAGGCCCGCGCGGCGGACGCCGAGTTGGCCCGGGTGCTGGCGGCGCGACCCCCACGGTCGTTGGTGCTGGTCGCGGGGATCTCCGACACCACCCAGCCGGCGCGGCTGCACGTGGCGGTAGCCGACGGGCCGGGCTGGGAGCGGGGGTGGCTCACGTCGGCCAGCACCGGCCGGGACGGGTACCTGCAACTTGTCGACCTCGCGCCGACCGCCCTCGCCGCGTTGGGCCGGCCGATGCCGGAGCGGCTCTTCCTCGGCCGTCCGGCGGTCAGCACCGGGGGTCGTCCCGCCGATCTGGCCGAGGCCATCAACGCGCCGGCGAACGCCGACCGGGAGGCGGCCGCGCAGCGTTCCGTCTCCGGGGTGTTCTTCACGCTGCTCGCCGGGGTGCAGGTGCTGCTGGCCGTCGCTATCCTGCCGCTGCTGCGCCGGGCCCGTCCGCACGCCGGTCCGGCCGGTCCGACGCCCGTCTCCGGGCGGATCGTGGCGGTGATGGAGCTGCTGCTGGTCGCCGCGGCGTTGACGGTGCCGGCGGCGCTGCTGACCGACGCGGTGCCCTGGTGGCGCGGTGAGCACCCGGGGTGGATCTTCGCCGGGGTGACCGCGCTGCTGGTGGCCGCCGGCACCGCGGCGGTGCGGTTCGCCCCCGGGTACGCGAACACCCTCGGGCTGTTGGGAGCGGTGGCCGGTCTCACCACGCTCGTGGTCGGGCTGGACGTGCTCACCGGGTCCCGCCTGCAGCTCAACGGCGTGGTCGGCTACTCCGCGTTGCAGGGCGGCCGGTACGCCGGGCTGAGCACTGTGGGGCTGGGAGTGTTCCTCGCCGGTGCGCTGGTCACCGGCGGCTGGTTCGCGCAACGGGTGCACCGGGGCTGGCGGCCGGCGGTGATGGTGGCGGTGGGTGGCCTCGCTGTGGTGGTGGTCGGCAGCCCGTATCTGGGCGCCGACCCGGTCGGCGCGATCGCGCTCACCGCCGGGGTGAGCGTCGCCGCCGTGATCAGCGCCGGTGGCTGGTTGACGGTCAGCCGGCTGGCCTGGGCCACCATGGCCGCGCTGGCGGTCGGTATCGGGTTCGCGGTGGTGGACCTGCGGCGTCCGGCCGCGGAGCGGGGCAGCCTGGGCCGGTTCCTGTCCGCGCTCGGTGACGGCACCGGCGGATTCGCCGTGCACCGGTCCAGCACGGAGAACTTCGAGACGCTGGTCAACAGCCCGCTGACGGTGCTGGCGCTGACCGCCGGGCTGCTGGTGTGGTTCGCCCTGTTGCAGCCGTGGGGTGGGCTGATGCGGCTGTTCGGCATCTACCCGGCGGTCCGGGCCGCGCTGGCCGGCACCGTGGTCGCCGCGGTGCTCGGTGGTGTGCTCGACGGCGCGGCCCTGGACGTGATGGGTGCTGCCGCCGCCCTGGTGGTGCCGATGGCGGCCCTGGCGTCGCTGCGGGTGCTCGGGCACGCCGCGGACCGGACCCGCCCGGTAGCCGCCCGCTCCCGCGCCAACGGCGCCGACGACGACTCGGGGTCCGGCGGGGTCGGCCCGGCCGGTGGCGGGGACGGTCCAACCGGCGGCGGGGGGCCGCTGGGTGCGGTGCATCCCCGTCCGATCGCCGGCCCGCCCCCGGGCGCACCGGCGACGGTTGTCCACCCGGTGTCGGACGCTGCTGGCGAGCGCCGGGGGGACGCCGACGAACCGGCCGAGCCGACCGCGAGCGGGTCGACGCCGGACGCCGCGCCGACGGTGCCCGTGCCGCCCCGGCAGGTCTCCCGGTCATCGACGGAGGTTGCCGCGTCCTGAGCGTCGGGCCTCATCCGGATGGCCCGGAGGTGTCGCGGCCGGGGTGCGGCCTGCGGGTACCCGCCCGGGAGGTGTTACCGTCGAATCCCGTGGATCGCGTGATCACTTTGCTGATCAAGCACGGCGGTCTGCATGACCGCGACAGACGACACGGGAGCAGGCCTTGGCCCCATCAGCACGGACGACCAGGCACATTTTCGTCACCGGGGGCGTCGCCTCCTCGCTGGGTAAGGGCCTCACCGCCTCCAGCCTCGGCAACCTGCTGACCGCGCGCGGGTTGCGCGTGGTGATGCAGAAGCTCGACCCCTACCTGAACGTGGACCCGGGGACGATGAACCCGTTCCAGCACGGTGAGGTGTTCGTCACCGAGGACGGCGCCGAGACCGACCTCGACGTCGGGCACTACGAGCGGTTCCTCGACCGGGCGTTGTCCGGCAAGGCGAACGTCACCACCGGTCAGATCTACTCCGACGTGATCGCCAAGGAGCGGCGCGGCGAGTACCTGGGCGACACCGTCCAGGTCATCCCGCACATCACCAACGAGATCAAGTCGCGGATCCTGGCGATGGCCGACCCGGACGAGGACGGCCAGCTGCCCGACGTAGTGATCACCGAGGTCGGTGGCACGGTCGGCGACATCGAGTCGCTGCCGTTTCTCGAGGCGATCCGTCAGGTCCGCCACGACCTGGGCCGCGACAACTGCTTCTACCTGCACGTCTCGCTGGTGCCGTACCTGGCGCCCTCGGGTGAGCTGAAGACCAAGCCGACGCAGCACTCGGTGGCGCAGCTGCGCAACATCGGTATCCAGCCGGACGCGATCGTGCTGCGCTGCGACCGGGAGATCCCGGTGAAGCTCAAGGAGAAGCTGTCGCTCTACTGCGACGTGGACGCCGAGGCGGTCGTCGCCGCCCCGGACGCCCCGAGCATCTACGACATCCCGAAGGTGCTGCACCGGGAGGGGCTCGACGCGTACGTGGTGCGCCGGCTCGGCCTCTCCTTCCGGGACGTGGACTGGGCCAGCTGGGACGACCTGCTGGAGCGGGTGCACCGCCCCCGGCACACCGTCACCGTCGCCGTGGTCGGCAAGTACGTCGACCTGCCCGACGCGTACCTGTCGGTGAGTGAGGCGATCCGGGCGGCCGGCTTCGGCCACCGGGCCCGGGTGCAGCTCACGTGGGTGCCCAGCGACGAGTGCGTCACCCCGGCCGGTGCCGCCGCGGCGTTGGCCGGCGTGGACGGCATCCTCATCCCCGGCGGCTTCGGCGTCCGCGGCATCGAGGGCAAGATCGGCACCGCCCGGTACGCCCGGGAGGCCGGTATCCCGCTGCTCGGCCTCTGCCTCGGCCTGCAGTGCATGACCATCGAGGTGGCCCGGCACCTGGCCGACCTGGACGGCGCGAACTCGGTGGAGTTCGACGAGCAGGCGGCCCACCCGGTCATCGCCACGATGGCCGACCAGGAGGACATCGTCGCCGGTCGGGGTGACCTGGGCGGCACCATGCGGCTGGGCGCGTACCCGGCGACGTTGACCGAGGGCTCGATCGTCGCCGAGGCGTACGGCAGCACCGAGATCAGCGAGCGGCACCGGCACCGCTACGAGGTGAACAACGCCTACCGGGACGCGCTGACCAAGGCGGGCCTGCACATCTCCGGCACCTCGCCGGACGGCCGGCTGGTCGAGTTCATCGAACTGGACCGGAGCCTGCACCCGTTCTTCGTGGCCACCCAGGCGCACCCCGAGTTGAAGAGCCGTCCGACCCGCCCGCACCCGCTGTTCGCCTCGTTCGTCAAGGCCGCGGTGACGTACTCGCAGGCCGACCAGTTGCCGGTCGACCTGGACGCGGCGGCGGAGGCCCCGACGACGCGCAAGGCCGCCCGCAACGGCGCCGCGACGAAGGCGTCGTCGGCGTCGTGAGCGAGCGCAGCGAGCGAACCAGCAGGCTCAGTGGGGTGCCGCACGCCGTCGTCGAGCGCAGCGAGGCGACGGCGTGAGCAACCTGGAGCACCGCTACGAGGTGCGTTCCCGGCAGGAGCGGTACCGGGGGCGGATCTTCGACGTGGTCACCGAGGAGGTGACCATGCCGGGCGGTGGGACCGGGCTGCGTGACCTCGTCCGGCACGTCGGGGCGGTGGCCGTGGTGGCGCTCGACGACGCCGGCCAGGTGGTGCTGATCCGGCAGTACCGGCACCCGGTCGGGCGGCACCTGTGGGAGCTGCCGGCCGGTCTGATGGACGTCTCCGGCGAGGAGTTGCCGGTGGCCGCGCTGCGGGAGCTGGCCGAGGAGGCCGACCTCACCGCCGGGCGGGTCGACGTGCTGGTGGACCTGCACAGCTCGCCGGGGTTCACCAACGAGATCGTCCGGGTGTTCCTGGCCCGCGACCTCGCCGACGTGCCGGCCGACGAGCGGCACGAGCGCCACGACGAGGAGGCCGACCTCCAGGTCGTCCGGATCGACCTGGACGAGGCGGTCGCCATGGTCGCGGCCGGTGAGATCACCAACGCGTCCGCGGTGGCCGGGCTGCTGGCCGCGGCCCGGGCCCGGGACACCGGCTTCGCGTCTCTGCGTCGGGCGGACGCGCCGCTGCCGCGCTGAGCGTCGCCGCCGGTCCAGCCGGTCGGGGGAGTACGCGCCGAAGGGGCCCCGCGGTCAACCGCGGGGCCCCTTCCGCTTGCTGGTCTAGGAGTCGCGCAGCGGACGGCCCTGCGCGTCCGTGCCGCCGTTGACCAGGATGAGGATGCCGTCGATGAGGCCCCAGAAAGCGCCGAGGCCGCAGGTCACCACGCTCACGACGAGCTGGAGAACGGCGATCTTGGTGTGTCCGGTGTAGAACCGACCGGCACCGAAGGTGCCGAGCAGGATGCCGAGGACGCCCGCGACGATCTTGCTCTTGTCGGAGACGCCCTGGGGGTACCCCGGCTCGGGGTAACCGGGCTGGTAAGGAGGAGTGGTCATGGGCGGACACATTAGTGATCCACTCGCCGGCTGTCCGCACCGCCGCCCGGCAGATGGGACGATAGTGGTGAAACATTGTCCTGTTGGCTGAGGTGACGCTCGACCGCCGAATCTCGGCGGTGCCCTGACACATCGTCAGGACACCCGGGCACCGGGTGTCACTGTGCTGGCTCGCGGCGGCCCCGGGCGCGCCTAGACTGCCGCCGCAGGACCGGTGTACCGCGGCGGCAAAGGGGCCGTCGTGGCACCGAGCAGTCGGGGGAGAGCAGCCCCGAAGAGAGGTGTCTGCATCGTGAAGGTCGGAATCCCCCGCGAGGTCAAGAACCACGAGTACCGCGTGGCGATCACGCCAGCGGGTGTCAACGAGTTCACCCGCAGCGGCCACCAGGTCTTCGTCGAGTCCGGCGCCGGGGTTGGCTCCAGCATCACCGACGAGGAGTTCGCCGCCGCCGGCGCGACGATCCTCGCCACCGCCG
Organism: Micromonospora sp. NPDC050795; assembly: GCF_044456785.1. Lineage (NCBI taxonomy): Bacteria > Bacillati > Actinomycetota > Actinomycetes > Micromonosporales > Micromonosporaceae > Micromonospora > Micromonospora sp. NPDC050795. The sequence continues at coordinate 11,407 of NZ_JBITGE010000051.1, read as the reverse complement.
ACGAGGTGTGGGAGACCGCCGAGCTGGTCCTCAAGGTCAAGGAGCCGATCGCCGAGGAGTACCACCGGATGCGCGAGGGGCAGGTGCTCTTCACCTACCTGCACCTGGCCGCCTCCAAGGAGTGCACCGACGCGCTGATCGACCGCCGGGTCACCGGCATCGCGTACGAGACCGTCGAGCTGCCCGACCGGTCGCTGCCGCTGCTCGCCCCGATGTCCGAGGTCGCCGGCCGGCTCGCCCCGCAGGTTGGCGCCTTCTACATGATGCGTACCGGTGGTGGGCGCGGTGTGCTGCCCGGCGGTGTCTCCGGCGTGTACGCGGCCAAGACCGTGGTCATCGGCGCCGGTGTCTCCGGCATGAACGCCGCCGCGATCGCGCTGGGTCTGCAGTCCGAGGTGCTGTTGCTGGACAAGAACGTGGCCCGGCTGCGGCAGGCCGACGCGATCTACCGGGGTCACCTGCAGACCGTCGCCTCCAACGCGTACGAGGTCGAGCGCGCCGTGCTCGACGCCGACCTGGTCATCGGCGCGGTGCTGGTGCCCGGCGCGAAGGCCCCGACGCTGATCTCCAACGAGCTGGTCTCCCGGATGAAGCCGGGCAGCGTGCTCGTCGACATCGCCATCGACCAGGGCGGCTGCTTCGAGGACTCGCGCCCCACCACCCACGCCGACCCGGTCTACAAGGTCCACGAGTCGATCTTCTACTGCGTGGCGAACATGCCCGGTGCGGTGCCGAACACCAGCACCTACGCGCTGACCAACGTCACCCTGCCGTACGCCCTGGAACTGGCCAACCAGGGCTGGCGTGAGGCGCTGCGCAACGACCCGGCGCTGGCGCTGGGCCTCAACACCCACGCCGGTCAGGTCACCTACGGCCCGGTCGCCGAGGCGCACGGCATGGACGTGCTCCCGCTGGCCGACGTGCTGGGCTGAACGGTGGCGGGCTGACCGGCGGCACGGACTCCGCCGGCGTGGGCACAGCACCCACGCCGGCGCTGCGCCGTGCCGTTCGCGGCTACCTCGACCACCTGACCGTCGAACGTGGCCTCTCCGCGAACACGCTCACCTCGTACCGCCGCGATCTGGACCGCTACCTCGCCACCCTGACCGACGCCGGCGTCACCGACCTCGCGTCGGTCGGCGCCGGCCTGGTCGAGTCGCACCTGGCGCGGCTGCGCGCCGGCGACGACGCGCACCCGCCCCTCGCTGTCTCCTCCGCCGCCCGCGCGGCCAGCGCGGTACGCGGCCTGCACCGCTTCGCGGTGCGCGAGGGCCTGGCCGGCGCCGATCCGAGCCGCGACGTCCGCCCGCCCACGCCGCCCCGGCGGCTGCCCCGGGCGCTACCGGTCGACGACGTGGTCCGGCTGCTGGAGACCGCCGGCCCGATCACCGCGACCGGCGACGACGCGCCCCTCGCACTGCGCGACCGGGCGCTGCTGGAGTTCCTGTACGGCACCGGCGCGCGCATCTCCGAAGCGGTCGGCGCCGCCGTGGACGACCTCGACACCGACGACGGCACGGTGCTGCTGCGCGGCAAGGGCGGCCGGGTGCGGCTGGTGCCCATCGGCGGGTACGCCGTCGACGCCGTCCGCGCCTACCTGGTCCGGGCCCGTCCCGGGCTGGCCGCCGCCGGCCGGGGCACCCCGGCGGTGTTCCTCAACGCCCGCGGTGGCGCGCTGTCCCGCCAGGGCGCCTGGGGCATCCTGCGCCGCGCCGCCGACCGGGCCGGGCTGCCCGTCGACGGGCCCGCCGCGGTCTCCCCGCACACCCTGCGCCACTCCTACGCCACCCACCTGCTCGACGGCGGCGCCGACGTCCGGGTGGTCCAGGAGCTGCTCGGCCACGCCTCGGTGACCACCACCCAGGTCTACACGTTGGTCACCGTGGAGCGGCTGCGCGAGGTGTACGCCACCGCCCATCCCCGCGCCCAGGGCTGAACCGGTAGCGGTCGACGCCGACACGCCGGGCCGGTGCCGAACCCCCTGCTGGTCGGTGGCGTACAGTCGGCATCGGCGCGGACCTCCTGGAGCAACACGACCGGGGTGCGCAGCGGCGCCGCGAAGGACGTCGGACGGCTCCGACGCCGGGTGGGTCGTCGGGAGGGGGCAACGAGCACATGGCTGGCAACGGTGACCGTGCCGAGACCTGGACGTCGGAGCTCCGCGAGCAGCAGGCCACGCTCGGCGCGGACCTGGGTCCTGCGGACCCGGCTGCCTACACGATGCGCAAGCCCATTCCTGAGCCGATGCCCACCGACCGGCACGGCCCCGCGCGCATCATCGCGATGGCCAACCAGAAGGGTGGCGTCGGTAAGACGACCACCACCATCAACCTGGGTGCCGCCCTCGCGGAGTACGGCCGCAAGGTGCTGCTCGTCGACTTCGACCCGCAGGGCGCGCTCTCGGTGGGCCTGGGCGTCAACCCGCACAACCTCGACCTGTCCGTCTACAACCTGCTCATGCAGGACGACGTGATCGCCGAGGACGTCCTGATCAAGACCGACGTGGCGGGCCTGCACCTGCTACCGGCCAACATCGACCTCTCCGCCGCCGAGATCCAGCTCGTCAACGAGGTCGCGCGGGAGATGGCCCTGGCCCGGGTCCTGCGCACGGTCCGCAAGGAGTACGACTACATCCTGATCGACTGCCAGCCGTCACTCGGCCTGCTGGCGATCAACGCGTTGACCGTCGCGCACGGTGTGCTCATCCCCCTCGAATGCGAGTTCTTCAGCCTGCGGGGTGTGGCACTGCTGCTGGACACCATCGACAAGGTGCGCGAGCGGCTCAACTTCGACCTGGAGCTCGAAGGCATCCTCGCCACCATGTACGACAGCCGCACCACGCACTGCCGCCAGGTCCTCCAGCGGGTGGTGGAGGCGTTCGGCGACAAGGTCTACCAGACGGTCATCACCAAGACGGTGAAGTTCCCTGAGTCCACCGTGGCCGGTGCCCCCATCACGACGATGGACCCGGCCTCCTCCGGGGCACGTAACTACCGTCAGCTGGCCCGCGAGGTGATCGCCGCCCAGTCGGAGCGGTAGCCGGAACGTCCCGTGCCCGCCTCGTGGACTACGGTCGTCCGGTGACCGCGCCACCCCTCGACCCACCCGAGACCGCCGACGCGGCCGTGGTCGACGGTGTGCCGCCGGTCGATTCCGCTGCCAGCGGGTTCACGGTGCGGCTGGCCAACTTCACCGGCCCGTTCGACCTGCTGCTGCAACTGATCGGCAAGCACAAACTCGACGTCACCGAGGTGGCCCTGCACACGGTCACCGACGAGTTCATCGCCTACATCAGGGCGATGGGCGACAACTGGGATCTGGACGAGGCCAGCGAGTTCCTGCTCATCGCCGCGACCCTGCTCGACCTGAAGGCGGCCCGGCTGCTGCCCGCCGCCGAGGTGGAGGACGAGGCCGACCTCGCCCTGCTGGAGGCACGGGACCTGCTTTTCGCCCGGCTGTTGCAGTACAAGGCGTACAAGGAGGCGGCGGCGCACATCGCCGAGCTGGAGGCCGTCGGCGGCCGACGCTACCCGCGCGCCGTGAGCCTGGAGGCCCGTTACGCCGAGGCGCTGCCCGACCTGGTCCTCGGCATCGGCCCCCAGCGGCTGCTGAAGCTGGCCGTGAAGGCGATGACCCCGAAGCCGGTGCCGGAGGTCTCTATCGCCCACGTGCACATGGTCCGGGTCAGTGTCCGGGAACACGCCGCGATCCTCGCCGCCCGGCTGCGCCGCGCCGGCACCGCCACGTTCTCGCTGCTCTGCGCGGACTGCGAGGCCACCCTGGAGGTGGTGGCCCGGTTCCTCGCGCTGCTGGAGCTGTACCGGGAGGGCCTGGTGTCGTTCGTGCAGGAGCAGGCCCTGGAGGAGCTGACCGTGCGGTGGACCGGCCCGGCCGACGGCGACACCGAGCTGCACGTCGACGAGTACGCCGGCAGTCCGGCCGACCCGGAGTCACCGGCGCCTGAACTGGCGGGGGCGGGTCCTGAGCCGGCGGAGGCTGAGCGTGACCCGGCGTGGGCTGACCGTGTGCCGACGGGGGAGGCCGGCGGGCCGGACGGGACGGGAACGACGGAGGGTGCGCGGGATGAGTGACGAGCAACGTCGGGACTCGCTGGCCGACCAGGCCGCCGCCTGGGTGCCCCCGTGGGACCGCCCCCGCCCGCCCGCCGCCGACACCCCCACGGAGCCGGACGGGTCAGCCGCACCACCGGAGACCGACGAGCCCGCAGCGGCAGCGCCCGGACCGGAGCCAGTAGCCGCCGAGCCGGACGTGGTCGTGCCGGGATCCGCGCAGGGCGACCCGGCTGGGCGGGGCCCAGACGACGCGGGCCCGGGTGAGCCGCGCACTGTCGAGGTGACCGCAGGTGGCCCAGGCCCGGTCGAGGTGGCCGCAGGTGGGCCCGATCTCCTTGAGGTGGCCTCCGACGAGGTGGGCCCTGGTGAGCCAGGTCGCGGCCCGGGTGAGCCGGATCGCGGTGAGGCGGCTGCGGGCGACGTGGGCTCGGCGGGCCCGGACCCCGGTGCGGTGACGGACGGCACGGTGGGGGAGTCGGGGGACGCTGCGGGCGTACCCCGGCGGCAGCTGGCGGGACGGCGGCGGGCGACGGTCGTGCCGGAGCCCGCGCCCGAGCTGTCCGACAGTGAGCTGCGCGGCGCGTTGGAGGCGATCCTGCTGGTCGTCGACGAGCCGGTCAGCGAGCTGGTGCTGGCCCAGGTGCTGGAGCAGCCCGCCGAGCGGGTCGGGCCGATGCTCGACGAGATCGCCGCTGGTTACACGGCGGCCGGGCACGGGTTCGAGCTGCGGCGGGCGGCTGGCGGGTGGCGGCTGTACACCCGGCCGGAATACGCTACGTACGTTGAGCGGTTCGTGTTGGACGGGCAGTCCGTGCGGCTGACCCAGGCGGCGCTGGAGACGCTCGCCGTGGTTGCGTACAAGCAGCCGGTGACCCGTTCGCGAATCTCAGCCATCCGGGGTGTGAACTGCGACGGGGTCATCCGTACGCTGGTCACCCGTGGCCTCATCGAGGAGTGCGGCACCGAAACGGACAGTGGGGCGTTCCTCTACCGGACCACCACGTTGTTCCTGGAGAAGCTCGGGCTGAACACCGTCGACGAGCTGCCGCCCCTCGCACCCTTCCTGCCCGACGACGTAGAAGAGCTTGCTGATGCGACCCGATAACCGTTCCCCGAAACCCGACGCGCCCGTCTACGAGGGGGCTGAGCGCCTGCAGAAGGTGCTCGCCGCCGCCGGCGTGGGTTCCCGGCGCGCCTGTGAGGACCTGATCTTCCGCCGCCGGGTCACCGTGGACGGGCGGGTCGCCAAGCTCGGCGACAAGGTCGACCCGGCCACCTCCGTGATCCACGTGGACGGGGAGCGCCTCCAGGTCGACATTCGCCTGGTCTACGTGGCGATGAACAAGCCGCGCGGAGTGGTCACCTCGATGGCGGACGACAAGGGGCGCAACGAGCTGGCCGAGTTCATTGGCAACCGGGTGGAGCAGCGGGTCTACCACGTGGGGCGCCTCGACGCGGACAGTGAGGGCCTGCTGCTGCTCACCAACGACGGCACCCTCGCGCACAAGCTCATGCACCCCTCGTACGAGGTGCTGAAGACCTATCTGGCCGAGGTGGTCGGGCCGATCCCACGCAACCTGAGCAAGCGGCTGCTGGCCGGCGTCGAGCTGGAGGACGGGCCGGTCAAGGTCGACTCGTTCAAGGTGGTGGACACTCTGGGTAAATCCGCCCAGGTGGAGCTCAGCCTGCACGAGGGCCGCAAGCACATCGTCCGACGGCTGATGGAGGAGGTCGGGCACCCGGTCACCCGGCTGGTGCGTACCTCGATCGGTCCTATCCGGCTGGGTGAACTGCGGACCGGACGGATCCGGCGGTTGACGAACGCCGAGGTCGCCGCCCTGTTCAACGCGGTGGGTGACTGACCCCCGAGTTCGGGGTACGGCAGCCGGTAGGCTCCACCGATGGCCGGGACGCGGCCGCCCGGGTGGCGTGGGTCGCCTCCGGCGGCGGCGCGCGCGGGTTCGACAGCGCACCCGGGCATGATTGATGACGATTGACAACCGCTTGCGGCGCCAGCTCACCGGGCGATCCGTGAGGTACGGGCTGAGGAGGACACGGTGGAGGAAAACGTACGGTTCGGGCGATGTGTGGTCGCTGTGGATGGGCCGTCCGGGTCGGGTAAGTCCACCGTGTCGCGGCGGCTCGCCGCGAGCATCGGTGCGCGCTACCTGGACACCGGGGCGATGTACCGGGCGATCACGTGGGCCGTGCTGCGCTCCGGCGTGGACCTCACCGACGCCGCGTCGGTGGCGAAGGTCGCCGGCGAGGTCGACCTGCGCATCGGCACCGACCCGCAGGGGTACGGCGTGACCGTCGACGGTGTGGGCGTGGACGCCGACATCCGTGGGGCTGAGGTGACCGGCGCGGTTTCCGCCGTCGCCGCCGTGCCGGCTGTCCGTGAGCTGCTCGTCGGCCGGCAGCGCGAGATGATCGCCAACGCTGGTCGGATGGTGGTCGAGGGTCGCGACATCGGTTCGGTCGTGGCGCCGGACGCCGACCTGAAGGTCTTCCTGACCGCCTCCGAGGCGGCCCGTGCCGCCCGGCGCAGCGCCGAGGACGCCGCCGACGTGGCGGCCACGGCCGCCGATCTGGCCCGGCGGGACCGTCTCGACTCGACCCGCAAGGTCAACCCGCTGGCCCAGGCGCCCGACGCGGTGGTGCTGGACACCACCGAGCTGGGCATCGACGAGGTCGTGGCGCGGATGCGCGACCTGCTCACCGAGCGGGGCGTGGCATGAGCGGCGCGGTTGTGTCTCATGGCGGTCCGGAGCGAAGCGGAGGAACGGCATGAGCGAGGGTGCTGGCTGGGTGGAGTTGCGGGAGCCCGACGTCGCCGTCGAGGAACCGAGTGGCCCGCAGCCGGTGGTGGCCGTGGTCGGTCGCCCCAACGTGGGTAAGTCGACGTTGGTCAACCGGATCATCGGCCGCCGGCAGGCGGTCGTCGAGGACGTCCCCGGCGTGACCCGCGACCGCGTCCCGTACGACGCGCAGTGGAACGGCCGGGCGTTCACCGTGGTGGACACCGGCGGTTGGGAACCGGACGCGAAGGACCGGGCCGCGGCCATCGCGGCGCAGGCCGAGACGGCGGTCGTCACCGCCGACGTGGTGCTCTTCGTGGTCGACGCGATGGTGGGCTCCACCGACGTGGACGAGGCCGCGGTGAAGATGCTGCGGCGCAGCGCCAAGCCGGTGATCCTGGTGGCGAACAAGGCGGACAACAACTCCGTCGAGATGGAGGCCACGTCGCTGTGGTCGCTCGGCCTCGGTGAGCCGTTCCCGGTGTCCGCCCTGCACGGGCGCGGCTCCGGCGACCTGCTGGACGCCATCCTCGCCGCGCTGCCGGAGGCACCGGCGATCGTGGAGAACCGCCCGCGTGGGCCGCGCCGGGTGGCGCTGGTCGGGCGGCCGAACGTCGGCAAGTCCAGCCTGCTGAACCGGTTTTCCGGTGAGGAGCGGGCGGTCGTCGACTCGGTGGCGGGCACCACAGTGGACCCGGTCGACAGCCTGGTCGAGATCGGCGGTCAGACCTGGCAACTGGTCGACACGGCCGGGCTGCGCAAGCGGGTCGGCAAGGCCAGCGGCACCGAGTACTACGCCAGCCTGCGGACCGCCGGCGCGATCGAGGCCGCCGAGGTGGCCGTGGTGCTGCTGGACTCCAGCGAACCGATCAGCGAACAGGACCAGCGGATCCTGTCGATGGTGACCGAATCGGGTCGGGCGTTGGTCATCGCGTTCAACAAGTGGGACCTGGTCGACGCCGACCGTCGGTACTACCTGGACAAGGAGATCGACCGGGAGTTGCGCCGCATCCCCTGGGCGATCCGGCTGAACCTGTCGGCGATGACCGGCCGGGCCGTGGACAAGCTGGCCCCGGCCCTGAACAAGGCGCTGGCCAGCTGGGAAACCCGCGTGCCGACCGCGCACCTGAACCAGTGGCTCACCGCGCTGGTGCAGGCCACCCCCCACCCGGTGCGTGGTGGGCGGGCGCCGCGGATCCTGTTCGCGACGCAGGCCGGGGTGGCGCCGCCGCGGTTCGTGCTCTTCACCACCGGCCCGCTCGACGCCGGCTACCAGCGCTTCGTCGAGCGCAAGCTCCGCGAGGAATTCGGGTACGAGGGCAGCCCGATCGAGATCTCCGTCCGCCCGCGTAAGAAGCTCGGCCCCGGCGGCCGAGGCAAGGCACACGGCTGACGCGTCTGCCGTTCTGCCGTCCTGCTCCGCGAATGCCGGATGGGCGCTCCTGCCCATCCGGCATTCGTCTACCCAACCCCACCCTCCTAGGACGCTCTGGGGGTGGTGCGGTGGTTCTCTGTGCGGTGGTTCGGCCAGGTCGCGATGCCGGTGGGGCCTGTGCGGACGGCCCGGGGCTGCTGCGCTAAGCTGTACCGGCTGCCGCGGGGGAAACCACGCGGGGGCGGGACGTGGCGCAGCTTGGTAGCGCACTTGACTGGGGGTCAAGGGGTCGTCGGTTCGAATCCGGCCGTCCCGACGCAGGTGAGGGGCCATCTCGGAAGATCGAGACGGCCCCTTTGTCGTACCTGGGTGACTAACTGAGTGACTACGCCTCAGCGTCGAAGATCCGGTCCATGGCGACTGCACCCGCCCAGGAGCACCGGCCGTAGTCGGTGCCGGTAGACGCTCTCGGTGACCGTCGTGCCGGAGTGGCCGCAGAGGTCGGCGATCTGTGCAAGGCTCATGCCGCTGTCGGACAGCAGGGACACGAAAGCTGTGCCGCAGCTCGCGGAGAGTCCAGTCGCGCGGGTCGAGGCCCGCTGTGGCGACGACGGGGCGGAAGCCCGAAGCACGTTGTGCCGATCGAGGGCCGTGCCGGCGGCTGAGGCGAAGACGAGGCGGTCAGCGGCAGGCTGGCCCTGGCGCTCGTGGTGGGTGGTGAGCGCGGTGACGCACCGGGCCGGCAGTGCCAGGGTGCGACGCGACTTCTTGGTTTTGGTGTCTCCGTCGGCGCGGACCGAGCGCCAGACCTGAATGGATGGCGGCACCGGGGGATCGTTGTCTGGCTTGCCGGCGAGGTCGACGTGTGACCAGGTGAGGGCTCGTAGTTCTTCGGTGCGAGCGCCCGTCAGCAGTGAGACGACCCGAAAAGCGGGCCCGTGAAGAAGGTCGACGCGTTGACGCCGATCTACCGCAGCGAAGGCGTGGCCTGATGCGCGTCTCGACCGCCTCGGAAGCCGGCAACCCGAAGTCGCCCAACGAGGACTGGGCCAAGGCCAGCGAGAAGCTGATCGTGGTTCTGGACGGTGCCACTGCCCGCACCGGCACCGGCTGCGTTCACGGCATCGCCTGGTACGCCGCAAAGCTTGGCTCTGCTCTCGCCGGCCTGGCGGCCGACCGCGACTCGGAGTTGGTCAACGCGCTGATGTACGGCATCCGGTTCACCGCCGACCAGCACCGAGACACCTGCGACCTCAGCCACCCGGGTACACCTTCGGCCGCCACGGCGTTGCTGCGGCTTAAGGACACCGCCTTGGAAAATTTTGGTGCTCGGTGACGTCACGGTGCTGATCGACACTGTCGATGGCATCAAGGTCATTACTGATGACCGGGTCGACAAGACCTTCCGCACAGAACGCGACGAGGCCGACCGGTACCCGTTCGGATATGCCGAGAAGCAGGCGGCGTTGCTGCGGATGAAGCACGCCGAGTTGGCCACTCGTAACCAGCCCGGCGGGTACTGGGTGGCAGCTGCGGAACCGTTCGCCGCTCGACACGCGATCACCGGAGAAGTGCCACTCGACAACGTCCGGCGGGTCGCCGTGCTGACCGACGGAGCAGCATGTTTGGTCGCCCTGTTCGGTCTGCTCGACTGGCCCGACGTGCTCGACGTCCTAGTCGAGGACGGCCCGACCAAGCTGATCAGCCAAGTCCGCGCTATCGAAGCCGCCGACCCGTCCTGCATGAGGTGGGCGCGTAACAAGCGCAGTGACGACGCGACCGCCGTCTATGCAGCCTGAGCAGGCAGATCGGCCGTGTGGACAGCGACTTTCGACCGCTACAGTCGAGGCGTGCTCAATATGGACACGACACGTCGCCCCGTTCGTCCCAGCGAGTGGCTCGCAGTGCTCGACGCGGTCTACAACGCAGAGCAGAGCGATGAGCAAACTTGGCTGGAGTGGAAGTCCAGCCTGGACTTGCATTCCAAAGAACAGATGGCGAAGATTGTTTCGAAAGCAATCATCGCGATGGCTAACCGTGATCCTAACGAAGCTGCACTGACAGTCGGCGGCATAGGCATCCTCCTCATCGGCATTGATCCGGGTTCCGTGGCAGGTGTAGACCAAGTGGATAACGCCGACTTGGACCAGATGATTGCCAACTATATCGGCAGCGACGGGCCTGTTTGGCAGCCACACTGGACCCAGTACCAAGGCATGCAGATTCTATTATCGAAGTTAATCCGCCACGGTGGGGAGACCCGCCACACTCCTTTCGAAAAGCATGTGATGTAATCAGCGACGGTCAGGTGTACGTTCGGAAGATGGCGCGATTGGTTCCGCCCGATCATAGGGACGTCCGCCGGCTAGCGGAACGATTTGCGGCCAGCCCAATTAAGGAAACCCTCGATGTTGCCGTCGTAGTGGAATGTCCCCAGCCGCTATCACGATCCAAGTGGTCACCGGCTGACGCGAAAAGATTCGCCGATTCCGAGCGCATACGCTTGATGGAACCTCTTAGAAGAAGTTCGAGGAGTCCATCGAGTGGGCCATATGCTGGACTGGGTAGCGCAGTAGACAGATACACCAGGCTTCCCTCTATGGATTACGGACTTAACCGTGAGATCCCAGAGGAGCGCTCCGAAGAGGAGTACGAGGCGCAAGTATCTCTATACCTTAAGCAAGTTCAAGACGTTTGGGCAGAGGCTATGCTGTCTGCTGCGGCAAGCCTAATTAAGCCGCCGACCTTTCGGGTAATCAACAGGTCTGCCAGGAATTACCAACAGCTTGAAGTGAAACTCTATGTTGCTGGCGAGGCAGACGCTGCCGAATTTCATCCGAGCCAGGCGGACCTTAGCCTAGAGAGGCTTCTACCCGCCCCTCCCCGCCTCTGGGGGCCTTACAAGCGGCAGCAATACTTAGGTTGGGCGACTAAGGGATCTCACTTTGCGACACACCTTCCCTACCAGCCTCCCGGGCCTTCCACGCGGGTGGAACGGGGTGGCAGCTTCACCCTTACCTTCCCGCCCGTTAATCTCCGACCCCGTCGCACCGAGATCCTAAGGGGCGTCTCGTAACTGGGTGAGGGCGTTGTCCGGGGCCGGCTCGGTGGTCAGCCGGTGAGGATGATGTTGTGGAGGTTGGCGATGCCGGAAGCGGCGT
>NZ_JBITGE010000050.1:0-40186 GCF_044456785.1 Micromonospora sp. NPDC050795 | reverse complement strand
ACCCGCCTGGCTCCACGCCTACAATCACCACCGCCACCACACCGCAATCGGCGGCCCACCCGCCAGCCGCGTCCCCAACCTCTCTGGACAGAACAGCTAGGGCCTGTTTCATACGGGCGGTCGAGCCGAGGCGGAGTCCGGGCGGCGATCCGGCAGGGCGCGGTTTCGTCCGGATACCGTTGTCGTATCCGGACGAAACCGCAACGCCGCCGGTCGTCGTCCGGGCCCGCCGCAGGCCGGCCAGTTCTATGAAACAGGCCCTGGAGTGAGTGACCCGGCGGCCTCGCCTGCGAGGCCGCCGGTAACGCCCTATCGGGGGAGCTTGCGGAGGATGTCGACCACGAAACGGTGGTCGTCCAACTGCGGCAGCCCGGAGACACCGACCCAGCCCACCACACCGGTGCCGCGCACGCGCAGGGGTACCGCGCCCCCGGCCGCCGCGTACCGCGAGGCCGGCAGACCGAACCGCTCGGCCAGCGTCACCTGCTTGTCCTGACACAGCCGGGCCATGTAGAGCGAGGAGTGCTCGAAGCGCATCACCACCCGCCCCTTGCGGCGCAGCCACGCGTCGTTGTCCGCCGTCGACCCCGGCAGGCCACAGTGGAACAGCTGCCGCCCGGCCCGCCACACGCCCACCGAGACCGGCAGCCGCTGCTCGGTCGCGGCGGCGACGGCGAGCATCCCCAGCTCGTACGCGTCGGTCTCGGACAGGCCCGCGAGCTCCAGCTCGTTCTCCTCGCGCAGCAGCTCGTCGAGCGTCGGCCACGAATCACGGTCAGCTGACATGTTCTTCTCCTTGTTGGTGCGGGCGATCATCCTCGTCGCTCGGGGCGATCACCAGGCGCAGGGCGCGTAGTCCTTCAGGAAACAGCCGTACAGGTCCTCGCCCTGCTCGCCGCGGACGATCGGGTCGTACACCCGGGCCGCGCCGTCGACCAGGTCCAGTGGGGCGTGGAAGCCCTCGTCGGCCAGCCGCATCTTCGTCGGGTGGGGGCGTTCGTCGGTGATCCAGCCGGTGTCGACGCTGGTCATCAGGATGCCGTCGGTCAACATCTCCTCGGCGCTGGTACGGGTCAGCATGTTCAGCGCGGCCTTGGCCATGTTGGTGTGCGGGTGCCCCGGCCCCTTGTAACCGCGGCCGAACTGACCCTCCATCGCCGACACGTTCACCACGTACTTGCGGCGGGCCGACGCGGCGGCCATCGCCGGGCGCAACCGGCTGACCAGCACGAACGGCGCGGTGACGTTGCACAGCTGCACTTCGAGCAGCTCGACCGGGTCCACCTCCTGGACCCGCTGGACCCAGCTGTTGACCGAGTCGAGGTCGGGCACGAGCCCGCCGGCGTCGATGGCGGTGGACGCCGCGATCCGTTCCGGCGAGGCCGAACCGCTGGTCAGTGCCAGCGCGGTGAGCGCGTGCGGAGTGAGCGCCGTCGACTGTGGGCCGGCGGTCAGGGTGCCCACCGGGCCGCCCTGCGCGTCCGGCTTGGCGAACGTGATCAGCTCCGGCAGCGGACCGTCCGGCAGGGCCGCGGCCTCGGCGGCGATGAGCTGCGCGTACGCCCCGGGGGACCGGCGGACGGTCTGCGCCGCGTTGTTGATCAGAATGTCGAGGGGGCCCTGGCTGCTGACGTCGTCGGCGAGGGCGATCACCTGGGCGGGGTCGCGCAGGTCGATCCCGACGATCCGCAGCCGGTGCAGCCAGTCGGCGCTGTCGGGCATCGCGGCGAAACGGCGGACCGCGTCGTGCGGGAACCGGGTCGTCACCGTCGTGTGCGCGCCGTCGCGCAGCAGCCGCAGCGCGATGTACATGCCGATCTTGGCCCGGCCGCCGGTGAGTAGCGCACGCCGGCCGGTCAGGTCGGTGCGGGCGTCACGGCGCTCACGATTCAGCGCGGCGCAGGACGGGCAGAGCTGGTGGTAGAAGGCGTCCACCTCGCGGTAGCGCTGCTTGCAGACGTAGCAGCCGCGCGCATTGTGCAGGAAGCCGGCCGTCTCGCCCGCGGCGGAGGACGCGAGCGGAATGCCCTGCGTCTCGTCGTCGATCCGCCCAGGAGCGCCGGTGGCCGTGGCCTCCGTCACCGCGCGGTCGGCGGCGAGGATGGCGTCTCGCCGCTCCTCCCGCCGCCGCTGCTTGATCACCTTGTAGAGCCGGGCGGTGGCCCGCTGCACCTGCACCACGTCGGGGTGGTCGGAGGGCAGCGCCTCCAATGCCTCGAAGACGCTGAGGCAGGCCTCCAGCCGGCTTCGGTCAATACCCTCTTGACCGTTTTCGGTAATGTTGTCCACCGTCATGCGTCGTTGTCTCGTCCCGTATCCCGTGCCGGCTCCAGCCGGCCCGCCCCAAGTCCGACCCGAAACGGTACGCGCCTCACTGGCTCCGACGCACCTCGCGGCCGCCCGGCGTGGTGCGCCTCGCGGCGCCAGGGCGTGTGTCAAAGTCCTCGGTCGAGCCGTCGCAGGCCGGCCAGGGGCTTCGACACACGCCCTAGGCGGCGTCGGAGTGACCGAGACGCCAGTAGCCCATGAAGGCCACCGCCCGCCGATCCAGACCCCGCTCGGCGACCAGGTGCCGGCGCAGTTTACGGATGACGCCGGCCTCCCCGGCCAGCCACGCGTAGAGCGGCGCCGAGGCCACCTGCTCGGGCACCTCCCACAGGATCTCGGTGTCCACGTCGACGTCCGGCACGGGCTGGGCGGCCGTCGACGCGCCGGGGGCCAGCAGCTCCCCGGCCGCGGCGACGACGGCGGGCACCAGCCGGTTGCCGTACCCGTCGGCGCCCCGGGCCAGCCAGCGGACCTCGACGCCGGGCGGTGTGAGCAGCGGCAACACGTCGGCGGCGTCGGGCACCTCCAGCACGACAGTGCCCCGGGCGTCGAGGGGGAGCCGCTCGCAGATGCTGCTGATCGCCGGTACGGCGGTCTCGTCCCCGGCCAGCAGCAGGGTGCTGCCGGTGGACTGTCGAAATTCGACCCCGCCGTGGTTGCCGTCGAAGCCGGCATCCGGCCCGACCAGGGCGATCTCGTCGCCGACGCTGGCCCGCCGCGCCCAGCGCGTCGCCGGGCCACTGTCGCCGTGCAGCACCAGGTCGACGTCGACCTCGGCCAGGTGCGGGCGGACCGCCCGTACGGTGTAGGTGCGGATCGGGTTGCGCAGGTGCTCGGGCAGGGCCCGCCACGTCGCGTACCAGTCCGCGCCGTCCGGCAGGGTCGCCCGGTCCTGACCGGGCAGCGGCAGCGCCAGCTTGATCCGCTGGTCGTAACCGTTGTCGGCGAAGCGGTCCAGGTTCGCCCCGGTGAAGGTCACCCGGGTGAAGGACGGGCTCAGGCGGCGTACCGCGCAGACGGTGACGGCGAACACGCGCCACGGGGCGATGGGCAGGGTCTCGGTCATGGTGCCTCTCTCGACTCGGGCGGCTCTACCGGGTGGCGCTCGCCTTGGAGCGGGAGCGCCACAGCAGCCAGACGAAGTACGGGGTGCCGATCATGGCGGTGACCAGGCCGGCGGGGATCTGGGCCGGCGCGATGACCGTCCGACCGAAGGTGTCGGCGATGCTGACCAGCGCCGCGCCGAGCAGGGCGGCCACCGGGAGCACCCGGGAGTGCCGGCCGCCGACGAGCGCCCGCGCGGCGTGCGGGGCGACCAGACCGACGAAGCCGATGACCCCGACGGCCGAGACGGCGGTGGAGGTGAGCAGCGCCGCCGCGCCGAGCGCGATCAACCGGGTGCGTTCCAGTCGGACGCCCAGCACGCGGGGGGTGTCGTCGTCCAGCGCCATCAGGTCGAGCTCCCGGCGGGCGGCGACAACGGCCGGGGTGAGCACCAGCAGGGCGATCGCCACCGGCAGCACCTGGGTGGGCGTCCGACCGTAGGTGGAACCGGACAGCCAGGTCAACGCCTTCCCGGTGTTCCACGGGTCGAAGGCCACGACCAGGTAGGTGATGACCGCCATGCCGCCCTGCCAGGCGCCGAAGCCGATCAGCACGAGTCGGTCGGAGCTCAGCCCGCCGCGCCAGGCCAGGCCGTAGACCAGGGCGAATGCCAGCATCGCGCCGAGGCCGGCGACGCCGGAGACCGCCCACACCCCGGCCAGCGGCACGAAGGTGAGCAGGGAGACCGCGCCGAGCCCGGCGCCGGCGGTGATGCCGAGGATGCCGGGTTCGGCCAGCGGATTGCGGCAGACCGCCTGCACTGTGGTGCCGGCTACCGCGAGCGCCGCGCCGGCCAGGACCGCCGCGGCGACGCGCGGCCACCGCTGGTCCAGCACGAAGGTGTACGCGGGCCCGGTGCTGCCGTTGACCCAGTTGACGACGTCACCGAGCAGCACCCAGGTGTCACCGGCGAGCATGCCGACCGCCACCGCGCAGACGGTCAGGGCGGCGGTGACGGCGACGACGCCGCGGTGGAAGGCGGCGGAGCGGACGGCCGCGTGCCCGCCGGGCGGACGACGGGTGGGGCCGGCGTCGCGGTGCCGGCGGGCCAGCCAGATGAGGATCACCGCGCCGAACAGGGTGGTGACCACGCCGGTGGGGATGTCGACCCCGGCCTGCCCGCCCATCACGGCCCGCAGCAGCACGTCGGAGCCGAGCACGATGATGACCCCGACGATGCCGGACAACGGCAGCAGGACGCGGTGCCGGTGCACGCCCGGCACCACGGGGGCGAGCAGCCTGACGATCACCGGTGCGCACAGGCCGACGAAGCCGACCGGGCCGGTGAGGGTGACGGCCGCGGCGGAGAGCAGTACGGCCAGCACCATGACGGTGAGCCGGGTGCGCCGAACGTCGAGGCCGAGCACTGTGGCGGTGTCGTCACCGAGGGCGAGGATGTCGAGTCGGTGCCCGAGTAGCACGAGCACGATGGCGGCGCCGACGATCACCGGGGCGAGTTGGGTCAGCGCGGTGAGGTCGCTCTGCACGAGCGAGCCGTTCCCCCAGGCGAACAGCCCGATGGTTGCCTGCTCGAACAGGAGAAGCAGCAGGGTGGTCACCGACCCGAGGGCCAGTGCGGTCGCCGAGCCGGCGAGGATCAGCCGGGTGGTGCCGGCCTGCCCACCGGAGGACATCGCCATCACCAGGCCGGCGGCGGCAAGCCCGCCGCCGAAGGCGAGGCCACCCGCGGGCAGCGCGGGCAGTGAGACGCCGAACGCGGCGACGGCGACGATCGCCAGGTGGGCGCCCGCGTTGACCGCGAGGGTGTCGGGGGACGCGAGCGGGTTGCGGGCGATCGACTGCAACGCCGCCCCGGCGAACCCGAGCGCCACGCCGATGGCGAGCCCGGCGAGCAGCCGGGGCAGGCGGGACGCGATCAGGACGCGGGCCGCCTCGTCGTCGGCGCCGGTCGCGAGCCGCAGCAGGTCGAGGGCGCCGACGGTCGAGGTGCCCTGGGTGAGGTGCACCGCGCCGACCACGAGCAGCAGCAGGATCGCGGCGACGAAGACGACGGCGATGCGGGGCACGGCCAGGCGTCCGCCCGGAGCCGGCCGGGTGGCCGGCTCCGGGCGTGGGGGCGCGTTCAGCACACTCACACCGTGTACGTCTTGACGAGTTCGTCGATGTACTGCTTGCCGGAGAGCGGGCCGCCGAAGGTCCAGATGCCGTTGGGCATCTTGTGCAGGTTGCCCTTCTGCACGAAGGGCAGCGACTTCCAGATGGCGTTGCCGGCGAGACCGTCGGCGAACACGTCGTCGCCGTCGGAGGCGTTGTAGAAGAGGTGCATGTCCGGGTCCTTGAGGACCGTCATGCCCTCGACGTCGGTCTGGCCCAGGCCCCACACCTCGTCGGTCTTGCCGGTCCAGGCGTTGGTGAGGCCGAGTTGGATGCCGATCTGGGAGACCAGCGCGCCCTTGCCGAACATCCGGATGCTGACGGTGCTGCCCTCCTTCCAGCCGTCGGCGATGGCGAACGGTCGGCCGGCGGCACCCGCGTCGGTGATCTTCTTCTTGCCGTCGGCGATGGCCGCGTCGAAGTCGGCGAGCAGCTTCTCCGCCTGCGCGGTCTTGCCGACCGCCTTCGCGATCATGGTGAGGTCGGTGCGCATCCGGCCCAGGTTGTCGGTGGCGTCACTGCCCTTGGCGACCACGACGGGGGCGTACTTCTCCAGCTGACTGACCATGTTGGCGCCCCGGTCGTCCTCCATCACGATGAGGTCGGGCTGGAGGGCGACGATCGAGTCGACGCTGGGCTCGCCGCGGGTGCCGACGTCCTTGACGCCGGGGTCGAGCTTCGCCGAGGTGACCCAGGTGCCGTAGCCCTTCGGGTCGGCCACGCCGACCGGCATGACGCCCAGGCTGACCAGCATCTCGACCTCACCCCACTCGAGACCGACGACCTTGGTCGCCGGGGCCTTGAGGGTGATTTCCTTGCCCCGGCTGTCGGTGAGGGTGACCGGCCAGCCGGCGGCCGAGGCGGAGGTCTCGGGAGTGGCGGTCTTCTCGGTCGTGCCGCAGGCGCCGAGCGTCAGCGCGGCCACGACGGCGATGAGGGCGGTGAAACGGGTACGGGTCATGACGGTCTTTCTCTGCTGTGGATGGGGGTGTTCAGACCAGGGCGCGGATCTGGTGCCGCCCGACCGGGCGGGTGGTGACCAGTCCGCTGACCGGATCGGTGGTCACCTCGATGCGGATCCCGTAGGTCTCGGTGAGGGCGTTCTCGGTGAACACCGTCGCCGGGGTGCCGGTGGCGCGGACCCGGCCCTGCTGCAACAGGACCACCTCGTCCGCCACCGCGGCTGCCTGGTTGAGGTCGTGCAGTACGACGCCGACGGCGACGCCGTGATCGTCCGCGAGGTCACGGACCAGGTCGAGGATCTCCACCTGGTAGCGCAGATCGAGGAACGTGGTGGGTTCGTCGAGGAGCAGAACCGGGGTGTTCTGGGCGAGGCAGGTGGCCAACCAGACCCGCTGCAACTCGCCTCCGGAGAGTTCGTCGACGGGACGGTCGGCCATCGCGGCCACGCCGGTGACGTCCATGGCGCGTGCGATGGCGGCGGGGCCGTCCGGGTCCTCGGTGCGCCAGCGCCCCCGGTAGGGGTGGCGGCCGTAGCCGACGACGTCGCGGACGGTGACGCCGCTGGGCACCGGCCGGCTCTGGGCGAGCAGGGTGACCCGCCGGGCGAACTCCCGGGCCGCGAGGCTGGCGGCCGTGACGCCGTCGGCGAGGTGCACGGTTCCGGCCTCGATCGGGTGCAGCCGGGCCAGGGCCCGCAGCAGTGTGGACTTGCCGCTGCCGTTGGGCCCCACCAGTGCGGTGACGGCACCCGCGCGGAGGTTGATCGCGGCACCGTGAACCACCGGCACACCGTGATAGCCCAGACGGAGGTCGACGCCGGACAGGCTGCGCTCCCCGTTGACCGACGCCAACTCGTTCTGCATGAGGTTAGGCTAACCTAACTGAATGACGGTCTGTCAAGCCGGTCGCGGGGCCGTGACCGGCCGGACGGACCGGTGCTCGTCGGGCCCGTGCGCGCGTGGGGGATGCTGGGTCCGTGCACATCTCGACCCTCGGCCCACTCGCCGTCGACGGCAAGCCCGTTCGAGGTGAACGGCTCGCGGCGGTGCTCCGCGCGCTCGTCGACGCGCGGGGGCGGGCGGTCTCCGTGAGCCTGCTCGTCGACGCCGTCTGGGACGGCGTGCCGCCCGACGACGCGACCGGCGCCGTCCAGGCGCTCGTGTCCCGGGTGCGTCGCCTCGGGCTGCCCGTGGTCGCGGTGCCCGGCGGCTACCGGCTGCCCGCCGACGAGATCACCGTCGACGCGGTCGAGGCGCGCGCACTCGTGGAACAGGCAGGCACCGTCCTCCGGTGCGGTGACGTCCGTGCCGCCCGCATCCTGGCCGATCAGGCCCGGGCCCTGTTCCCCGAGGTGCCCGAGTTGGTCAGCGCCGAGGACACCCGCCTGTTCGCCGAGGTCGCCGCGCTGCGGGCGCAGGCGGCACTCGCCGGCGCGGGCCCGTACGACGAGGTCGACCTGGGCCGACTCGCCGCGCGGACACCGCCGGACGAGCCGTCCGCCGCCCTGCTCGTCCGGGTACTCGCCGCCCAGGGACGGGAGGCGGAGGCGCTGGAGGTGGTCGAGCGGCTGCGCGCCGACCTGGCCGACCGCTACGGCACCGACCCGTCACCCGTGATCACGAGCGTCCACCTGGCGTTGTTGCGCGGCGAACTCACCGCACCGCCCGTCTCGGCACCGCCCCGGCAACAGGCGCGGATCACGCTGCCCGCCGCGTGGCGCCGCCCCATGGCCGCCCTCGTCGGGCGGGAGCGCGACGTCAATGCCGTCACCGACGCGCTCGCCGAGGCACCCGTCGTGACGGTCGTGGCAACCGGCGGGGCGGGCAAGACCCGGCTCGCCGCCGAGGTGGCCAGGCGTACGGCAGCGGGTGGGCGGGCGGTCCGCGTGATCGAACTCGCTGGTCTGCGCTCGCCCGACGAGGTGCTGCCCACTGTGCTCGCCGCGTTCGGCGGTGCGGACACCACGGCGACCGGCGGCAACCTGGGCCTGGAGCGGCGGGTCCTCAGCCCCGAGGAGCGGCTGCGCGCCGTGGCGCCGGACCTCGACGGGCTGGTGGTGCTGGACAACTGCGAGCACGTGCTCGACGCGGTGGCCGTCGTCGTCGCGGACCTGGTCGCGGCATCCTCGCCGGAGGTCGCGGTGCTCGCGACGAGCCGCGCCCCACTGGGCCTCGTCGGCGAGCTGGTGCACCGGCTGACCGCGTTGCCGGACGCCGACGCGCTCGCGCTGGTCGAGTCCCGCGCACGGGCCGGTGGCGCCGTACCGACGTGGGACACCGAGCGGGCGCTCGCCCTGTGCCACCGGCTCGACAACCTGCCGTTGGCCCTCGAACTGGCCGCCGCACGACTGCGGCACATGCCGATCGACGACGTGCTCGCCGGGCTGACCGACCGGTTCGCGCTGCTCGACGACGCCCTGCGCGGCCTGCCCGAGCGGCACGCGAGCCTGTGGGCGCTCGTGGACTGGAGCAGGGAACTGCTCGCCGAGGCCGACCGCGACCTGCTCCAGCGGGTCGCTGTCATCCCCGCGCCGTTCACCGCGGACCTCGCCGCCGCCGTCGCGCAGGCCCCGGACGTCCGTCGCGGCCTGGCGACCCTCGTCGAGCAGTCCCTGTTGACCCTTGTCGAGGGAGACGGCCCGCCGCGCTACCGCATGCTCGAAACGGTCCGTGAGTACGGCGAGGCCCGGCTGGACGCGGCGGGTGCCCGGGATCAGGCGATGGCCGGCCTGGTCAGCTGGGCGCGGGAGCAGGCCGTCGCCCTGGCCGCCCGCTTCATCGGCCCCGGTCAGGTCGAGGCACTGCACCGTTGCGCCGCCGAACAGGACAACCTGGTCGCGGGCCTGCGGTGGGCGATGGGAGCGGACGACGAGCCCGCCGCCGTCGATGTCGCCACCGCGCTGTTCCACCTTTGGTCGGTGCGGGGCCTGCACCTGGAGGTCCTCGCCTGGGCGCGCGGGCTGCTGCACATGGACGACCCGCAGCGGCGGCTGCGTTCGGCGATCCTGCGCGGCGCGGCGAGCGGCCGGCCACTGCCCAACGCCGACCGGCTGGCCTGGACGTGCGTGGTGATCAGCGTGAACGCCGGCGTCAGCGGCGACCTGCGGCCCGCCGTGCTCGCCCGGCGGGCGCTGCGGACGCTCCAGACCGAACGCGCCGGCGAGGTGTCGTCCCGGCTGACCGCTCTCGCGTCGGCGCTGCCCGGCTTCGACGCGTCCGATGTGGAGCAGAGCCTGAAGTGCGCGACCGAGATGGTCGCGCACCCGGACCCGTACGTGCAGGGGCTGGGGCTGTTCGCGCGCGCGGCGGTACGGGAGAACAGCGGCCTGCCGGAGGCGTCGATCAGCGACGCCGAGCAGGCTTACCACCGCTTCGAGGCCGCCGGCGACCACTGGGGCATGGCGATGGCTGCGGGTGCGGTCGGGCAGTTCCTGGTCCCGGGCGGGGATGCCCGGTCGGCCGAGTGGCTGACCCGCAGCGTCCGACACATGGAGTTGGTCGGCGCCACGCAGGACGCGCGGTCGATCCGGGTACGGCTGGACGTGCAGCTCGCCCTGACCGGCGACGCGGAGGCGGAGCGGCGACTGGGCGAGACGGCCGCGCTGGGCCAAGCCGAGCAGATCGACGCCGCGCAGGCGCTGCTCGGCCTGGCGCACCTCGCCTGGCAGCGTGAGCGGTACGACGAGGCGCTCGCCCGCGCCGACGAGGTGACCCGTGTCCTCGCCGGCTGGGTCGGACCGCAGCCACAGCCGCGCGTGATGCTCCGGGCCACGGCGGCGATCATCTACCTGCGGGTGGCCCAGGTGGGGCGGGTGTCGGGCACCCACGCCACCATCCAGGCGGCCACCCTGCTGTCGCTCGCCCGCGAGGATGCGCTGACCTCACGGGACCTGCCGGTGATCGGGGCGTGGGCGTCGGGCGGCGCGGAGCTCGCGGCCTACCGGGGTGAGGTCGACACCGCCCGCGAACTGGCCGTACTCGCGAAGCGGATCGGCACCCAGATCGAAATGTTCTTTCCCTTCGAGAACGGCGAACGGCTCAACGCCATCCTCGGGAAGGAGGAACAGCGTGAGCCGTTGCATGCCGCGTGGCGCGAGCGGGCACCCGCCGCGGCCGTCAGCCGGATCCGCGAGCTGATGGACGACCTGCTCGCGTAGGGTCAGATCTTCTTCCGGTACGCCCGCAGCGCCAGCGGCATGAACACCGCGACGAAGCCGGCGCACCAGGCGAGCGTCCACCACACGTGGTTGTCCAGTGGGGTGCCGAGGAACAGCCCGCGCACCGACGCCACCAGGTGGGTCATCGGGTTGACGTCCACGAACGCCTGCATCCAGCCCGGCAGGGTGTCCGCGCCGACGAACACGTTGGACGCGAAGCTCAGCGGCATGATCAACGCGAACATCACACCCTGCACGGCACCCGCGGTCCGCACCTTCATCGACACCAGCACCGGCAGCCAGCTCAGGCAGAGCGCGAACAGCACCGCGAGCAGACACCCGGCGATGGCCCGGAACAGGTCGGTCTCGATCCGGAAACCCATCACGTAGCCGATCGCGAGGGTCGACACGGTGACGATCACGTACCGGACGACGTCGCCGAGGACCGCGCCGACCAGTGGGGCGGAACGGGGGATCGGCAACGACCGGAACCGGTCGAAGATGCCCTTGGCGATGTCGGTGTTGAGGTTGACGCCGATCGCGATGGCTCCGGTCGCGATCGTCTGCGCCAGGATGCCGGGCAGCAGGAACTGCAGGTAGTCGTGGGTCGAGCCGGCGACCGCGCCGCCGAAGACGTACACGAAGATGATGAGGAACAGCACCGGTTGCAGGGTGACGTCGATGAGCGCCTCGGGCGTACGCCAGGTCTTGATGAGGCTGCGTTTGGCGAGTGCCAACGAGTGCCGGACCAGCCGGAACGGTCGCGGGTGCGCGGTGATCGTCGACAGCGCCCGGTTCCGGGTGGGTGGTGCGTCGGTCAGAGTGCTCATGCCGCGACCTCCGTGGGGCGGGTGGTGTCGTCTTCCGATGCCGTACGCCCCGTGAGGGTGAAGAACACCTCGTCGAGGCTTGGCAGGTGCAGGGAGAGTTCGGTGACCGCGATGCCGGCCGTGGCGAAGCGCGCGACGCTCTCGGTCAGGGCCGTGTCGTCGGTGACCGGCACCGCGAGGACGCCCTTGCGGATCTCGTCGGCCTGCGCGCCGGAGCCAACCTGGGTCAGGATCTCCGCGGTACGCGGCAGGTGCGCCGGGTCGGACGGCCGGACCTCCAGGGTCTGCCCGCCAACCACCCGCTTGAGCCCGTCAGGGGTGTCGTGTGCGATCACCCGGCCGTGGTCGATCACCGTGATCGCGTCGGCGAGCGCGTCGGCCTCCTCCAGGTACTGCGTGGTGAGCAGCACCGTCGAGCCGTTGTTGACAAGCGTTCTGACCACGCCCCACATGTCCTCGCGTTTGGCCGGGTCGAGCCCGGTCGTCGGCTCGTCCAGGAAGATCACGTCGGGCGAGCCGACGAGGCTGGCGGCCAGGTCCAGCCGTCGCCGCATGCCGCCGGAGTAGGTCTTGGCCTGACGGTTCGCGGCATCGGTCAGGTCGAACCAGTCGAGCAGCTCGGCGGCCCGCCGCCGCGCGCCGCTGCGCCCCAGCTCCAGCAGGGTGCCGAACAGCTCCAGGTTCTGCCGACCGGTCAGGTCCTCGTCGACCGAGGCGTACTGGCCGGTCAGTCCGATGCTCTGCCGAACGCGTTCGGCGTCCCGTACCACGTCGAAACCACCGATCCGGGCGGTTCCGCCGTCCGGGGTCAGCAGGGTGGAGAGGATGCGGACGGCGGTGGTCTTACCGGCGCCGTTGGGGCCGAGCACCCCGAGCACCGTCCCCCGGGGCACGGCGAGGTCCACGCCCTGCAGCGCCCTCGTCTTCCCGAACGTCTTCACGAGGCTCTCGGCCTCGATCACCAGGTCAGCTGTCATGCGTACAGCATGCGCGGGCCCGCTGACACCGCCCCGACACGCCACCGACATCGGCTGACACGGGCTGACACCACACTCGTCGAGGGGAGGGCGGCCGGGGTGTGCGCGTCCACACCGACGGCCGGCGCCACGATATGCTGGCCACGGCAGAGCGCCTGCCAGCGCCCGATGTGGTGGCCCACGCCCGACCACATGCTTGGGGCCAAGAGTCTCCGACTCCGCGCCGATGTGTCGACTCTCGGCGTGCCGGTCACGCCGTCCGTTCGGTGGAGTGCGTGGGCCTGCACCGGAGGCGTCATGTCTGATCCCACCCCCCGACGGACCCCGGCCCCGGGCCGCGCCCGCAAACGCGCCATCCGGGAACACGCAGCGCGGGTTGGCGTTGCCTACTCGGAGGCGGCCCGGCAGCTCGAGTCGGTCGGCCTTCGGCCCGGCGAAACCCTTTCCCGGTACGGGCGGACGATCTATCCGATCGGGTTCGACCCGCATCGCCAGCAGCTCGTCGAACGCCGTGAGCGGCGGTCGTTCGAGGAGCGGGTGTCGGACACCAGGCGGGCCGCGGCCCTGCCTCATGGCCGTGCGCGGCACCTCGTCGAGCGGTTCCCGCCCAGCCGTGGGCGTACCGGCAGCGGGGTCGGCTCGCTCTATCACGGCGACGGCCGCGAGGAACTGCTCGCCATGCTGTTCATCGTGATCGTGGCCGAGTCGCCGGGATTGCTGCCGGAGGTGGGCGACCTCGCCTGGATCGCCGAACTCGGCGAGGACACCGCACTCGACACGGCGTGCGCCGACATCGACAGGGAGGCCCGCCGCCTGCTCGACCAGGAGCCACTGGCCCTCTGGTCACGCATCCAACAGGCGCTGACCGTGGCCGGACGCAGCGTCGACGGGCAGGTCCGCCAGGAGGCGATCCGGCAGAGCGCGCTGTTGGGCACGATGATGACCCCGCGTCTGGGATACGCGGGCGAGCCGTACGTTCCGGGGTTGCCCGTCGCCGGGGTCCGGCAGATCCTCGACGCGCTGCTGATCGTCGCCGACGACGGACACGCGCCGGGCACCCGGGTACGCCTGCTCACGCCGCCGCACCACGGGCGGTCAGCCACCATCATCGGTGCCCTTTGGGGTTCGTCCGGTCCGCCGGTGGGTTATCTGGTGTGGCTCGACGGAGCGACGGCGCCGCTGTCAGCCCGCCCCGACCACCTGATTGTGCTGGCCGACCAGGAGACCGTTCCGCGCTGAGCCGGGGCGGTCTGGACCACTGTCGCAGGGATCAGACGACGGTCAGGCGGAAGACCTGCCGGGAACCGCCCTCCGGACCGGGTTCGACGGCCTCGGCAGCGGTGAAGCCGAGGCGCTCGTAGAAGGCACGCGCACCGCTGACGCTGGCACCCGGGTGATCGGCGCCAAACGTGACCACTTCGACGGGGCCTTCGCCCGGCACGAACCTGCGCATGGCCGCTGTCATGAGTGCACGACCAACACCCTTCCCGCGCGACTGCTCAGCAACGACAAGCCAGTGGACGTGGTGGGTCGGGGCTTTCGCCGTGAACAACAATCCACCCAGGAGATCGGGTCCGGAGGCGACAGCAACGATCGCGGTGGACCGACGAATGTGCCGGCGTACCGCCTCGTGGAAGCCGCGATCCTCAACCATGGGGCCGAACCAGCACTCGACCTGGGCCGCCAGGCCGAGGAAGCCGTCGAAGTCCTGCTCTCCGGCACGTCTGACGAACACCCGGTCAGTCTGACAGCAACACCATCGCGTCACTGTCCATCAACCCTGCCCCACGAGACCGGCCCGCCCCCATGCCGCGATCTTGCACTTTCTGTCCCGACATAAGGGTCGTTCCACGCGTATCGACTACCGAAACTGCAAGATCGGCGGGCGTGGGGCGTGGGGCGTGGGGTGTGGGGTGTGGGGTGTGGGGTGTGGGGTGTGGGGTGGCCGGGCTCCCTTGTGGGGGAGCCCGGCCGGTGCGGTCGGCGCCGTCGTAGAGCTGTCCGGGGCGAAGCGGGGGGAGGTGCTGCGCACGGGAGAGGTACGGACGGCGTGACCGCGCTCCGCGCGGTGGTCCGCGTGCTCAGCTCGGCAGGCGGCCCCGCGTGGAGACGAAGTGGTACGACATGACGGCGAACCCGGGGTCGCGGAGCAGCCGTCGGAAGGCGTTCAGTTGCTGGGGCGACAGCCCGGCGGCCAGCAGGTCCGGTTCCAACTGGCGGGAGTTGGTCTCGTAGAGCGACGTTCCGGTCGACCCGCCGGCCCAGCTCTGCGAGTGGGTGATGGTGTCCAGGTCGGTCAGACCGGCGAGGGCCATCTCGGTGTGGACGTCCTGCGCCCATCCCAGGTCGGCGCCGTGGTCCTCCAGGACACCCATCATGGCGTCCATGACCTGCGCGAAGAGCTTCGCGGCGTCGTCGCTGGGCGCGGTCAACACCCGCTGCGGCGCGGTGCAGTCGAACTCCTCGACCACCAGCCACCCGCCGGGCGCCAGCGCGCCGGTGAGGGTACGCAGGACCCGTCGGCGATCGGGAAGGTGCAGCAGCACCAGCCGGGCGTGGATCAGGTCGAACGCGTCCCCGGGTGGCGGTTCGGTGCGCACGTCGTGCTGGCGTACGTGCAGGTTGCCCTCGGCCACCAGGTGTGTGGGGTCGATGTCGGTGGCCAGCACGTGCCCGTCGTCGCCGACCGCGCGGGCCATCCGCCGGGCCATCGAGCCGCCACCGGCCCCGACCTCCCAGCAGGTCGCGCCGGGCTCCAGCACCGGGCGGGCCAGCCGACGCGTCGTGATCGGATCCAGGAAGGACTCCAGCGCGTGCATCTGGGGAACGGCGTCCGGTGCGCCGTTGTCGAAGGTGTACGTGTCATCGCTCGTAGCGGTTGTCATCGGTGTCTACCTCTCCGTGAAGGGTCGGGTGACTCGAGAAGGGTCGGGTGACTACGGGGTGTCGGCCCAGAGCCGAGGGGTCGCTCTGTTGGCCGGGGGCGGCGCAACGGCGGCGACGCTCAACATCGCCGCCAGTGGGGCCGGATCGCGGCGGGCCTCCGCGGTCGGCCGGTCGTAGACCACCCGGCCGTACTCCAGCACCGCCACCCGGTCCGCGAGTTCGATGGCGTACTGGAGTTGCTGTTCCACGAGCAGCACTGTCAGGCCGTCGGCGGCGAGACCGTTGACGAGTTCGCGGACCCGCGCCGCCAGATCGGGCGAGAGCCCCTCACATGGTTCGTCGAGCAGCAGCACCCGGGGTTGGCCGAGTAGCGCACGGGCTATCGCCAGCATCTGCTGCTCGCCGCCGGAGAGTTCGCAGCCGCGGTGCCGCAGCCGGACCGCCAGCCTCGGCAGCAACTCCAGGGTGCGGGCGACCGTCCAGCCTTCGCCGCCGGAGGTGGGGGCCCGCCACGGCGCGGCCGCCAGGTGCAGGTGCTCGGCCACTGTCAGCCGGGAGAAGACCCGTCGGCCCTGCGGGACGAGACCGACGCCGGACTGGGCGATGCGATGCGGTTGTCGTCCGGCGACGTGCACGCCGCCGATCTCGATGCGACCGCTGGACGCCCGCACCAGCCCGGCGATGGTGTGCACGAGCGTGCTCTTGCCCGCCCCGTTGCGGCCCACCACGGCCTGGATGCTGCCTGGGCGAACCCGCAGGCTGACCTCGTGCAGGACGATTCCCCCGCCGTAGCCGGCGCAGAGACGATCCACAGTGAGCATCAGGCCACCCCGTCGGCGTAGGCCTGCCGCACCAGCGGCGAGGTACGGATCTCGTCCGGTGTGCCGGCGGCCAACGTTTGACCGTCGCGCAGCACCGTGACCGTGTCGGAGAGGGCGTACACCAGGTCCAGTCGGTGTTCGACCAGCAACACGGCGACCGCCCTGGGCAGTGCCTGGAGCACCTCGACCAGCCGGCCGACCTCGACGGCGGACAGCCCGGCCGCCGGTTCGTCGAGGAGCAGCAGGCGGGGGCGGCCGGCCATCGCCATCGCGATCTCCAATTGGCGTCGTTGCCCGTGGGCGAGGTGCCCGGCGGGCACCGTCGCGACGGTACTGAGCCCCATCTGGTCCAGCAGCGGGCCGACCAGGCGCTCTGCGGCGCGTCGACGGCCGCCCGGCCGCCACCGGCCGCCCGGAATGATCCGTGGCAGCGCGGCCACCACGACGTTCTCCGTCGCGGTGAGCGTCGGGAAGACCGCGGGTCGTTGGTGGATGCGGTTGATGCCCCTCCGGGCCCGGGCCGCCGGGCCGAGTCGACCGACGTCCCGTCCGTCGAACCGCACCGTGCCGCGTTGTGGCCGGGTGGACCCGCCGAGGACGTTGAGCAGGGTCGTCTTGCCGGCCCCGTTCGGACCGATCAGCGCGTGCCGCTGGCCGTCGTGGATGCACAGGTCCACGCCGTCGAGTGCGGCCAGCGAGCCGTACCGCACGCTGATCTTCTGGGCTTCCAACAGGCCGGTCATCGGTGCAGCTCCGCAACCTCGGCCTGGTCATGGGCGGCTGGCTGGTCCGGCGGTGGCGTCGCGGCGCCCGGTGGGCGCAGCCGACCCCGGGCCCGGTTGACGCCGGTGGGCAGCAGGTAGACCGTCGCCACGAACAGCGCGCCCAGCACCAGTGGCGCATGGCCGGGCAGCACCCCGAACAGCCAGTCCCGGACGGCGATGACCAACGCCGCACCCACCAGCGCGCCACCCACCGAGGCGGTGCCACCGATGACGACACCGAGCAGCAGCAGCGCTGACGTGTCGAAGCCGAAGTCGGCGGGGGAGATGTACTGCTGGGCGACGACCAGGAGCGAGCCGGCGGCGCCGGCGATCGCCCCGGCGGCGATGTGTGCGCCGGACAGGTGCAACGCCACCCGGCGACCGCTGGCCCGCAACCGCGTCTCGTCGTCGCGGCCGGCACGCAGCACCAACCCCGCCCGGGTACGCAGCAGCACCAGCACCGCGCCGACCAGCGTGGCCACGACGACCAGGGCGTACAGGTAACGGGCCTGGTCGTTGGCCAGGGCCGGGAGCCCCCAGAACGGGCGGACCGCGGGGATGCCGGCCAGCCCGTCCGTGCCACCGGTCACCGACCGCCACCGCCCCAGGTGGATGACGACGAGTTCACCGATGGCCAGGGTGATCATCAGGACGATCACCCCGCGGGCGTGCACGACGAGCGGCACGGTGAGCGCGGCCAGCAGCGCCCCGGCGGCCGCCGCGACGACGAGCTGCACGACGCCGACGTCGGAGACTCGGCTGCCGACCACGGCGCAGGCGTACGCGCCGGCCGCGTACGGCGCGGTCTGGCCGAGGGTGGGCATGCCGGCGACGCCGGTGAGCAGGGCCACGCTCACCCCGACCAGGGCCAGCGCCAGCGTCCGGGCGAGGATCGCCGTGGTGTAGTCGTCGACCACCCAGGGCGCCACGACCAGGCCGACCAGGACGAGCGCCGCGATGCCGCCTCGAACTCGCCGGATCACCTCGCCCCTCATGCCGCCCTCCACCTGCCGGCCAGGCCACGCGCCCGCACGGCCAGCACGGCCGCCATGGCGGCGAACAGCAGAAACGGTGCGGCGGACGGCAGCAGCGCCACGCCCAACGTCTGGATCTCGCCGATCGCGAGCGCGGCCAGCAGGGTGCCTGCCATCGACCCGAGGCCACCGAGGACGACCACCACCAGGGAGAGCAGCAGCACCGTGTCGGCGGTGCCGGTGCCGGGGCCGATGATGGGCGCTCCCAGGACTCCGGCCGCGCCGGCCAGCGCGCCGGCGGCGGCGAGCACACCGGCCCGGATCCGTGCCGGACTCACGCCGAGACAGGCGACCATCTCCGGGTCGTCGACCGCCGCCCGGACCAGCATCCCGGCCCTGGTGCGTCGTACCACCAGGTAGAGGGCGGCGGCGAGCACCGCCGCGACGACGATGAAGACCAACCGGTACGCGGCGTAGCGGTGACCGGCGACCATCACCGACCCCTCCAGGGCTGCGGGCACCTGGACCTGCGGGTTGTCGGGCCCGAAGCCGGCGACGAGCAGGCTGCCGCCGGCCAGCGCCACCCCGAACGTCAGCAGCGCCTGACTCAGGTGATTGCCGGTGGCGACCGGTGTGAGCAGGCCGGCCAGGAGCACCCCCGTCGCGGCGGCGGCCAGCACACCGACCGTCAGCGCCAACGCCAGGCTCACCCAGCCGCCGTCGAGCAGCGCCGCGGCGGTGTACCCGCCGATCGCGTAGAGCAGGCCGTGCGCCAGGTTGAGGATGTTGGCGACGCCGAAACAGAAGACCAGGCCCGAGGCGGCGACGAACACAAGCAGCCCGTAGGCGACTCCGTCCAACGCCGGGATCAGGTACGGGTCGATCCGGTTCGTGCCGGCCGCCACCACTATCACCGGCCGACGGTCGCGAGGTCGCCCACGACGGTGTTGGACAGCGCCCGGCCGTCCTGGCGGACCTGCCGCAGGTACCACTTCTGCACAGGAGAGTGCGTGGTGGTGGAGAACTGCCAGGTGCCACGCGGGCTGGCGATCTGGCCGAGTTGGCCGATGGCCGTGTTGATGGCCTCGGGGGTCGGGTCGTTTCCGGCCGCGCCGATCGCCCGGTCGAGCACCGCCGCCGCGTCGTACGAAGCCAGCGCGTAGGTCGTCGGCGAACCGTCGTGCTTCGCCTTCCACGCGGCCACGAAGGCGCGGTTCTCCGCGTTGTCGAGGTCGGGCGAGTAGTTGAGCACCGAGTAGATGTCCCGGGCGGCCTCGCCCTGCGCGTTGAGCACACCGCCCTCGGTGAGGAACCCGGCCGCGTACAACGGGATGTCCTTGATCTCGGACTGGGCGTACTGCTTCACGAAGTCGACGGCGGCGCTGCCGGCGTAGAAGGTGTAGACGGCTGCCGCGCCGGAGGCCTTGATGCGGGCGAAGTACGGCAGGAAGTTGGTGGTGGCCGGGAACGGAGTGAAGGTCGTCTTGCCGTCGGCGTTCGCGAGCTTCCCGCCGATCTTGCCGAAGGCGTCGGTGAAGCCGCGCAGCTCGTCCCAACCGCCCTGGTAGTCCGGGCCGATCGCGTACACGGAGCCCTTGACGTTGTCGCGGACGTGCTGGGCGATCGCCGCCCCGGGCTCGTCGGAGAGGTACGAGGTGTGCCAGACCCGGGAGACGTCCTTGAGCTCCGGCCGGCCGTTGGAGCCGACCAGTGGCACCTTCGTCTCGTTGAGCAGAGGGGTGACGCCGGCGACCGAGCCGCCACCGACGATGCCGGTGAGCGCGGACACCCGGTCCTGCTTGAGCAGCTTGGTCGCCGCCGGGACGGCGGTCTGCGCGCCGTTGCCCTCGTCCGCGACGACGAGGTCGACCTGCCGGCCGCCCAACTTGCCGTCGTGGGTGTCCAGGTAGAGCTGGAAGCCGTCGCGGATCTCCGTGCCAACAGCCTGGTACGTCCCGGACAGCGACGCGAGCAGGCCGATCTTTATCGAGCCGCCGGCGCTCGTGCCCGGAGCGTCGTCGCCGCAGGCGGTGCTGGTGGTCAGCACGGCGGCGAGCAGCGCGGCGGTGAGGGCACGGCTGCGCCAAGGCGTGGTGAGAGGCATGTCTAACTCCAGAGGAAGGGGAAGGGGTGTCCGGCGTGGGGGCGCCGGGTTGGTCAGCGGCTGCGGGCGAGCGCCGCCCGGGCTGCGGGGGTCAGCGCGTCCCCGATGCGGTTGGCCAGCTCGGTCATCTCGTAGGAGACCTTGCCCACGTCACACTCGGGCGCGGCGAGCACCAGCAGCGAGGCGCCGTCGTTGAAGGCCATGGAGAACATGAACCCGCCCTCGAGCTGGGTGACGTTCGAGATCACCGCGCCGGCGTCGAAGAAGGCCGCCGCCCCCCGCAGCAGGCTGACCAGCCCGCTACCCGTGGCGGCCAACTGGTCGGCCCGGTCCGGTGGCAGGTCGCGGGTGGCGGCCACCATCAGGCCGTCGCTGGAAATGGCGATCGCGTGGCTGACCTCGGTCGCGCGCGCCGCGAAATTGTCCAGCAGCCAGCCGAGATCCTGTTGGTCGGTCACGTGCTCTCCTGTCGCGTCATTTGTTACCGAGGTTGATCGGGGTACGCCGTCGGTTGGCCACGCCCCGCGCGTACGCGGCCATCGCCGTGGCCACCTGCGCCGGGTCGCGGTACTCGGACCGTTGCTGCTGCTGGGGCACTGTCACACCGCCGGGCACGAGGTGCCGTTGCGGCTGGCGTTTGGGCAGGCCGGAGTTGGTGGTCGTGGCGACCTCGGGGGTGTGGGCCTGGGCGGCGGTACGCCAGGCGTCGTCGGCGGGGCTGGACCACTGCTGACCGTTCTGGCCGTTCTGGCCGTCGACGACGTCGTTCTGGAACCAGTGGTTGACCTGTTCGAAGATGAGCAGCTCCTCGGTGGGCGCGTCACCCCGGTCCGGCGGTGGGGCAGCCGGTCGGAAGACCGGCGCGGCCGGCAGGGTCCGTTCGGTCGGCGGGCGGCCGGCGGTGGGCTCCGGGCGTGGCTGGTACGGCGGCGGCGGGGTGGGTGTGCGAGCTGCCCGCCGCGACAACCGGCCGGGTGCGAGCAGGTACTCCTCCGGTGGCAGCGACCGGATGATCGCCGCGGGCAGCGTGGCCTCGGCGAGGATGCCGCGTCGGGGGCCGCGTCGCAGTTGGACGGTGACGCCCAGCCGCGCCGCGAGCTGGCCCACGACGACCAGCCCCATCGCCCGTACGGCGGCCACGTCGATGGCCGGCGGGTGCGCCAGCAGTTCGTTGAGGTGTTGCATCCGCTGCGTGGACAGCCCCACGCCCTCGTCGCTGATCTGGACGATGACGCGGTCTCCCAGACTTCGGCCGCTCACCCAGGTCTCGCTGCCCGGCGGCGAGTACGTCGTGGCGTTGTCCATGAGTTCGGCGAGCAGGTGCACGACCTCGTCGACGGTCTTGGCGGCCACCGCGACGTCCCCGTCGATCATTCCGAGTCGGACCCGTGCGTAGTGCTCGATCTGGGACAGCGCTGCCTGGAGCACCTGCTGCAGCGGAACGTCGCGCTGGCGTACGCGCCCCACGCCGACACCGCCGAGCACCAGCAGGCTGGCGTTGATCCGGCCCATCCGGGTCGCCAGGTTGTCCAGTGTGTACAGCTGGTCGAGCCGGTCGGGGTCGGTCTCGTCCCGCTCGACCAGGTCGACCTGGGCCAGGACGGCGTCGACCAGTCGCTGTTCGCGGCGGCTCAGGTGGATGAAGATGTCGGCGGTGTTGGCGCGCATGACGGCCTGTTCGGCGGCGGTCCGCACGGCGGCCTGGTGCACGGCGCTGAACGCCTGCCCCAGTTCGCCGATCTCGTCGTCGCTGGACGGTTCGAGAGCGGCACTGGACTGCTGGTGGGCCAGCTTGTGTGGGTCGACGGCGGCGCTGCCGGGCTGTTGGAGTTGGGCCACCACGGCGGGGAGCTGTTCGAAGGCAACGGCGTTGGCCGCGTCCCGCAGCCGGCGCAGCCGTCGGGTGATCTGCCGTGCGACCGCCCAGGTCACCAACGCGGTCAGGATCAGGGCCAGGAGGACGCCGGCCGCCTCGGCGACGGCGCGGCGGCGCTGGTCGGCGTGCGCGGCCCGAACGTCGTCGCGGACCGCGTTGTCGACCTGGGCGCGCAGGTCGGCCAGCCGGGCGGCGCGCGTCTGGGTGGTGGACACCCAGTCGTCGGTTTCCAGTTTCAGTTGCGACCCCGGCTGGGCCCGGGCCACCTCGTCCTGCATCCGTTGCAGGGCCAGCGCCTCCTTGCCGGTGCCGGCCTGCTCCCACCAGATGCTCCAGTCGGGTGGGGCCAGGGCCAGGAACGACAGGCTCGACTCGGTGTAGCTGGTGCGGGCGGCGGTGATGTCCTGCTGCATGGCCGGGGTCAGTTCCCCGCCCGCGACGGCGCGCAGCACGGCCACCTGTTGTTGGCCGATGGCCTCGGCCGTCTTCGACAGCGCCGCCGAGGCCCGGATCCCGTCGGCGAGTGGGGCGTCCACCACGCCGTGTGAGACGTTTTCCCGGAAGTTGATGAGGTCGGCGATCGCGATGCGGTAGCTGAAGGTCATCGCCGACACCGACGCGTGCGTGGCGGTGCGCACCTGGGTGCGCAGCGGGGCGAGGCCGTCCAGGGCGGCGTCGATGCGCCGCAGGAGAGCCGCGCTGGTGCCGTTGTCGGTGGCCAGTCGGTCACGCTGCCCGCGGTAGCGGGCGACGGCGTCATCGGTGGCGGCCATCTCCACGCTGAAGGCGTCCTACTGCTCCGGCCGGGCGTAGGTGAGCAGGTCGGCGGCGGCGATGCGTTCGCGTTGCAGGCGGTAGGCCAGGTCGCCGGCCTCGGCACCGACCTTGGTCCGGACCTGCAGGTCGCTGGCGCGGGCCGTCTGGCGTGCGCTCTCGGTCAGTGCGAGACCGGCGAAGCCGATAACGGCGACGAGCGGGGCCGCGACGATGAGCCGCATCCGGCCGGCTATCTTCCAACCGCGTCGACGGGTCGGGTAGGGTCTGGCCGCGTGGGACCGGGTGCTCGACGCCAAGATTGACTCCCACGACTTCGATGACGGTCTATCCGCACGTTGCCGAATGCAAGTCCCATTCGGCCGGAAGCCGCGCTCATAGACCAGACCTGGCCGTGGTACAAACTGCCCGTACCAGTATCTGTACCCAACGTCAGCGACCGGTGACGCCGCGAGGTCGGGCTGGCTCGTCGGGTCAGCGCTGGTTGTCGAGGGGTTCGGCCGACGGGTGCCGCCGCTCCGGTTCGTCCGGTTCGGGTTGGCCGTTGAGCACCTGGCCGATCAGCTCACGCAGCTCGTCGATCGCGTCCACCACGGCGCCCGGGTCGCGGGCGTCACGCCGGCCGCGCTGACGCGGCACCTGCCGATCCAGTCGAGCCGGCTCCGGGGCGCGGGGGCCTCGGCGACCGTCGGCTGCCAACTGCTCGGCCGCGACCTGCGGCCACAGCGCGGCCAACTGGCCGCCGGTGCCGAGCACGTCGTCGCAGCGCAGGGCGAACTCGTGACTGCCGAACCGGCGGCCTGACTCGACCGCCGCGACCGTCTCCCGGCTGAACCGCACCAGGTCCGCCAGGGCCCGTTGGGTCAGACCCCGTTGGACGCGGCAGTCGCGCAACTCCCGTCGGAACCGCTGACTGGCCGCGGAGTGAGCCGAGCTCGACGGGGACGTGTGCTCCATGCGCTCACCTTCGTGGAACGGACATTCAGCGGCGGACGCCAGATCGAGATTGGCCGATGGGCCGAACATTCACAGAGGGCAATTCTTAACCCAGGAAGCGATGGGTGTGAAGACGTTCACCGGTATGGATCGTCGGGAAAGGCGGGAAAGGTTCTCGCCGGACCTGGTGCCAGCGCTGAGGCGCGCCGGGTGGGGTGGGCCGGCGCTGACCCACCCCACCCTCGACCCGTCCGCAGGTCAGCACCGCTGGAGCCGGTGCCCGCTCAACCCGCGCGTACTTCGGCCGTCGCGCCGTTCCGTGCCGCCGGCACGTCGGTGGGCGCCGGGACGCCGATTATCGCGAGCAGCGTGCGGTGCGCACGAAACGCGACATTGGGTTTGTACGACCGATGTTGCTCCGGTGACAACCTGAGCTCGGGAATGGCTTCGGCGAGCCGGCTGAGGGCGATTCCGGCTTCGAGTCGCGCCAGTCCAGCGCCGATGCAGAAATGTGGACCGTGGCCGAACGACAGGTGATTGCCCACATCGGCCCGGTGTGGGTCGAACCGATCCGGGTCATGGAACGCCGCCGGGTCCCGGTTCGCCGCGCCGATCAACAGCAGGCAACGCTCCCCGGCGGGGATCGTCACCGTCCCCACCGTGACATCGCGGGTGGTCACCCGCAGCCAGCCGTCGATGGCGGGCGCGAACCGGAGCGTCTCGCCCACGAAGGCGGGGACGAGCCCCGGGTCCGCGGTGATCGCCGACCAGCGCTGCGGAGCGGAGAGGGCCTGGTCGAGGGCGTGCGCGAGCAACCCGGCGGTGGTCTCGTGGCCCGCGACCAGGAGGTTGAAGGCAAGGCTCGCCACCTCGGGCACCGTCAGCACGCTGTCCTCGTCGTCCCGGTAGTCCAGGGCGCGGCTGATGAAGTCCTCGCCCCGGTGTCCACTGTCCACCCGCTGGCGGACCAGGTCCTCGCAGTAGTGCCAGAACTCCAGCAGGCCCTGGGCCAGGCGTACCTGCTCGGCCGGGTCGGGCTGGCCCCAGATGAGGGCGATCTGCCCGTCGGCCCAACTCCGGATCCGTCCGATGTCGGCGTCGGGAACCCCGAGGATGTCCAGGACCACCAGCAGGGGAAGCTCGGTCGCGAACTCCGGGATCAGGTCGACCTGGTCGCCCTGGCGGGCGGCGAGACGGGACACCAGCTGGTCAACCCGGCGTCGGACGATCGCGCCGTACTCCGCCTCGACCCGCTCGGCGGTGTTCGCGAAGGTCGCCCGCAGGGCACGCCGGGTACGCGGGTGCGCCGGTGGGTCCGCCGCGGCCGTCGTGGGTGGCGCGTCGATCTGCATGATGACGTTCAGCGCCGGTGGACACACCTCGTAGACCGGGGCGAGGGTGAGGGCGTTGGCGAATGTCGTGGCGTCGGCGAGGGCCCGTCGGACGTCCGCGTGCCGGCTGATCAGCCACAGGCCCAGATCCTCGGCGTAGTGCACCCCGGCGGGATCGTCGAGAATGCGCCGCCACATGCTTGCTGGATCGGTGAGATAGACCCCGGTAAACGGATTCAACCGCATGGAAAGCCTCCTGGTGCACGCGGCGCGAAACCGGCAGCGCTCCATTGGCGATCCACTTCAGCCGGGCCGATAATGGCGTGCATCTGCCTCTGACTCTTTACGGTGCGCTGGCCGGCCGCACAAGTCAAGATTGGTTATCGTCTATTTGTTGGTCGGCATAATTGCGTGTTGCAACAGCCGAGTGAATCTGGCCTGGTGCAAGTTGCGGCTCGGTGCTTGCCCTGAAGCCGACCCGGTCGGGCGGTGCAATCGACTCGCCGCTTTCGCTCATGATCGGGGAAACGACACCCGAGACGAGGAGTGACGCCGGGGTCCGGTCGCCGACCGCTGCCGAAGACCCTGGCGCTGTTGACATCGGTCGGCGGAGCCGGCCCCGCGACATCGTCCACGCCTCGCGGGGGTTCCGGTCCACGCCGGAACCCCCGCCCTTCTTTGTCGTGACGGCCCGGTCAGTGCCCAGCGGTCAGGGCGCCCAGGGGGTGGCGATGTTCCATGTGGTGTCGGCGGTCCACGACGTCGGCGTGTTGTACGCGTCGCCGCCGGCGCCGTTGCTCAGCCAGACCTCCGCGTTGTAGTGCCGCAGGTACCTACCTCGGAAGTTGTACGACTCCAGCGACACGCCGGTGCCGGTCAGCCCGGTGCGGGCGCACCAGGTGGCGTCGGCGCGCAGCAGAGCGGAGCCGTCGTCCGGCGAGTTGCGGACCCGGGAGTTCTGGTGGCGCAGGTACTGCCCGGGAAAGTTGACCGACTCGAACGAGAAGCAACCGGAACCGGCCAGACCGGGCCTGATGGTGTACGTGGCGTCGGCCTTGAGCAGGCTGGAGCTCGCGGCGTCGACCACCTCCGTGTAGGCCAGGCTGTCCTGGTGACGGAGGTAGCGGTTGGTGAAGCCGGGCGTGGTCACCTGCACCGACCGTCGGGTGTTGACCGGCAGGGCGACGGGTGCCGAAGTGCCGATGCTCTTCGAGGCGTTGATCAGGGCGGTGTTGGCGGCGCGTACCCGCGCCTGATCCATTTTGATCACCTGGCGGTCGTAGGTGAGGAACCCGTTCAGCTCACCCTCCAGGTCGGTGATCTCGGTGTAGATCGAGGCGCTGAGCCCCTTGCCGAGCATCAGGTTCTGGGTGCCCTGCACCAAACCCACGTACCGGTCGGTGAGGGCGGTCGAGCTGGACTGCCACTCGTAGGCGAAGAAGCTCCCGTTCGGGCTGTACTCGTGGCCCGGCGTGTGCAGGCCCAGGCCGCCGAACTCGCCGAGCACCGCGATCCGGCTGCTCGACGGTACCGGCGAGTCCGGGCCGAGGTAGACGTGCCAGTCGTCGATGTCGCCGTTGCCGGGGTCGCCGAGGGACTGGCAGCAGTTGTGGCCGCTGTGCGGGTTGACCAGACGGGTCGGGTCCTGGTTCTTGATGTTCTGCGCGACCCGCCGGGTGTCGGCGAGGGACCGCTCGCCCCAGCCCTCGTTGTAGGGCGTGTACGCGATCACGGCGGGTGAGCTGCGGTGCTCGTCGACGATCTCGCGTGCCTCGGCCTCGAACTGCGCCTGCTGGGCGTCGGTGGGGTCGACGTTCTGCGCGGTCAGCGACGGGATGTCCTGCCAGACCAGCAGGCCGAGCCGGTCGGCGTGGTAGAACCAGCGCTGCGGCTCGACCTTGATGTGCTTGCGCACCATGTTGAAGCCCAGGTCCTTGTGCTTCTGCAGGTCGAAGGCGAGGGCGGCGTCGGTCGGCGCGGTGTAGAGCCCATCCGGCCAGAAGCCCTGGTCGAGGGTGCCGACCTGGAACACGAACTGGCCGTTGAGCTTGGGGCGCAGCACCCCGTTGACCAGGCCGGTGGTGATCTCCCGCATCCCGAAGTAGTGCGTGGTCCGGTCCACTGTGGCACCAGCGGCGTTGCGCAGGGTCACCCGGAGGTTGTAGAGGAACGGGTCGTCGGGTGACCAGCGGCGGGCGTTGGGCACCGGCACGCTGAAGTCGGTGAAGCCGCCGGTGGCCGAGCCGACCACCGTGGTGCCGTTCAGCGCCTCGGCGAGCACGCTGTGGCCGCTCACGTCGCCCCGGGTGAAGACCCGGACCCGCAGGGTGTTGTTGCCCAGGTTGGGGTAGACGTCCACGCTGCTGATCGAGGCGGTGGGCACCGGCTCCATCCAGACCGTCTGCCAGATGCCGGAGCTGGGGGTGTAGAAGATCCCGCTGGGTGTCTTGGTCTGCTTGCCGATGGCGGGCAGGCTACCGTTCTGCCGGGTGTCGGTCGGGTCCCAGACCTTGACGACGATCTCGTTCGTCCCGGCGGTGAGCTGGGGCGTCACATCGAAGGTGAAGGCGTCGTAGCCGCCGGTGTGCGCGCCGACGCGGACACCGTTGACCCAGACGGTGCTCTGCCAGTCGACGGCGCCGAAGTGCAGCAGGGTGCGCCGACCCGACCAGCTCGCCGGGATGGTGACGGTGCGTCGGTAGAACAGGTAGTTGCGGTTGTCGTTGGCGGCCCGCTGGATGCCGGACAGGGCGCTCTCCACCGGGAACGGCACGTTGACCCGCTCGGGCAGGTTGGTGCCGAACTGCGGCGCGTCGTCGGTCGTCGACTGGCGTAGCTGCCACTCGCCGTTGAGGTTGAGCCAGTCCGGCCGCGTCATCTGGGGTCGCGGGTACTCGGGCAGTGGCGTGCCGGTCAGTGCCTGGCTGGTCCAGGGGGTCGTCAGTGGTGGCGTCTTGGCCGGTGCGGCGTACGCCGACGAGGCGGGCGCGGTGAGGACGCCGGCGACCAGGGTGAGGATGAGCAGCAGTGGCAGGGCGGGGCGGATGGGGACGTGACGTGTCATGCCGTCTCCGGGGGGCGAGTCGCCGCGGGCGGTGCAGCCAGGCCCGAGGCGCGTGGGTGGTGGGCATCGGGTGGTCATTGACGGGGGACGGGCGTCAGCGACGGATGTCGGTGGGATATCCACGTGCCAACGGCGGCAAAAATATTGACATCCGTCATCACCTGTATAACGTTATAGAGCCGCGTCGACCCTCCCGTCAATGCTTGTTCATCAATGTCCGGTCGGCCCGCCTGTCGAATTCGCGAAAGGTTGGGGATGGGCGTCAACCTGAAGGACATCGCCCAGCGCGCCGGTGTCTCGCTGGCCACGGTCTCCAACGTCGTGAACGGGTACCGGCCGGTGGGGGAGCGGACCCGACAACGGGTGCAGCAGGCGATCGACGAACTCGGCTACAGCCCCAACCTCGGCGCCCGGCACCTCCGTCGGGGCCGTACCGGCCTGATCGCCCTGGCCGTCCCGGAACTGACCAACCCGTACTTCGCCGAACTCGCCGAGATCGCCATCGCCGAGGCCGCCGTGCTCGGCTACACGCTCGTCATGGAGAACACCGCAGCCGACCGGGAGGCGGAGCTGGCGCTCCTCGACGGCTCGCGACAGCGCATCATCGACGGCCTGATCCTCAGCCCGGTGCGCATCGGCCGGGAGGAGGTGCTGGCCCGGTCGGCCGGCAGCCCACTCGTGCTCATCGGCGAGGGCGTCTACGACGTGCCACACGACCACATCGCCATCGACAACGTCGCCGCCAGCCACGCGGCGATCCGGCACCTCGTGGCGATCGGCCGCCGCCGGATCGCGTTCATCGGCGCCACGCCGGGAGGTGACCGGCAGTCGGCCCACCTGCGGGTCCGGGGTTACCGGGAGGCCCTGGAGGCCGCCGGCCTGCCGTACCGACAACGGCTGGTGGCCCGCACCGACGCGTTCGGTCGGCTCGACGGCATGCGCGCCATGCGTGACCTGCTCGCCCTCGGTGATCCGCCGGACGCGGTGTTCGGTTACAACGACCTGGTCGCCATCGGCGCGCTGCGGGCGCTGGCCGAGGCTGGTCACCGGGTGCCCGAGGACGTCGCGGTGGTCGGGATCGACGACATCGAGGAGGGACGGTTCACTGCCCCGACCCTCACCACGATCGCCCCGGACAAGAGGGAGATCGGCCGTCTCGCGGTGCGCCGCCTCGTCGCCCGCATCGAGGGCGCGGAGGTCACCGGGCCGCTGACCGTGCAGACACCGTTCCGGCTTCTCCGCCGGGAGAGCACCGGCACCCCGGACGCCTGACCACCGGTCGCCCGCGCGCCGTGCGAGATCCATACCTCCGGTGGTACGACCCAGAGAGGATGACCCGCTAGATCCACGCACCTCAATATGATGACCGCTATCTCGAACTGCGGTGCGCTCACGAGGCGTGCCATCCTGATGCGGAGGAATGCATGGTTCGCTGGCGTACCCTCACTGGCCTGCTGGCCACCGCGTTGGCCGCGGTGACCGCGGCCAGCCTCACCCTCACCGCGCCGGCCGCCGCGGCCGACAGCCCCATGACGCCGAACGTCGTCGGTGGCACCCGCGCCGCGCAGGGCGAGTTCCCGTTCATGGTCCGTCTCTCGATGGGCTGCGGCGGGGCGCTGTACAGCCCCCGGCTGGTGCTCACCGCGGCGCACTGCGTGGGCGCGACCGGCACCAACACCAGCATCACCGCGACGCTCGGGACGGTCGACCTCCAGTCGTCCAGCCGGATCACCGTCCGGTCCAACTACGTCTACCGCGCCCCCGGCTACAACGGCGCCGGCCGCGACTGGGCGCTGATCCGGCTCGCCAGCCCCGTCACCGGGCTGAGCACGCTGCCGATCGCCAGCACCACCGCGTACGACAGCGGCACCTTCACCGTGGCCGGCTGGGGCGCCGCCCGCGAGGGCGGCAGCCAGCAGCGGTACCTGCTCAAGGCGACGGTGCCCTTCGTCAGCGACTCCACCTGCAACGCCAACTACGGCGGGGATCTCATCCCCGCCCAGGAGATCTGCGCCGGCTATGC
Source organism: Micromonospora sp. NPDC050795 (assembly GCF_044456785.1). Classification (NCBI taxonomy): domain Bacteria; kingdom Bacillati; phylum Actinomycetota; class Actinomycetes; order Micromonosporales; family Micromonosporaceae; genus Micromonospora; species Micromonospora sp. NPDC050795. The sequence continues at coordinate 10,160 of NZ_JBITGE010000050.1, read as the reverse complement.
CAGCGGCGGCACGGACACCTGTCAGGGCGACTCGGGTGGCCCGATGTTCCGCCGCGACGCCTCCAACGCCTGGATCCAGGTCGGCATCGTCAGCTGGGGCAACGGCTGCGCCCGGCCCAACTACCCGGGTGTCTACACCCAGGTGAGCTACTTCGCCTCGTCCATCGCCTCGGCCGCGGCGAGCCTCGGCGGCTGACCGTACGACGGGACGGCCATCCACCGCGTTGGTCGCCCCGCCACCGCTCGGGCGGCCCGGACGACACGGTCCGGGCCGCCCGTTCGTGCCGTCCGCCCGCTCGGCGGCGAGTGGGCCACCCGACAGAAACGGCGGGCCGTCGGTGCGCCGTCGTCCGCAGCGGCGATGATGGGCCGGTGAAGATCCTGTCCATTCAGTCGTCTGTCGCCTACGGCCACGTCGGCAACTCGGCGGCGGCCTTTCCGCTGCAACGCCTCGGGCACGAGGTCTGGCCGGTCCTGACCGTGCACTTCTCCAACCACACCGGGTACGGGGCGTGGCGCGGCCCGCTGCTCCCGGCGTCGGACGTGGCGGAGGTGATCGCGGGCATCGAGGACCGGGGTGTCCTCGGCAGCGCCGACGCGGTGCTCTCCGGCTACCAGGGCGACCCGGCCGTGGGCGCGGTGATCCTGGACGCGGTGGCGACGGTGAAGGCGGCCAACCCGGCCGCGGTGTACTGCTGCGACCCGGTGATGGGCGACGCCGGCCGGGGCATGTTCGTCCGGCCGGGGATTCCGGAGTACCTACGGGACACCGTCGTGCCCCGTGCGGACATCATCACGCCGAACCACTTCGAGCTGGACTTCCTCGCCGGTCGCACCACGAACTCGCTCGCCGAGGTGCTGGACGCGGTCGACGTGGTGCGGGCGACCGGGCCACGGCACGTCCTGGTGACCAGCGTGCTCCACGGCGACCTGCCCCCGGACTCGCTGGAGGTGGTGGCGGTCTCCGACGAGGGCGCCTGGGCGGTGACCACGCCGCTGCTGCCGATCAACCCGAACGGTGGGGGTGACGTCACCGCGGCGCTGTACCTCGCCCACCTGTGGACGACCGGCTCACCCGCGACGGCGCTGGAACGCACCATCGCCTCCGTCTACGCCGTGCTCGAGGCCACTCTCGCGGCGGGCACCCGGGAGATCCAGCTGATCGCGGCGCAGGACGTGATTGCCGACCCGCCGACCCGGTTCACCGCCCGCCGGCTGCGCTGACGGCGGGTCCCGGACCGGCTGCGTCGCCGACGGTCCCGGACCGCTGACCGGTGGCGGTCAGCGACCCTCGGGAACGGCCATCTCGCCGAGCAGCGACCAGTCTTCCTGCGGCACCGTGGCGTTCACGATCCGCGGGGTCTCGGCCAGGTACGGCGGCAGGGTCTCCTGAGCCGCGCGGAAGTGCGCGGACTGCACGTGGGCGCCGCCGGCCTGGTCGTCGCGGAACGCCTCGACCAGCACGTACTCGGTGGGATCGTCCACGCTGCGGGACCAGTCGAACCACAGGCAGCCCGGCTCCCCCCGGGTCGCCTCGGTGAACTCGGCGGCGATCTGCGGCCACCGGTCGGCGTGCTCAGCCAGGACCCGGAACTTGGCGGTAATGAAGATCATGGCCCCAGGCTACCCAGCCGGGCGGGCACGGGCGACGACCTCCTCGGGTGTCAACGGCGCCTTCGGGTGGTGCGTCAGGCACAGCGGGGTACGGACCTTCACGAACGAGAACCCCTCCCCGGCGGCGTAGAACTCGCCACTGTTGAGCAGGCCGATGTCCGGCAGTCGCCCGCCCTTGGCCTCGGCGAGCTGGCGGGCCGCGTCGATCTGCGCCGGCGCGTTGAGCAGCCCGAAGAACTGCGTCGTCGCGTTGCCGGAGATCTGGTTGTGCAGACCCTTGGGCGCCTGCGTGGCGAAGACCAGACCGAGCCCGTACTTGCGGGCCTGCGAGGCCAGCGCGATCGAGCTGGCGGTGCAGGCGGTGGTGCCGGTCGAGGGCGCGAGCGTCTGCGCCTCGTCCATCACGAACAGCCCGCCCAGCGGCCGGTCACCGGCGGGGTGCCGCTTGATCCACGCGAAGAGCGCCATCTGCAACTGGTTGACGAAGCTCTGCCGCTCCTGGTCGGAGGTGAGGCCGACGAAGCTGATCACCGAGACCCGGGCCCGCCGCCCCGCCGACGGCGTCAGCAGCAGCCCCGGGTCGGCCGGCGCGCCGACCCCGCCGAAGAGCGGATCGGTGACCATCGCCGCCTTGAGCGCCTCGGCCAACTCCTCGGCGAGCTTCCCGGCTCGGGCCAGCCGACTGACCCCCTCGGGCAGATCGGTGAGGAACTCGGTGAAGCCGGGCAGGCCGACCATCCCACTTCGCGCGTACGCCTGGAGTGCCTCGGTGAGCACGGCCTTGCCCTGCTGGGCGAGCCGGCTGGAGCGGTCCACTCCCGCCCGTGGCGCGAGCGCCTCCACGGCGGAGCGGACGGCCTGGTCGAACTCGTCGGGCCAGTCCTGCAGGGAGGTGAAGTCGGGCAGCGGCTGGAAGCTCAGCGGCCGACCGGCGGTGACCCGGGGCGTCCACACCACCACCTCGGTGTGTGCGAGGTAGTCGGCGGCGCGTTCGGCGTCGCCGGGGCCCCAGCCGGCCGGCGGGTCCGGCCACGGGTCGCCGAGCCGGGCCAGGTCGTTGTTGGGGTCGAGCACGATCGCGGAGACCCCCTCGCGGGCGCACTCCTCGACCAGCCGGCGGATCAGCACCGTCTTGCCCGAGCCGGACCCGGCGAACACGACGGCGTGGCGACGCAGCGACTCCAGGGGAACCGTGAAGGGGTGAGAGCCGTCGACGGTCCGGCCCAGCGCGACCGCCCGACCACCCTCGCCGACCACGAGGTCGGCCTGGTCAGCGGGTACGGGCCCGGCCGCCGTACCGGTCGACACATCGGCGGGAGCGTCGGCTTCCGACACCTGCGACGGGTCGGATTCGGGACCACCGGACGGTGGCTCGTCGTCGGGCGTCGGCGGCTGGGCACCGCCACGCGTCCCGTCGGGCCCGGGCAGGACTGCGCGGAACAGTTCGGTGCCACTGGCCGGACGGCGGGCCACCAGCCACTCCTGCAGGGCCGTGGACGGTTCGGCCGCCATCACCCGCAGGGCCGCGAAGACCCGCAGGTCCGCCTCCGACACGGCACACCGCAGGCCGCCGGCCGCGTCGAAGCCGGTCAACACCTCGGTCGTACGCTTCCCGGTCGGCCATGGACCGTTACGCAGCAGGATCAGCCGCCGTTGTGGCAGGTCCCGGTCCAACCCGGCGAGGGTGCAGGCGGCCTTGACCCGGGCGGTGACGGCGATGGCATTGGGGTGCGCGATGGCCCGGAAGCACCAGTGCGCCTCGTTCTCGGTGGCCTCGTCGAGCACCTCGATGAGCCGCCCGTGCAGCGCGGGCTTACGGCCGGGCGGCGGATCGTACTTGTAGGTGGCGCCGGTCGGCGCCTGCTCGGCGATCCAGGCGGCGAGGCCGGCGGCGAGCAGCGGCGGCATGTGTTCGTCCTCGCCCGTCGGGTCGACTGCGGCCGACACGTCCGCGGCCTCGACCAGTTCGGCGAACCGTGCGTCCAACTCGTGCAGGCGGCGCTCGTCCGTCGTCGGGTCGGCGGAGGCACCACGGGTGGCGCTGACGGTCGGCGTCGAGTCCGCGCCGTCGATGAGCCGATCCAGCTCGATCACGTCGTCGCGATCACGGCACCAGGCGATGTGGCGGTCCACCCGGCGGAGCAGCGCGCGTGGCGTCAGGGTGGGTGCGTCGGCGAAGGCGGCGGGGGCGATCGGCCAGGTGGGGTGCGGTGGCCCGAAGTACATACCCGCGTAGGCGGCGGCGAGGCGCTTCGCCACGATGGCCTGCCCGATCTCCGGGGTGGGGATCCGGTCCGGCAGGTGCGCCGTACGGAAGCGGTCAGCGACCGGGGTGGGCGCGGTGCGGGTCATCAGCACCCAGGTGTCCGGCAGGCACGAGACGACGACCAGCGTGCGGCGGGTGATGTCGCGCAGCTTGAGCAGGCCGTCGGCGATCGGGCCGAGCACCCTGGCCTGGCCGTCCTCCAGACCCTGATGCTGGTTGAGCAGTGAGGTGCTGGTCTGGGCGAACAGCGTGTCGAGCTGGTCCACGGCGATGACCGTGGGGTCCAGGGTCAGGGCCATCAGCCGGGAGATGTCCTGTACGACCTGCTGGGGGGTGCGGATCGCGGCGCTCAGTCCCCACGCCGCCCGTGCGGCCGGGTCACCCGGCTCGGAGATCAGGTGGGCGTAACCGACGTCCTGTGCCTCGAAGTCGATGGCACCGTGCAGGACGAGCGCCCGAGCGGTGTCCTGGGCGTCCCGCCCGACCTCCCGATCGCGCTCGCGCAGCGCCCAGATGAAGGTGTCGAGCTGCGCACGGGTCACCGCTCGGGTGCCGGCGACCGCGTCGCGCACCTCCACCGGCAGGCCGAGCTGGGGGGTGAGTCGACGCAGGAAGGTCTTCAACTGGGTGCCCCAGCCGACGTGGGGGCGGCCCATCCCCTCCACCAGGGCAAGGGCCACGCTCTCCCAGAACGTCTTGCCACTGACCATGTCGACCAGGAAGAAGTAGCCGCCGTCGCCCTGGATCCGTTCGCGGACCGCCCCGAGCAGGTGCGTCTTGCCGGCACCCGCGCGGCCCTGCATGGCCACGCCGAGCGGCATGCTCGTGTCGTCGGTGCGGGCCCGCGCCACCCCGCGCAGGATCTCCGCGGCCACCTTCTCGTGCAGCTCCGGCACATTGTGTGGGCTGGGTCGCCAGACGTCGTCCGGGGTGACCGCCGGGTTGAGGCTGACCGCGTCCAGCGCGGCCCGATGGTCCTCCGAGATCATGCCGGGCCGATCGCCAGGGCGTGGTTGTCCTCGTTCCCGATGCGCACGGCCGCAGCCCGGTCCCGTGCGGTCAGTGACTTGGTGTTCGCCACCGGGATGATGCGGACGTCCTCTCGGCCGACCATCGCCCGCAACGCCGCGTCGAGGGCGGCCCGGTCGGTGTCGGCGAGCCGGTCGCGGACGTCGGCGAGGCCGACCCACGCGCCCGGCGCGGTGGCCAGATCCCGGTACGCCGACCGGACCAGCGCCTCCACCTCCGCAGCGGACACCGGTGCCGCCGGTGCGGCCGTCCCGCTGTCACAATGGGTGCCGGTGCTTCGGGTCGCGGCTCGCTGAGGGCGGCCGTTGCCCCGGTCTGCTTGAAGAAGTCGCCGTGGCTGACCCGAAGCCGGTCCAGCGAACGGTGCAGGTTGGACAGGACGACGAACAGGGACCGGGTCGTCGAGCCACCCGCCTTCGGCGGCGCGGCGGTGTGCAGCTGACGTGCCACCCGCCAGCCCTGCTCGGTCAGCTCGTGGGCGAACGGCCGGTGCGTCCGATCGGTGTCGACCAGGCCCAGGTCGACGAGCTTCGTGTTGTCCTTGCCGGTCAGTGTGAAGCCGGCCAGCTCTTTCAGCTCGACGTTGGTGAGTCGGCGTGCCTCGACCATCAGCACCACGAGGGCGTTGATCTGGTTCGGCGTCAGGTGCGGGACGTCCGCCGGGCTCGTCATGATGTCTCATCTCCGTGGGGGTGCGTGCCGCCCGCACGTCGCCGGGCCAGCAGCCGACGGATCCCGTCGACCACCGCCGGCGCGTCGGTGAGCACCTGCTCGTTGGTGAAGCGGAGCACGTCCAGCCCGAGGAGTTGCAGCTGCACGTCCCTCCGCCGGTCGTTGGCGAAAGCGATTCGCCCACGATGCTCCGGGCCGTCCACCTCGACCGCAAGACCCTCCGTGGGCCAAAACAGATCCAGACGGTACGCCGCGGCCAGGACGTGCCACTCGAAGGTCTGGTTCCACCGCCGGCCCCGCGCCCAGTCGTGCGGCGCGAGCGCGCGTTCCAACGCCTGTTCGGCGGGGCTGTCACCGCGAGGTACGCCGGCGATCGGGGGCCAGGCCAGCACCCTCGACTCCGGCTCGGCGGCGTTGGCAGGGAGCCGTTCGGTAGGGCCGACCAGCCCGGTGAACCGCGCCGGCACCGGCATCGGCACCGCGCGCACCCGGTCGGCGTGGCGCAACGGCCCGCCGGCCAACCACACGGTGAAGCCACCGTGCCGCACGAGCCACTCGGCGGCGGCCACCAGCGTCCGCTCGGCGTCGGCGTCCAGGTCAGGCAGGGCCACGACCAGCACGCAGCTCTCCCGGTCGTACGCGCCGGAGATCACCCGGGCGAGCCCGGCGGCGCGTACCCCCGGGGCGAAGCGGGACCGGCCGGCGGGGCGGCGCGGGCCGCGCAGCCCTCGCTCGGCGAGGTCGGCCAGGAACGGCCCGAAGTGCCGGGAACGGGCGGCGGTACGGGCCGCGAGTGCCCGCACCGCCGCCACACCGAGCGTGCCCTCGCTGTCGAGATGGTCGGCCCCCGTCAGCCAGCGGGGGAACATCGCGAGGGCGGCGGCGTCCAGTTGGTCGAGCAGAGTGTCGACGAGGTCACCGAGAGGACCCGTCACAGTGGGCCGGTAGTGCACCATCGCGGGGGCTGCCGGGGGTAACGGGTCGAGTGCCACCCGCAGCAGCTCCGGGTCGATGCCCGGCAGGTGACTGACTCGCCCCGTCGGCGCGGCAGCCCACCAGGCCCGGCTGGCGTCGCCGTCGGCCCGGACGGGGTGTGCCATGGCGGCACCCTACGGTAGCGACGGGTGCGGCCGGGACCCCTCGGTGGCGAGGGGCCCCGGCACGCGTCCGCCGCTCAGCGCAGCCGGCGGATGTCGCCGTACGCGCGGTAGTAACCACCGCGGCTGGACTCGCGCACCTCGGTCACCAGGTAGCGGGCGCCCGGCTCGCGAATCCCCTTGGGGAACTGCACCGACCAGTCGCGCCGGTAGCCGTCGGAGAGCACCTGGACCCGCAGCCGCCCCCGATCGTCACGGCACCGCACGACCACGCCCGCGCCCGAGTCGCTGGTCACCTCGACGATCGTCGGTTGCACCGGCTGGGGCGCCTGGCGGGGGGCCTTGATGTCGCGTACCTCGGGCACGTTTCCGGCCTGCGCGGCGCGGATCGCCGGCTCGCTCGCGTCGATGCAGGCCAGATGGCCGCCGGTGGTGACGACGTAGAGCCGGTCGTCGTGGTACTGCATGGAGTACGCCGAGCCGCAGCCGGTGCCGAGCTTCCACAGTCGGGTGCCGGCCGCGTCGAAGCAGTAGATCGAGGACTGGCTGTCACCGGCGAAGACGTACTCGCCGCCCTCGGCGGTGGCGCAGGAGAAGACCGGGGCGTCGCAGCGGTAGGTGCGGTCGAGCCTCCCCGACTTGGACAGCCGCACCACCTCGCGGGTGCCCGTCCCGGCGAACACACTGCCGTGCTCCTGCCAGCCGAAGAGCACCGAACCGGTGGTGGTGTGCCACAGTTCGCTGCCGGTACGCCACTCGTAGCCGGTCACGCCCCGCGAGTGGCCGTGGTAGATGGCGTCGTCGTCGCACCGCACCATCCAGGCCGAACGCCCGCGACCGGGGCGACGCCACAGGAACTCGTCCTCGTGGTCGACGGCGGTGATCCCGCCGTCGGCGTCGGAGACGCCGAGGACGCCGTCGTGGATGTCCAGCCAGTAGATGTCGATCTCCGGGGCGATCGCGTACGCCACGCGGGGAACCTTGCCGGACAGGTCGTAGACGTTGCCGTCGTCGCAGCCGGCGTAGATCCAGGCGTCGTCGGCGACGATGCACTTGACCCCGTCGGGAAGGCGGACCTGGCTGCGCACCTGGGCGTTGTGGTCGAGCGTGGTGATGACGCCGTGCTCGTTGCCGACCATGCAGTGCTGCCCGTCGACGAAGATGCCGAAGGCGGGGGCGCCGGAGTCGTAGCGCCAGAGCACCGGGGCGGTGTGGGCGGTGGAGCGGGTGCTGACGATCTGCCGCCGTGACACGGTGCGCTTCTGGCGCACGCCGGGAACCGCCGGCGCGTAGCCCTTGCGGACCTTCTCGCCGATCTTCTTCGCCGCGGCGGCCCGGGCCCGGGCGTTGTCCGGATAGGCGTTGGCCTTGACCTGCCCATGGTCGCCGATCCGGCCGTAGCGCACCGTCAGCGTGGCGTTGTCGACGATGACCTCGTAGAACTTGTGCGCACCGTCCACTTCGGACAGTTCGAGGTAGGTCGTCTCCTGGGACATGGGGGGCCTCCGAGGGTCAGCGAGCGGCGCGATCCGGCCGGCGCGGCGACAGTGACCACACGTTAACGGCGACCCCCGACAGAACCGGCGTCCGGCCAGCGCAGCGCGTCGTCGCGGAGCACGGCGTGCGCGCCGACGCTCTGGTTGACGATCTGCGTCACCCGTACGTCGACGGCGATGCTGGCCAGCGCCACCGCGTCCGGGCGGGTGAGGCCGTGCAGTCGCTGCATCAGGGTCAGCATCGAGTCCAGGGCGGTGAACACCTGTTGGTCCTGCACGCCGTAGCGCTCCTTGAGCCCAATGGGCCAGCCGCCGGCCATTGTGGTTCCCCAGTTGGCCGGGATGACCGCGTCAACGCGTACCGCGAGGGTCTGACCGGGGCGAGCACGGCGGACCGCGACCAGACCGACCAACGCGTGGCCGTCATCGGGCCGATGCTGCGCGACCCGGGGTTGGTCCCGGTTGGCTCCGCCGGGTACGGGCCGGCGGACCACCAGTAGTCCAGGGTGCGATAGGTGACCGTGTCGCCCGAGCCGATGGTGAGCATCGGCGGGAGATCGGGGAGAAGCGGCCGTGCAGGCTGTCGTCCCCGGGGTTAGGGCCTGTCCTGTCGATCTTGAATCGACTGGTCAGGTGACGTCACCCCGAGGGATCATGAGGCGTGACCGATGCTGATGCGGTGCTGAGGATCGCGGATTTGCGCCGAGCGTGCTTGATGCTGTTGGACGCGGCGGAGAGCCGGTTCGGTCCTCAAATCCAGCTGTCACAGCTAAGCGTCGACCACTACTGGAACGTCGATCTTCGTGCGGCATTCGCGATGGTCCCGCGGCCGGAGCTGGAGATCGACTGCGGGCAGAGCAGCGACGATCTCGCAGAGCTGTCCAGCCTCCTCCAGCGAGATCCGGAGGACGTCGTATCGCTGTGGCACGACATCGCGCACGTGAGCGGGCTCTTGCGGCTGCTGGCGTACCTCGACCTGCCAGACTCGGGCGAGGTTCGCGGCAACTAGCTGTTGCTGCCGATTACCGGAGCCAGATGATGGCGGCGATGAGGATCAAACTGGACCGGTAGAGCGATGCGCGTTTGGCGTAGCGGGTAGCCAGGTCGCGCCATTGTTTGAACCGGTTGAAGCAGCGTTCCACGACGTTGCGCTTCTTGTAGATCACCTTGTCGAAGGCTGGCGGTCGCGCGCCGACGCTGCCTCTGGCCGCTCGGCGGGCGACTTGGTCGGTGCGTTCCGGGATGACGTGCCGGATTCCTCGCTGCCGCAGGGCTCGACGAGTCGAGTCGTGCGCGTAGCCCTTGTCCGCGATCAGCACCTCGGGACGCTTGCGGGGCCGGCCGGGCCCGGGCTCGTTAACGCGGATCGCGTCGAGCAACGCCAGAAGCTGCGGGTTGTCGCCGGCCTGACCTGGAGTGCGCAGGATCGACAACGGCCGGCCGCGTCCATCGACGGCCAGGTGAATTTTTGTGCTCAGCCCTCCACGTGACCGGCCGATGGCCTCACCATCTTGCGCACCAGGCGTCGCCGCAATTGCCGGGGAACCCCCTTTTTACGGGCACCAGCGGCATGCTGGTGCGCCCGCACGATCGACGAGTCGATACTGATCGTCCACTGCACCGGTGTGCCGTCGTCATGCACCTGCGCCGCAGCCAGGACCCGATCCCACGTGCCGTCCGCCGTCCAGCGGCGCAGCCGCTCATGGCAGGTCTTCCACGGCCCGAAGCGCTCCGGCAGGTCACGCCACGGCGCACCCGTGCGCAGCTTCCACAAAATCCCGTTGATGACCTGACGGTGGTCCCGCCACCGCCCCCGCGCACCACCCGGCTCCGGTAGCAGCGGCGCGATCACCACCCACGCCTCATCGGTCAGCTCACCACGACGCACCACGGGTCTGCTGCACCGATAGGTGACAGTTTCAGTCACGCGGCCTGACTGGCCGGTGGGGTCATGATGGTCTCGTACTCGATAGGGGTCAACCGGGA
>NZ_JBITGE010000049.1:0-40482 GCF_044456785.1 Micromonospora sp. NPDC050795 | reverse complement strand
TCGCCACCCATTTCCAGGCCACCCTCGACCTGGTCGAAACCCTTGACTGGCTACGCGCCGTCCCCGACCACCAAGATCTACGAGACAGAACCTAGCCGGAGCCGAGCGCGGCGGCGACGGCGGCGACGCCGGCCTCGATCTCGGTGGGAGTACGGGCCGCGTAGCCGAGCACGAGGCCGGGCCGGTACGGCCGCTGGCAGTGCCAGGACAGGGGTTGCACCTTCACCCCGAGTGCCAGCGTCGCCGCCGCCAACTCGGTGTCGACGACGGTGTCGTCCAGCGTGATCATCAGGTGCAGCCCGGCGGCGGCGCCGTGCACGGTCGCCGACGGCAACGCGCGGGCCAGCGCGGCGATCATGGCGTCCCGCCGGCGGATGTGTCGTCGGCGCAGCAGCCGCAGATGCCGTTCGAAGGCGCCGGAGGTCATCAACTCCGCCAGCACCAGTTGCGGTAGCACGGCGTTGCCCAGGTCGGCGTTGCGCTTGGCGGCCACCACGGCGTCGCGCAGCCGCGCTGGCACGAGCAGCCAGCCGACCCGCAGGGCGGGGGCGAGCAGTTTGGACACGCTGCCGGCGTAGCAGACCTGCTCGGGCAACAGGCCCCGCAGCGCCGGCACCGGAGGGCGGTCGTAGCGGTGCTCGGCGTCGTAGTCGTCCTCGATGATCAATCCGCCGGCCCGCGCCCAGGCGACGAGTTGGCGGCGGCGGTCACCGTCGAGCACCACGCCGGTCGGGAACTGGTGCGCGGGGGTGAGCATCACCGCCGGTACGCCGCTGGCGGTCAACTCGTCGACCCGCAGCCCGGCGTCGTCCACGCTGATCGGCGGGGTGTCCATCCGCCAGTTGTTCAGGTGCTGGCGCACCCCGAGCGAGCCCGGGTCCTCGACGGCGATCCTGGCGACACCGGCAGCGGGGAGCGCCTGGGCGAGCAGCCCGAGCGCCTGGGAGACGCCGGCCACGATGATCACTTCGGCGGGATCGACGCTGATGCCGCGGTTGCGGGCCAGCCAGGCGGCGACGGCCTGTCGCAGCACGGGCGTGCCGCAGGGGTCTCCGTAGCCGAGGTCGGCCGCGGCGAGGCGGCGCAGCACGCTCCGTTCGGCACGCAGCCAGTCCGCGCGGGGAAAGGCGGCCAGATCGGGTACGCCGGGCGTCAGGTCGATTGAGGCGTGCGCCGCGCGTAACGCCTCGAAGATGTCGGTGCCCGGCGCCGGCGGGAAGGGCGTGACCGGTGCCGGCGCGGCGGTCGCTGTGGGTGTGGGCGCGGCCGGCGCGGCGACGACGACAGTGCCGGCCCGGCCCCGGCCGGCGATGTGCCCCTCCTCGGTCAGGCGCTGGTACGCCTCGGTGACCACGCCCCGGGAGACACCGAGGTCGGCGGCGAGGACCCGGGTCGGCGGCAGCCGGTCACCGACCGGCACCCGCCCCTCGGCGATGGCCTGCCGCAGCCGGTCGGTCAGCCAGTCGGCGCGCCCGCCCGGCGTCGCCTCGGTGATGGTCAGGTGCAGGAAGTCGGAGCCGGCCGATATGGACCTCTCGGACGCAGTCGGTTTGGCTCTGCCCATCGGACCATTGTGGCAGCAGAGTGAGGAGGAGCCAGACCTGCCGACTCCGCCGGAGGACGACCGTGACCATCCCGTTCCTGATCACCACGCTGATCGTGGTGGTCACCCCCGGCACCGGGGTGATCTTCACGCTCTCCGCCGGCCTGTCGCGGGGTGCGCGGGCCGGGGTGCTGGCCGCGTTCGCCTGCACCCTGGGAACGTTGCCGCACCTGCTCGCCGCGATGACCGGGCTGGCCGCGCTGATGCAGACCAGCGCCGTGGCGTTCGAGACCGTCCGCTATCTCGGCGTCGGCTACCTGCTCTACCTGGCCTGGTCCATGGCGCGCGACCGTGACGCCTTCGCGGTGACCACCGACGCCGCACCCCGCTCGGCGATCCGGGTGATCGTCTCCGGCGTCCTGGTCAACCTGCTCAACCCGAAGCCGACGATGTTCTTCGTCGCGTTCCTGCCGCAGTTCGTGGACACCACGGCACCCGGCTCGACCCGGGCGATGCTCGGCTGCGGCGCGGTGTTCATGCTGCTCACGATGGTGGTGTTCAGCGGCTACGGCATCTTCGCGGCCCGGGTCCGCGACCGGGTGCTGACCCGCCCCCGGGTCACCGACTGGCTGCGCCGATCCGCCGCCGGCAGCTTCGTCGCGCTCGGCGTGACCCTCGCCCTCACCGAACGATAGGAGCACAGTGCAGTTCGAACATTCTCCTCGGCTTCGCGACGCGTACCCCGATCTGGTCGCCGGCGTGGTGCAGGTCGCCGGGATCACCGCCACCGCCGACGTGGCGGCACGCACGGCCGCCCATCTCGGCGAGGCGCGCCGGCGGTTGGCCGGTGGGGCCGAGAGCGGGTTCCCGGAGATCCAGGCGTGGCGGCGGGCGTACGCGGCGATGGGGCTGCGGCCCACCAAGTACCGGTGCGCCTCCGAAGCGCTGCTGCGTCGGCTGCGCCTCGACGGCGAACTGCCCCGGGTGCACCCGCTCGTCGATCTCTGCAACGCCGTCTCGGCCGCGTACGCCATCCCGGTCGCGGCGCTCGACCTGGACCGGGTCGACGGTGACCTGGTGGTCCGGCCGGCACACGGGAACGAGGCGTACCTGAGCTTCGCGGGCGACACCGAGCATCCCGACCCGGGCGAGGTGACCTTCGTCGACTCCGCCGGCCGGGCACACGCCCGACGGTGGACCAACCGGCAGAGCGGCTGGTCGGCCGTGCGGGCCGGCACCTCGTCGGTGCTGATCGTCGCCGAGGCGCTGCACCCGGGCGGCGAGCGGGCCGTGACCCGGCTGGTCGCCGACCTCGTGACAGGGCTGACCGAGGTGTGGTCCGCCCCGACGACCGCCGCGGTGCTGACCGCCGCCGCGCCGCGTTTCCGCACCCCGGCGGCGGATGACGACCGGGGTCAGGCGGTGTCGCCGGGCAGCAGGTGACGGTAGCCGGGGATCGTCTCGGCGAACCAACCCGCGACACTGGCCAGACCACGGTCGTTGAGCTGCGCGTCGTGGATCGGGTACGCCGCCGCCGCGCCCACGGCGCCGGCGAAGCGGATCGCCTCGTCAAGGCGCAGCCAGGACCCCTGGGCCGGGACGAGCAGGGTGCGCACCGGCTCGTCCGGCACGTGCAGCGCGTCGCCGGGGTGGTAGAGCCCGTCGCCGATCAGGTACCCGAGGTTGGGGCAGTCCGGCTGGCCCCCATAAATGGTGGCGTGCCGGCCGCCGTGGGCGCTGACCTCGATGCCGGCCGCGGTGAAGCGTTGCCCGGCACGGACCCGGGTCACCGGTAGCGGCGCGACATCCGACAGCTGAGCACCCTCCGGGGCGTACACGGGGACGCCCCGGAGGGCCAGACGCGCCACGTCCACGTGGTCGGTGTGTTCGTGGGTGACCAGCACCGCGTCCGCGCCGACCAGCGCGTGCGGCTCACTCCACGTCCCCGGGTCGACGACAAGCACCCCGCCGTCGTGCTCGACGCGCACACACGAGTGGGTGAACCGGGTGATCCGCATCAGCCGACCGTACGCCGCCACGCTGGCGGTCGACCTGAGTGGCACCGGCGGGCCGTCAGCGCATCCGTGCGGCCGACGCCCGGAGGATGTAGACGAACTGCGCACCGAACGCCACCACCGCGACCAGCACCCCGACCAGCACCGTCGAACCGCCCCCGGCACCGACGGTCGAGGCCACCAGGGCGATGCCGAGCCCGCTCAGGACGGCGTTGACCGCGCCCACGAGGGCGGCCGTGGTCAGCAGGAACTCCCACCGCCCGGGACGCGTGCCGACCAGGTTCCAGGCCGTGCTCATGGCGTCGTCGGCCCCCACCGCGTCGGCGAAGAAGTCGTGCTCGCCGGCGAGCTGATGGTGGTAGTAGGCCCGGATGCGCTGGATCCGCAGCAGGTCCAACGAATTCTCCACGGTGGTCTCCACCAGGCGCAGAAACGTCAGCATCCCGATGATGACCAGCGTCGGCAGCACCGCGGCCAGGTACGGCCGGACCAGCCTGTCGTTGCTGGCGACGAAGCCGAGGCCGATCAGCGCCGCCGACAGGACGGACAGGAAGATGGTGGCGCGACCGGTGGCCTCGGCGATGGTGGCGGCGCGGGACGTCTGCAACGCGTAGTGCTCGGTGGTCAGGACGGTGAGAAGCGCCTGCTCGCGTTCGCTCTCGTCCACCCCGCCACCCTCCGTGGTCGCACGACTCCGTTACCGTCAGCCTATGAGCGGTGGATCGGGTCCGAGCGGCGAAATGCTCGGGTGGGCTGGTCGCGGCGGGCGGCAACGACGGGCCTTCGTCGTCGGTGGGGCACTCTTCGCGATCGCCGTCGTCATGCTGCTGGCCGCCTGGCGCAGCACCGGCTTCCTCAGTGACCTGCTGCTCAACCTCGGGGCCAGCGTGGTCCTCGCGGCCATCTCGTACGTCATCTTCGACCCGTTGTTCGAGGAGGCCCGCAAGGCGCGGGTGCAGGAGCACCTCAGCTTCGACCAGCAGGCGTTCGTGACACGGCTGCACCGCTCCGGGCGTCGGGTGCGCATCCTCGACACCTGGACGATCCTGTTGGAGCAACGGCACCGGGAGGAGACGCTGAGCGCGGTGCGAGCGGCGCTCGCCAACGGCGCCGAGGTGCAGTTGCTCCTGCTCGACCCCGACTGCACCGCCGCCCAGCAACGCTCCGAGGAGCTGGAACGGCAACGGGTGGACGTGCCCCGGCAGATCCGCACCAACCTGCGCCACCTGGCCGCGTTCGCCGACGCGCTCGACTCGCGGCTGCGCCACCGCCTTCAGGTCCGGCTCTACGACGCGTCTCCGTCGATCCAGCTCTACCAGTGGGACGGGCGTGCGCTGATCTCGTTCTTCCCGATCGGGAAGTTGTCGTTCAACGTGCCGCAGCTCGAGGTGGACATGGACAGCCCGTGGGGCGGGTTCGTGCACGCCCGGTTCGAGGAGCTGTGGGAGCACGAGCAGGCCACCCTCGACCTGGAGCGGTACTGGTCGGTCATGGTCACGCTGCGCCACGACGAGTCGGACGTGGTCGAGGTACGCGTGCCGTTCGTGACGGTGGACGGGCAGCACTACGTCGACTGCCGGGGGTTCCGGGTGACCGGGCCGCTGACGGTGCGAGCCGTGCTGCCGCCCCGCGCGCCCGGGGCGACGCCCGGCGTGTTCGCCCTGGCCGAGCCCGCCGACGGGGACCGCACCCCGGTCGCCGTCGTGAAACGGCACTTCGACCAGAAGTACGGACACGACGACGGCGAGCGCGACGTCCGCCGGCTCGTGCCGCCACCGGGCGATGCCCGTACCCCGGCCCCCCGCCCCGCGACGGCCGGTGACACGCACGCACGGTGACCCCCGACCGGCCGATGGGTTCGACACAGGAAACAATGGTGGTCCACCCTGATCGCCAGGAGGACCGTCGGCGTGCCGCACCGCACCGCACCGCCGTCCGGGGCGGCGCAGCTACGCGCCGACTGCGGACGCTGCTTCGGGCTGTGCTGCGTGGTGCCCGCCTTCGCCGCGTCGGCGGACTTCGCCATCGACAAGCCGGCCGGCTCGCCCTGCCCCAATCTGCGCCCCGACCACCGCTGCGGCATCCACACGGAGCTGCGGCAGCGTGGTTTTCCCGGTTGCACGGTGTTCGACTGCTTCGGCGCCGGGCAGCAGGTCGCCCAGGTGACCTTTTCCGGGCGGGACTGGCGGGACGCGCCGGAGACGTTGCCGGCGATGGCGGAGGCGTTCGCGGTGCTGCGACCGCTGCACGAACTGCTCTGGTACCTCACCGAGGCGGTGGCGCTACGCCCGCCGGCCGACCTGCGCGCCGAACTGGAACGCGCCCGCGCCGAGACGCTGGCGCTCACCGAGGGTGACCTGGCACGGCTTCGCGCGGTGGACGTCTCCGGCCACCGGATGCGGGTCAACCCGCTGCTGTCCCGGGCCGGCGACGTGGCCCGCGCCCCCGGCGGCGCCGATCGGCGGGGCGCGCAGCTGCTCGGGGTGGACCTGCGCCGCGTCGACCTCCGCCGGGCCAACCTGCGCGGGGCGCTGCTCATCGGCGCCGACCTGCGCGGAGCGGACCTCGGCCTGGCCGACATCACCGGCGCGGACCTGCGCGGCGCCGACCTGCGGGGCACGGACCTGCGGCGCACGCTCTTCCTGCACCAGACCCAGCTGGACGCCGCCCGGGGTGACACCCACACGGGGCTGCCGCCGACGCTCACCCGACCGGCGCACTGGACGGCGCTGCCGCTCACCCCGGTCCGTCAGCCCGCCCGGTCTCCCGCACCCGCCCGTCGGGGCCGGCGTCGCTGACCGCGAGGGGGTTTCGGCCGGGACGACGCCGGGTAGCCAGCGCCGACGCGAACCGGCATCGACGGGGGGCACGGCGTGGGCTACCGAAAGCGCGACGGTGAGCTGCCGGGCGACCCGCAGCACAGTGAGGACGAAGCCGGCCAGGTGCCACTGGTGCAGGTCGAGGCGGACACCGAGGTCCCCGCACCGTCGGACACCGACGTCCGACCGGACATCGTGACCGAGCCCGACAACTCGGGCGTCGCCGGTGGTTCATCCGGCAGCAGCGGCGGCGGTTCCAGCATGCCGGGGCACCCCGACGCGGCTCGCTGATCCCGGATCAGCGGCTGGTCAGCGCGCCCCGGGCCTCGGTCATGCCCTTGTTGGCCAGCCTGTCGGCCCGCTCGTTCTCCGGATGGCCGTTGTGCCCCTTGACCCACAGCCAGGTGACCTCGTGCCGTTCGCAGGCCGCCTCCAGCCGCTGCCACAGGTCGGCGTTCTTCACCGGCTGCTTCGCGGCGGTCCGCCAACCGTTGCGCTTCCACGACGCCAGCCAACTGGTGATGCCGTTGCGCACGTACGTGCTGTCGCTGTGCAGCTCCACGGTGACCGGCCGGTTCAGGCTCTCCAACGCCTGGATGGCCGCCATCAGCTCCATCCGGTTGTTGGTGGTGGGCGTGGCCTCACCGCCGCACAGCTCCCGCTCGTGATCGCCGTAGCGCAGCAGCGCACCCCAACCACCCGGACCGGGGTTGCCACTGCACGCCCCGTCGGTCCAGATCTGCACGCCCCTGCCGGCCGCCGCGTCCACCATGCCCGGCAACCTACCGGGAGCGGACGTCGTCCTCCGGGCTCGGGGGGCCGGCGCGCCGAGCTGTCGGCGTCGAACCCACCACCGCGGGTGGGATGGCCGGCGCCGGCCGGGTGGGGCGCAGCCGGTCGCGGACCCGGTCCGCGGCGTCGCCGGCGGTCGCGGCGATCATCGGCAACAGCCGGGTCGAATTCATGATGGCGACCTCCTCGGCCGGAGTGGTGCCGCCGTCGAGGAAGCGCAGCACCCGCTCGGCCGGGTTGCGGTCGAAGAGCCGATCGAAGAACTCAGGACCACCCACCCCGCCCCGGTCCAGCGCGCGCAGCGCCACCGCGTCCATCCAGCGGTGCCGCCGCGGGTACGCCGGCTCGGGCACGGGCGCGCCGCCCGCGGCGAGGGCGCGGGCCACCTGGTCGGCCTGGCGGTACATGGCGGAGAAGGTGAAGCCGGTGGAGGGGCGGGTCGCGCCACCGGCCGTGCCGAGCCGGACCACGCGGGGGGTGGGTCGGGCGGGGAACGGCGCGTCGGTCATCGGGATCACCCCGTTCTCCACCTCGCGCACCCGCAGCCCGGTCGGGTCCAGTCCGAGCAGATCCCGGTAGCCGGCCAGCGCCGCGTCGTACCCGGCGTCGGTGAGCAGGTCCGGCGAGAACTCGGTGTACTCGACCAGGGCGTAGCGGTCGCTCACCGGCAGCACGTATCCGAAGGAGACGCCCCGGGTCGGCTGCGGGGTACGGAAGTCCATCAGCACCGCACGGGTCGGGTCGAACACCGGCCGGTCAGCCTCCAGCCACCACCCCCGGAAGTGCTGCAACCAGGTGGTTCGCCCCGCTCGCGCCGGCGGGCGGGGGCGCGAGTCGAGCACCCAGCCGGCCCGGACGCCGCGCCCGTCGCCGGTGCCCACCAGCACCCGGTCGCCGTCGTCGCGCACCGTCTCGGCGGGCGCGACGATCCGGATGGCGTCGAGGCGACGCTCGGCATCGGCAGCCCGGTCGTAGACCGGGCCGGAGCGGAGCATGGCGTACCGCAGCGGGGTGAGGTCCAGGACGCGGCGTCGCGCCGCCGTCGCCACCTCGACCTGCTGCCAGCTGGCGCTGAGCAACGGGTCCAGGTCGCCGTCGGGGTGACCCCAGAACGCCCAGGTGCGGTCCTGACCGCGTCGGCGTACCGGGTCGACGATGGCGACCCGCAGATCCCGGACGCCGTGGCGGTCCAGTGCGGCGAGCAGCAACGACGCGGCGCCGCCGCCACCGAGCAGCGCGAGGTCGACGTCGAGCGGCGCGGAGGCGGTCACCCGCACCACGCTGCCACACCGACGCGCGCCACCGCGGGCAGGTTGACAGGCAACCCGTTGGTTGCCTAACTTGACAAGCAACCGAATGCTTGCCTGTTGGGGGAGGGTCCATGGACGACGCGTTCCGGGCGCTGGCCGACCCCAGCAGGCGTCGACTGCTCGACCGGCTCAACGAGCGCAACGGCCAGACCCTGCGGGAGCTGTGCGACGGGCTGGCCGGCACCCGACAGGCCGTCAGCAAGCACCTGTCGGTGCTGGAGGCGGCCGATCTCGTCTCGACCGTGCGGCGCGGCCGGGAGAAGCTGCACTACCTCAACGCCGCCCCGATCAACGCCATCGCCGACCGGTGGCTCAGCCGCTACGACCGCGAACGCGCCGCCACGCTGGCCGACCTGACCACCGTATTGGAGCGACAAGCCATGGAGAGCCCGACCTTCGTCTACACCACCTACGTGACCACCACCGCGCAGCGACTGTGGTCCGCGCTCACCGAACCGGCGTTCACCCGTCGCTACTGGGGTGGAGTCGCGCTGGTCTCGGACTGGCAGGTCGGGTCACCCGTGCTGTGGCAGGACGCACCGGACGTCGCGCCGCGCGACCTCGGCCAGCGGGTGCTCGTCGCCGAGCCGTACCGTCGTCTCTCCTACGGCTGGCACGGCTTCCAACCCGAGCACGCCGAGCACTTCGGCTGGTCCGACGAGGAGCTGGCCGCGCGGCTCGGTGAGCGCCGCTCGAAGGTGACCTTCGAGATCGAGCCGCACAGCGGGTCGACCGTCCGGTTGACCGTCATCCACGACGACTTCTCCCCCGACAGCGAGATGCACCGGGCGATCAGCGGCCAACTCGACGGCAGCGGCGGCTGGCCGGAGCTGCTGGCCAGCCTCAAGACCCTGCTGGAGACCGGCGAGCCGATGCCCGACCCGAGCCCGGCCCGCTGACCCGAGGGCGCACCACCCGACGGGTGCATTTCCGCCGTCTCCGGCAATACCTCGCCATCGGCCCAGCGACGACAGCCCGACCGGATGGACATCGATCGGAGCACCGGTGCCGGTCGGGCCGTCCGGGCCTTTCGGCAGCTCTCCCCGCCTTCGGGTGGACACGTGACGGCAACGAGGATTTCTCATTTTCACCTGATCGAGGACCCAACCCACCTAGTGTTGGGCACACCGGTGCTAGTCACGGAGTTGGCCACCCGAACGACGTCCCACGCAGTCAGCGGACGAAAAGTGAGGGAAGACGCGTATGAAGGTCTCAACAGCACTCTGCTCGGCGGCGCTCGGCGTGGGCCTCGGCACGCTCCTGCTGCCAGGCGCCGCACTGGCCGACACCACGGTGTCACCGGCCACCACCCCGGTCGGTGGGACCGTCGTGCTCACCGCGACGACCTGCAACCCGAAGTCGGGTGACGCCCTCTTCCGGGTCACCGGCCCCAACCGCGACCAGAACGTCCGATCCACCACGGCCGCCGCCGGCGGCGGGCTGAGCGCCGAACTTTTCACCGCCGGATTCACCCTGGGCACGTACACGGTGGCGGCGACCTGCGGCGACGGCAGCTCGGCCGGCACCGCCACCTTCGCCGTCACCCCGATCGGCGGCGCGCCGGCCGGCTCCGGCGGCGACAACCGTGACACCGGCGCTCTCGCCGCCGGCGGCACGCTGCTCGGCACCGCCCTCGCCGGCGCGGTGATCCTGATCCGCCGGCGCCGTCCGGTGTCCACTGTCGCCTGATCGGCGGCCGTTCCATCCCTGAGACGGGTGCCCGCGCCGGTGACACCGGCGCGGGCACCCCGACAATCCGGTACGGAGGTGCACACGTGCGGTGGCGGCGGACACTACCGGCAGTGGTGGCCCTGCTCGGTGTGACCGGGCTCGGGCTGATCACCGTCGGCCTCGCCGCCGACCCGGCGCGGCCACCACGACCGTCGGCCGACGCGCCGACCCGCACCCACCCCGCACCGGACCTGGCTCCGCTGCCACCCGCCGCGCCGGTCCGGGTGCAGATCCCCGCCATCGACGTACGCGCCGACATCGTCCCCGTCGGCGCTGACGCCGCCGGGGTGCTGGAGGTGCCACCACTGGACCGGCCCACCCTCGCCGGCTGGTACCGGCACGGGGTCAGCCCCGGTGAGACCGGCAACGCCGTCCTGGTCGGACACGTCGACGCGCCGTCCGGGCCGGCGGTCTTCTTCGACCTCGGTCGGCTCCGCGCCGGGCAGCAGGTGCAGGTCACCCGCGCCGACGCACGGGTCGCCACCTTCACAGTGGACGACGTGCGGGCGTACCCGAAGGAGCACTTCCCCACCGCCCTGGTCTACGGCCCGGCGGACGCCGCCGGGCTGCGCCTGATCACCTGCGGCGGCCGGTTCGACGCGACGACCGGCAACTACGTCGACAACGTCGTCGTCTTCGCCACCCGCACCGCCTGAACCGGGCCACCCGCACCGCCGGAACCGGCGCTACCCGCACCGCCGGAACCGGACCGCCTGCCCGGGCCGCCCACGCCGCCCACGCCGCCTCCCCGCTGTCGGGAGCCGGACCCTCGTCGGCAGAATGCGGTGGCACCATCCCTGATCGGGACGGTACGCCGGCGACGGGGAGGCACGCGGTGGATCAGCGACCGGTACGGGACCGGACCGGTCGAGGCGTACGCGCCCTGGCCCGTCGACTGCTCGGGCGGGTCGAGGGCGACTCCCCCAACCTCCGCCGGTCCAACCCGGACGCCGTGGTCGACTGCGCCGTCTACGTCAAGGGCCGCCGGGAACCCGGTCAACCGCACTACGCCGACGCGTACGCCCGGGCGCGGCACGGCCGCGACGCCTTCGTGTGGCTGGGACTGCACGATCCCGGCCCGGCGGTGCTCGCCGCAGTCGGCCAGACCTTCGGCCTCGACGAACTGACTGTCGAACAGGCGCTCGCCGACGGGCACCGGCCCACCGTGCAGCGCCACGGGCCAGTCACGCTGCTGGTCCTGCGCACCGCCGGGTACGTGGAGCACGACGAGCTGACCGAGACCTCCGAGGTGATCGACACCGGGGACGTCATGGTGCTGCTCGGTGACCGCTTCGCCATCACGGTGCGGCACGGTGCCGCCGGAGCGCTGCGCAGCGTTCGCGCCGACATCGAGCGCCGCCCCGCGCTGCTGGCCGCCGGCCCGTGGGCGGTGGCGTACGCGGTCTGCGCCCGCATGGTCGACTCCTACCTGGAGGTGGCCGGCCACGTGGAGCGGGACCTGGAGCGGGTCGAGGAGGCGGTGTTCGCCCGCGACCGCGCCGTCGACATCCAGCACATCTACCAGCTCAAACGGGAGGTGGTGGAGTTCAAGCGGGCGGTCCTGCCGTTGCAGGGGCCGATGCGTACGCTGCTCGAACCCGACGGCCCGCCGCGCGTCCTGCACCGCTGGTTCGTCGACGTCGACGGCCGGCTGAGCCGGGCGGTGGACCGGGTGGCCGCGTACGACGACCTGCTCACCTCGATCGTCCAGTCGCGGCTGGCGCAGCTCGCCGTCGAGCAGAACAACGACATGCGCAAGATCGCCGCCTGGGCGGCCATCGCGGCCACCCAGACCGGCATCGCCGGCATCTACGGCATGAACTTCGACCACATGCCCGAGCTGGCCTGGCGCTACGGCTACGCCGGGGCCCTCGCCCTGATGGCGGCGGCGGCCCTGTTCCTGTACCGGCTGTTCCGCCGCTCCGGCTGGCTGTGAGGTCGGTGGTCCGCCCCGCGCCGCGCCCGCGCCGCGCCGCGCCCGCCGATCTTGCACTTTGCGTTGCTGATACGCGCCTTTTATCTCTTATGTCGCCACAGAAAGTGCAAGATCGCGGGGGTGGGCGCGGGGATGGGTGTGGGGTGTGGGGAGGGGTGGGGGTGCTTGGGGCAGGATGGCGACGTGGGTAAGGGTGCGGGACGTCGGCGGGCGAACGCGACAACGGGACGGGTGTGCCCGTGCGGTTCCGGCCGGGCGTACACGGACTGCTGCGCGCCGGCGCACGGCGGCGACGCCCCGGCGACGGCCGAGGCGTTGATGCGCTCCCGGTTCAGCGCCTTCGCCCTCGGCGACTCGGGTTACCTGCTGCGCAGCTGGCATTCCTCGACCCGGCCCGCCTCCCTGGAGCTTGACGCGGGGCAGCGGTGGACCCGACTGGAGATCGTGGAGACCGAGCGGGGCGGCCTGCTCGACACCGCCGGCACGGTGACCTTCCACGCCCACTACCGGGACGCGGGCCGGCCCGGCACGTTGACCGAACACAGCCGGTTCGTCCGCGAGGACGGCCGGTGGGTCTACCTCGACGGTGACCAACCCTGACGGCTGTGCGTCCGCACCGCCACCGCGCAGCTTCCGGGCCGACTGGGCCGGGGCCGACCAGGATCATCGTCGGCGGCAACGCTCTCGGCGAGTCGAAGGCCCGGGTCGACGTCCTGCGCGAGAAGCTGACCGGAGCCGAGCAGGCCGCGGAGCTGAAGGCGTGCGCAAGGTGTTGCTCGAACGGACGGAGACCACCGATGACCATGACATTCATCAACCTGCCGGTGCGCGACCTGACCACCGCGACCGAGTTCTACCGGGCGATCGGCTTCACCAGCGACCAGGCCCAGCCGGACGGCGACAGCACCGTGCTCACCATCTCCGACACCACCCGGCTGGTGCTGCACCGCCGCTCGGGTTTCGAGGCGTACACCGGTGTCGCCGCCACGGACACGGCGACCAGCCGGGAGGTGATCGTCGGGCTGTCGGCGTCGAGCCGGGGGCAGGTCGACGAACTCGTCGACCGGGCGGCCGTCGCCGGTGGGGAGTCGCTCGGGCCGGGAATGGCCAACGGACCGATGTACATGCGTGGCTTCCGGGACCCCGACGGGCACCAGTGGTCGTTCCTGCACATGGCCGGCTGAGCGTGCGGCCCGGCGGCGGCCCGCTGAGGCCGCCGCCGGGCCCCGGTCAGTCCGGGCCGCCCGGCACAGCCGCGGCCACGACGGTGGGCACTGTCGTCCGGTGCCGGCGGCGGGTCAGCAGCACCAGCGCCACCACGAGGTACGCCCCGGCGGTCAGCGCGAACGCCACCGCGTTGCCGGCCGCCGTGGCGAGCAGCCCGTAGCCGGCATACGTCACGATGATCAGCACGTCCGTGGCCATCCCGGCCAGGGAGGTGACGGTGGCCCGGCTGCTGCCGACGATGCGGGCCTGGAGCCGCGCGTCGGCCAGCACGGTGGCCAACTGCGCGGCGCCGAACGCCACCGCGAGCAGCACGAACCCCGCCGGGTGCCGCAGCAGGGCGCCTCCGGCCAGCGCGACGCCGACCAGCCCCAACAACGCGGCGTAACCTCGGCTGCCCAGCCGCTCCCCCGCCGGGGCGAGCAGCCCACCGACTGTGACTCCGGCCCAGAGCAGCAGGAGCAGCAGGGGTACGGCCTGCGCCCCGACGCCGGTGTCCAGGGCGAGCAGCGGGGTGTACTCGTCCAGGGCACCCCAGTCGGCGGCGACCACGGCCACCAGCAGCACGGCGGCCCGTACCGGCGGACGGTTGCGAACCTGCGACACCCCGGCCCGCAGTGTGTCCCACCACCCCAGGTCACCATCATCGTCCGGGCTCACGGGCTCGTCCTGGCGGGGTGGTGCGGCACCCACGGGCTGGACGGCCGAGGACGGCTCGGCGACCGGAACGCCGACGGCGGCGGGCGCGGGGTGTTCCGGGAAGCGGGTGGCGACGATCGTGGCGAGCAGGCAGGCCAGCACGCTGGCCGCCCCGACCATCGGGTACCCACCAGCGGCGAGCACCGGGCCGGCGAGCACTCCGGAGACCACCACCCCGAGCACGCCGGCCGTCCGCGCCCGCCCGAGCACCCGGGCGTACCGGTCGACAGCGCCGAGCCGGTCCAACTCGGTCCAGACCAACGCCTCCAGCGCACCGGAGACCAGTGCGCCACCAGCACCCCAGAGCAAAAAGCCCACAGCGAAGGCCGGGTACGACGGCAGCAGCACCCAGAGCGCGAAACCGGCGGCGGCCACCAGCGGGGCGAGGCACAGCAGCAGTCGGCGGGACACCACGTCGGCCCAGGCGCCGGAGGGCACCTCGAACAGGATTCCGGCGGCGGACCAGATGACGAAGAGCGACGCGATCTGCCCCACCGACAGCCCGGTGTCGGCGAAGAACACCACGTACAGGGGGTAGAGCAGGACCAGGTCACTGAGGAACGCGTACCCGTAGAGGGTCGCCGTCAGCCGACGGACCGCCGGCTCGGGCACGCGCGAAGCGATGAGGGTCATGGGGCCTTCCCGTGGGAGTGGAGACGGACACCGGACGTGCGGTGCCCGTGGTGGCCCACGGGATCGGCCGACGCTGCTGGATCAATGTCGCCAGGTCATGCCCGCGATGCTAGACAACCGGCGCGGCCTCGGCCAGCGCTTTCGGCGCGCCGAGGAGCACGAACCGGGCCGGGTGGGCGGGCGGGGCGGGGCGGACAACGAGGCGGGGCGGGACCGAATCGGTCCCGCCCCGCCGCCGTACCGCTGATGTCAGCGCCGGTCGACCGGCGGAATGACGGTGGTGGCCTCGCTGTCGTCGCTGGTGCGCTGCCCGGGCACCGCACGATCGGTGCCGCCCGTGACCACCTGGGTGGTGTCGGGGTCGACGCCGGTGCCCACCACCTGCGTGACGTCCGAATCGGCCGAGCCGCTGACCACCTGGGTCGTGTCGTCGGTCGCCGAGGGCCGGGCCGGCATCGGCGTCGGGTCGTCGGCGGCGCTGCGGTTGACCACCTGGGTGGCGTCGGAGCTGACCGGGAAGTGGACGACCTGGGTGGCCTCCGGGTCGGTGGGCCGAGTCACCACCTGGGTGGCGTCGGCGTCGGTGGGCCGGGTCACCACCTGGGTGGCCTCCGCGTCGCTGGTGGTGGCCGACCGACGGGCCAGCTCGGCCTCGGCGTCGCGGCGACCGGCCCGGTACGCCTGGGCGTGCTCGGCGATCAGCTGCGACTCCCGCTCGGCGCGGGTCAGCCACGACTCCCAACGGCTCTGCATCGGGCGGATCAGACCGCCGCCGACACCGACGACGAGGATGCCGCCGATCGTGGCCAGCACGGCGATCAGCACGGGAGTGGTGACGGCGGTGGCCACGCCGATCTGGTTCAGCGCCGCGATGACGCCGAGGCCGAGGATGAACACCGAGGCGATGGTGGCCAGCACCCGGCCGTACGACAGGCCGCCGAGCGCGCCGCTGATGATGTCCTTGACCGCGTTGGCGATGGCGGCGGCGACCACGACGATGACGATCGCGACGAAGGCGCGGGGCAGCCACGCGATCACCGCGCCGAGAAGGTCGGAGATCGGGTTCGGGCCCCAGATGCCGAAGGCGAGCTGAAGGGTGAACAGCAGCAGCGCGTAGTAGACGAGCTTCGCGACGATGTCACTGGCGTCGTACCGGGAGCGGCTCAACGCGCGGCGGATGCCGCCGCGTTCGACGGCGCGGTCGAAGCCCACCCGTTCGAGGACCTTTTCCACGATCTTCAGTACGGCCTTGGCGATCAGCCATCCGGCCACCAGGATCGCCAGAAAGGCGACGGCCTTGGGCAGGAAGAGCATCACCGAGCGGAGAGCGTCGCCCACCGCGTCGCTGACGTTGTCACTCATCTGGTCATTCCTTAAATGGGGCAGCCGGAACGGTCCGCCCCGACCTACCCCCGAACCGACACGCGGAAACACAAGTGATCATCAGGCCTGTCGGCCCTCTAGCGCGCGGACGAGTCTTGGCAATATTCTCCGGAGTGCGTGCGGCCACTGGAGCTACTTTTCATCCCCCCGCCGTCGGCCGCAGGAGGAGATGCAATGCACGTCGACCATTCCGAAGTGGATCGCCGGACGCTGCTGCGGGCCGGTCTCGGCGCCGCCACGGTCGCCGTCGTCGGGAGCGAACTCGCCTTCCCGGGCGCGGCGCAGGCCGCGCCGGGCACCGACCTGGACTGGATCATCAGCTGTGACGAGTGGGCCGCCCGCCCGCCGAAGGACCCGCTGTCGGTGAGCGCCATCGCCACCAACAAGATCATCGTGCACCACATGGCGTTCCCGAACGTCACCGACTACTCCCGTGAACAGGCGGTCAGGCTGGCCCACGACTGCCAGGACCTGCACATGGACGGCAACGGCTGGTCGGACACCGGCCAGCACTTCACAGTGAGCCGTGGCGGGTACGTGCTGGAGGGCCGCCGGGGCAGCCTGGAGCGCCTCGAAGCCGGCGACCGGCAGATGATCTCGGCACACTGTCCGGGTGAGAACGGCCGGGCCATCGGCATCGAGAACGAGGGCACCTACGTCACCGAGACGCCACCGGAGGCGTTGACCGACTCGCTGGTCAAGCTCTGCGTCGCGATCTGCCGGCAGTACGGACTGCACGCGTACGACATCTTCGGCCACTGGGACTTCCGCACCACCGAGTGCCCGGGCGCCGCCTTCTACCGACAGTTCCCCGAGCTACGGCGGCGGGTGCACGCCGCGCTGGGCACCAAACTCGGTGACGTGCCGGCGCGCCGCTGGCCGGACCTGTGGCGTTTCGTCAACTCCCCCTCGGTGCGGGTGGTGCAGCACCTGCTCGCCTACCGGGGCTACCCGGTGATCGTCAGCGGCACGTTCGACGCCGCGACCGTGGCGGCGGTGCAGGACTGGCAGGCCCGCAACGGCATCGCGGTCGACGTGGACGCCACCCTCACCACGCCGACCTGGGAGACGCTCGCGCCGGAGTTGGACCAGCACGCCGCCGGAGCGCCGGTCACCGCCGTGCAGGAGATCCTCGCCACCAAGGGGTACGCGGTCACCGTCACCGGGGCGTACGACCACGCCACCCGCACGGCGGTGCAGGACCTGCAGGCGCTGCACGGGCTGCCCCGCAACGGCAAGCTCAGTACGAGCACGTGGTGCACTGTCGTCGGCGGATCGGTCCGCGAGTCGTTCCGGCACCGCTGAGCCCGTGGTGGCGGTGCGGGGGCGCACCCGCACCGCCACCAGCCCGCTCACCGGTTTGATCCGCCGCCCCGGCGGAAAGAGTTGCGGCATGACCTGGGCCCGTCGAGCCGTACCCGCCGTCGCCGCCGCCGTCGCGGCACTCGCCGCGCGGGATCTGATCCAGCGCGACCACGCGCTGCTGCGCAACTTCCCGGTCCTCGGCCGGGCCCGCTACCTGTTGGAGACGATCGGGCCGGAGCTTCGGCAGTACATCGTGGCCGGCAACAACGAGGAACGGCCCTTCACCCGCGACCAGCGCCGCTGGGTGTACGCGTCGGCCAAGCAGGAGAACAACTACTTCGGTTTCGGCACCGACAACGACATCGAATACACCGCCGGGTACCCGATCATCAAGCACCGCACGTTCGGCCGTGCCGTGCCGCCGTCGGCACCGACCGCCGGGCACGACGTACGGGTGCCCTGCGCGAAGGTGCTCGGCGCGGCACGGGGACGGAGCCGGGCGTTCCGACCGGAGTCGGTCGTCAACATCTCCGGGATGAGCTTCGGCTCGCTCTCCGGCAACGCCATCACCGCGCTCAACAAGGGAGCGGCGCTCGCCGGCTGCCTGCAGAACACCGGCGAGGGCGGCCTGTCGCCGTACCACCGCAACGGTGGTGAGCTGGTCTTCCAACTCGGCACCGCGTACTTCGGCTGCCGGGACGAGCACGGCCGGTTCAGCCTCGACCGGCTGAAGGACCTGGTCGCCGGCGCACCGGTGCGGGCGCTGGAGATCAAGCTGAGCCAGGGCGCCAAGCCGAGCCTCGGTGGGCTGCTGCCCGGGGCGAAGGTGTCCGCCGAGATCGCCGCCACCCGGGGCATCCCGGCCGGTCAGGACTGCGTCAGCCCGTCCCGGCACGCCGAGTTCTCCGACTGCGACAGCCTGCTCGACTGGGTGGAGTTGCTGGCCGCCGAGACGGGCCTGCCGGTCGGCATCAAGTCGGCGGTCGGTGACCTGAGCTTCTGGGAGGAGCTGGCCACCCTCATGCGGGACACCGGCCGGGGTGTGGACTTCGTGACGATCGACGGCGGCGAGGGAGGCACCGGGGCCGCACCACTGATCTTCACCGACTCGGTGTCGCTCCCGTTCCAGCAGGGCTTCTCCCGGGTCTACACGATCTTCGCCGAGTACGGTCTGCACGAGCAGGTGGTCTTCGTCGGCGGCGGCAAGCTCGGCCTGCCGGACAACGCCATCGTCGCGTTCGCGCTCGGCTGCGACATGGTCAACGTCGGCAGGGAGGCGATGCTGGCGGTCGGCTGCATTCAGGCACAGAAGTGCCACACCGACACCTGCCCCACCGGCGTCGCCACCCAGAACGCGTGGCTCGCCCGTGGGCTGGACCCGGCGTTGAAGTCGGTCCGGGCGGCCAACTACCTGCGGACGCTACGCCGGGACCTGACCAGGGTCGCCGAGGCCTGCGGCGTCGAACATCCCGGCCTGATCGGCACCGACGCCGTGGAGATCCTGGACGGCCGCACCGCCTCAACCCCACTGCACGAGGTGTACGGCTACCGACCGGAATGGGGACTGCCCTCGCAAGCCGACCAGGCCGAGATCATCCGGCTGATGGTCCCGGAGGCACCCCAGGGCGGCAGCGCCCCGCCCTCCGCCACTGCCGTCGGTTGAGATCACGGCCAACGGCCGGCGAGAGCCACAGGCGCGGAGCAGAGAAGTACCGGGCCCGGGATCGCGCGGATCGCGGATCGCGGATCGCGGATCGCGGATCGCGGATCGCGGATCGCGGATCGCGGATCGCGATGAGCTTGATGACTGGGGGACATCTTGATGACTCACAGACATCAACGTTTCCCCGCGATGTCCGCGAGTGCCGCCCGCCAGCCAACGCGACCGCCACCCACCATGACCGCCAGCCAACGCGACCGCCACGCACCACGACCGCCACCCACCGCGACCGCCAGGCACGACGATCGCCGCCAGATCGGTGCCGGCGATAATCGCGTGGAGCCGGAAACTCACCGCGTCTATGGTGGCGCGGTGCTGATCAGACGCGAGACACCCGCCGACGTCGACGCGATTCGCGCGGTGCACTCCGCGGCCTTCGCCAAGGCCGATGGCGCTGACGGCGTACCGGTCGAGGCGACCCTCGTCGACAGGCTGCGCGCCGACGAGGGTTGGCTGCCCGCGTACTCCCTGGTGGCGACCGATTCGGACGGCCAGATTGTCGGGCACGTGGTGGCCACCCGCGGCCGGGTGGGCGGCGCGCCGGTGGCGTTGGGCCTGGGGCCGCTGGGCGTGTTGCCCGACTGGCAGCGGCGCGGTGTTGGCAGCGCGCTGATGCACGCGGTCCTTGGCGCTGCGGACGCGCGGGACGAACCGCTGGTGGTCCTGCTCGGGCATCCCGACTACTATCCGCGCTTCGGGTTCCGGCCGGCCGTCGAGCTGGGCGTCACCCCGCCGCAGCCGTGGGGGCCGCAGTACTTCATGGCTCGGCCGATGCACGCGTGGCGCGAGTCCATCCGGGGCGAGTTCCGCTACGCCGGCCCGTTCGACGACCTGTGAACCGACCCGCTATCCGTCGGCGGCGCGCCACCGACCTGGACGGCTGCGTCGCGGCGCTCGCCGAGGTCCACCAGCTCGACGGGTACCCGCTGAACTGGCCCGTCGACCCGCACCGCTGGCTGCGCGAGCCGCACCCGGCGCGGGCCTGGGTCGCCGTCGACGCCGACGCGGCCGTTGTCGGACACGTCGCTGTGCATCGGATCCCCGGTCAGGTGGACGGGCCGCCCGGCCGGCCGACGGCGGAGGTGGCTCGTCTCTTCGTGGTGCCGAGAGCCCGAGGGTTGGCGCTGGGCAGCGCGCTGCTGGACCGGGCCCGCCAGTGGGCGGGCAAACGCGGGACGGACCTGGTGCTCGAGTTGGCCGCCGACGGCGCTGCGGCCGCCGCTCTGTACGAGCGCGCGGGATGGCGGTGCGTCGGCACCAGTACGGCACCATGGACCGCTCCCGACGGCGGGCCGGTGTCGCTGCGCCACTACACGCTGCGGCACCGCACGTCGGGCTCCGACGTCGCACCCGCCAGCACGGCGAGGCGACGGGCGAGCCGGCCCGCGGCCTCGCGTAGCTCGGGAGGCTCCAGCACCTCCATCTCGTGATCCAGGCGGGCGAGGTGCGCGGCGAGCCAGTCCAGGCTGTCGCCGCCGACGACCAGCACCGACCATCCGTCGCTGTCATCCTCGACCCGCCCCACCTGTGGGGGGACCACCTCCCGCAACCGCTCCGGTTGGGCGTGCACCCGCACCCGGGCGAGGTATCGGTACGGTGCCCCGGTCACGGCGCGCTGCACGAAGGCGACCGGATCCGGGTGTCCGCGCGCCGGGAAACGCCAGGTCGTCGCTACCGCAGCCCGGATCCGATCCAGCCGGAACGTCCGCCAGTCGGCGCGGTCGACGTCCCAGGCCATCAGATACCAGCGGCGGCCGGTCGTGACCATCCGGATCGGCTCGACCGTCCGCTCCTGCTCAGCAGCGCCCCGGCCCGGATAGTGGAATCGGACGCGGACCCCGTCACGACAGGCGCGGGCGAGTGTCACCAGCAGTTCCGCGTCAATCTCGGCGACCGGGCCGATGAGGGTGTCGGTGGCACCGTGCACCGCCCGGACCTCGGCGCGGAGCCGCGATGGCATCACCTGATCGAGCTTCGCGAGTGCCCGCAGCGCGGCCTCACTCGCCCCGGCGACAGTACCCCCGGCGGCGAGCCGCAGGGACACCGCCGTGGCGATCACCTCCTCGTCGTCGAGGAGCAGCGGCGGCAGCCGGGTGCCGGCACCGAGTCGGTAGCCGCCGCCGACGCCCGACACCGCGTGCACCGGGTAGCCGAGCACCCGCAGACGCTGCACGTCGCGGCGCACGCAACGGCCGGTGACCCCCAGCTCCGCGGCGAGTTCGGCAGCCGTCCAGGACAGTCGTCGTTGCAGCAACGCCAGCAGGCGCAGCACCCGCTCGGTCGTCGCCTCGACGGTCACGCGTCGATCGTTGCACGGATAGCGGAACAACCCTGTCCGCTATCCGCGAGAGGCTGGGACCATGACCGACCAGACCAGGAAGCAGGGATCCGCCGTGATCCGCGACGTCCAGATCACGTTCGACTGCGCCGACCCGGCGAGGTTGGCCACCTTCTGGGCTGAGACGCTCGGCTACCAGGTACAGGCCCCACCCGGAGACTTCGAGTCCTGGGATCAGGCGCTGGAGGCGATGGGTGTGCCGCCGGAGAACCGCAACGACGCGTCAGCGGTGGTCGACCCGGAGGGCTCGCGACCACGGCTGTTCTTTCAGCGAGTGCCGGAGCACAAGCAGGTGAAGAACCGCGTCCACCTCGACGTCCGCGCGGCCCCCGGGCTGGAGGGTGACGAGCGGATGGCCGCCCTGGAGGCCGAGGCCGAACGGCTCGTCTCGCACGGCGCGAGGCGACTCGATCGGCACGAGCCCACTCCCCCGTTGGGCGCCGGTCATCTCATCATGGCCGACCCGGAGGGCAACGAGTTCTGCCTCGACTGACGGGGCGTCTGCCCAGCTCACTGCCGCACCGGGCCGGCGTCATGCGAACATGTGTACGTGTCGCCCGGCGCCAGCATCCTGCATGCCGACCTGGACGCGTTCTACGCGTCGGTCGAGCAGCGCGACGACCCGCGCCTGCGCGGGCGGCCGGTGATCGTCGGTGGTGGCGTGGTGCTCGCGGCCAGCTACGAGGCGAAGGCGCGGGGCGTCCGCAGCGCGATGGGCGGCCAGCAGGCACGTCGGCTCTGTCCGGACGCGATCGTCGTGCCGCCGCGGATGTCGGCGTACACGGCGGCGAGCCGCGCGGTCTTCGAGATCTTCCGGGACACCACACCGCTGGTCGAAGGGCTCTCCATCGACGAGGCGTTTCTCGACGTGGGGGGTCTGCGGCGGCTGGTCGGGCCACCGGCCGAGATCGCCGAACGACTACGCCGGGAGGTCCGCGACCGGGTCCACCTGCCGATCACCGTGGGGGTGGCCCGCACGAAGTTCCTGGCCAAGGTGGCCAGCGGCGTAGCGAAACCGGACGGCTTGCTGGTGGTCGCACCGGACGCCGAGCTGGCCTTCCTGCACCCGCTGCCGGTGGAACGGCTCTGGGGCGTCGGCCCGGTCACGGCCGCCAAGCTGCGCGAACGCCGGATCCGTACCGTCGGGGAGGTGGCCCGCCTCGGGGAGGCGGCGCTGGTGTCGCTGCTCGGTGCGGGCGCCGGCCGGCACCTGCATGCGTTGGCGCACAATCGCGACCCCCGGGCGGTGCAGGTGGGGCGGCGGCGCGGTTCGATGGGCGCGCAACACGCGCTCAGTCGCGCCCCGCACGCCTCCACGGAGCTGGACGCCATCCTCGCCGGCCTGGTCGACCGGGTCAGCCGGCGGATGCGGGCGGCCGGGCGGTCCGGCCGCACTGTGGTGTTGCGGCTGCGCTTCGGCGACTACACCCGGGCGACCCGCTCGCACACGGTGCGTAAGGCGACGGCGGACACGACGCCGCTACTCGCCGCCGCGCGTGCGCTACTGCGCGCGGCGCTGCCCGAGATCGATCGCCGTGGGATCACGTTGATCGGTGTCTCCGTGGGCAACCTCGACGACAACCCGGTCCAGCCCGAGCTGCCGTTCCAGCCGGACTCCGGGTCCGATCTGGACAGTGCGGTCGACGCGGTCCGCGACCGGTTCGGATCAGCGGCGCTCACGCGTGCGGTGTTGCTCGGGCGGGAGCCGGGCGTGGAGATGCCGCTTCTGCCGGACTGACCGATAAGCGTGCGGCGTCCGCGGCCGAGCTGCGATCAGAGACACATCACAGCAGGTCGGCGGTTTAGCCGGCGGCTGACGGGTGACCCTTGTGGGGTACAGCCTGACGAGGGGGGCCACCATGTCCGACGACACCAGCAACCGACCGAGTCGCACCGCCGAGCGCCCGCACGACGTGACCGACCCGCTGCTGTGGCAGTTGGCGATCGATGTGTTGAGCGCACACGAGCCGGACGACGAGGGCCAGTGCCGCAACCTCCAGTGCGCCGGGCAGTCCTGGCCGTGCGCGCCCCGCACCGGGGCCGAGCACTCGCTGCGACTGGCGCGCGGCGCCTCCGCCTCGGTCGGGGGGACCATCGACGGAACCGACAGCGACGACGTCGGCACGGATGGGCGTCGCGAGGCGGCGGTACCGGTCCCCCGCTGGGGCTGGAACGCCGGCCCGGCGGCGTCGCACCGGGGGTCGAAGGCGTCCGCTTCGGCGGCATGACCCCGACCCGCGTACCGAACCGCACCCGCGGGAACGCTCGGCCGGTGATCCGGCCGAGCGTTCGCAATTGACGTTCGTGCAGGAAATCGTAGATCGATGGTCGCGATGCTTCGGGCACACGGGGTCGACCCCGGTAGCCCATCCTCAGGAGGAAAGCATGTCGATCCATCGAAGCAACCTCGGCCGCCGCAGCGCCACCGCCATTCTGGCGACCGTACTCGCCAGCGCCGGCCTGGCCCTGGCCGCGCCGACAGCCGCGCAGGCCGCCACCACCTGCACCAGCCTGACCTACTACAAGGTCGGTGGTTACCCGGGTGAGATGCACGTGCCAACCGTCGGCTGGCAGGACCGCAACAAGACCTGCTACCTGAAGTACGGCAACTCCAACAGCGCGGTCAAGGTGTTACAGGAGGCGCTGAACAACTGCTACTCGCAGTCGCTGCGGCTCGACGGCCAGTACGGCACCAACACCCGCAACGCCGTCTTGTACGCACAGCGCGTGATCAACGACACCTGGTCGTGGGCGGACATCGCCGAGGACGGCGAGTACGGCCCGCAGACCCGGGCGTGGATGGGCTTCGCGACCTTCGGGGTCAACGGTGGTCCGGTCATCCCGAACGTCTGCTACTACCCGGGCTGACCCGCACGACGGCGCCGGTCGGAATCCAACGGGGATTCCGACCGGCGCCGTCGTGGCGTCTCCGACTCCTCTTCCCCACCGGAGACTCCCGCCCTCAGCAGACCCGTACAGCCTCGATGCGCAGGTTCCAGGTGCCGCCGATCGCGGCCGAGTCGTACGCCAGGTTCGCCCGATAGCCGTAGGCGTGCTGGTAGCCGAGGAGCCCGGTGGCGTTGGCGTTGTCCCAGAAGGTGGAGACGGTGCCGGAAGCCCGGTTGTTCTTGATCGACTGGGCCCTGTTGCGGAAGTACGAGGGCAGCGTGACGTCGTTACAGCCGTTGTACGGCCCGTCGAGGTAAAACACGTCACCGGAGAAGTTCGTACCGGCATAGAGGCAGAGCAGGTTCGTGGGGCACGGGTAGCTGGCGGCTTGGGCCGGGCTCGGGGCGACGCCGAGCCCGGCGGTCACGGCAACCGTGGCAAGCAGGGCGGACGTGAGCCTTCGCCGAATATTTCGCACGTGAGTGACCTCCGGGTCTCGTCACGACCGAGGCGGCCGTGAGTCGAGTTGCCGACATCGGATTGAGAGATGCCGCTGTGCCTACGATGATTCGCGCGGTAGGTCGGCGGATTCCTGCCGGAACCTCAATCCGGTCGCGGTTGCCGGCTTGGCCGACCGGCGACACGGGGGCGAGCGGCGGTTCATGGAGATTCGGATCCTCGGGCCAGTCGAGGTGTGGACGGACGGCCAGCTGATCGACGCGGGACCGGCCCGGCAACGCGCCGTCCTCGCCGCGCTGGCGGTCGACGTGGGCCGGCCGGTCCGCGCGGAATCCCTGGTGGATCGGGTGTGGGGTGATTCCCCGCCGCCGCGGGTCCGGCACAACCTGCACGTCTACCTCGCTCGGATCCGCCGGGTGCTGACCGCCGCCGGGGCGCCGGACGCTCTGGTCCGCCGCTCCGGTGGGTACCTGCTGGACCTGCCGCCGGAGACTGTCGACGGCCAGCACTTCGACGTGCTGCGGCGGCGGGCCGACGAACTGGCCGACGACGACCCGGAGCAAACGGAGCTGCTGCGCCGGGCGATGGCTCTGTGGCGCGGCGAGCCGCTGGCCGGCGTGCCCGGTGAGTGGGCGGCCCGGATCCGGCAGGACTGGCACCGCCGGCACATCGACACCGTCGTGCAGTGGGCCCGCGGCCCGCTTCGCCGGGGTGATCCGGATGCGGTGATCGACCCGTTGACCCGGCTCGCCGACGACCACCCGCTCGACGAACCGGTCGCCGCCGCGTTGTTGCGCGCGCTGGCCGCCGCCGGCCGAGGCGCACAAGCCCTGGCGTACTACGCCCGCTTACGGGAACGGTTGGCCGATGCGCTCGGTGCGGACCCGAGCGCGGAACTTCGCCAGTTGCACCAGGCCATCCTGCGCGGTGAGGTCACCGTGCCGGCGCCCCGCGCCGAACCCGTTCCGACACCGGGCGCGGCCGGTCCCGTCGCGCGGCCGACCCCGGCCCAACCGGTCCCGGCGCAGTTGCCGTCGGACGTCCGGGGCTTCGCGGGACGGGAGGCAGAGCTGGTTCGGCTGAGCGCCCTGCGGGCGAATGCCGAGGCGCATCCCGGAGCCGTGCCGGTGGCGGTGCTCTCCGGATTGGCCGGGGTGGGCAAGACGGCGCTGGCCGTGCACTGGGCCCACCGGGTCGTCGAGAGTTTCCCCGACGGGCAGCTCTACGCCAACCTTGAGGGCTACAGCCACAGTGGCGTGGTGCGCAGTGCCGAGCAGGTGGTGCGCGGCTTTCTCGCGGCGCTCGGTGTGTCGCCCCGGGAACTGCCGTTCGACCCGCAGGAGCAGACAGCGCTCTATCGGAGCCTGCTGGCCGGTCGACGGATGCTGGTGTTGCTGGACAACGCCCGGGACGCCGCGCAGGTCCGGCCGCTGCTACCCGGGTCCGCCCACTGCCTGGTGCTGGTGACGAGCCGGGACCGGCTGACCGGCCTGGTGGCCACCGAGGGCGCCGAGCCGTTGGTGCTGGATCTGCCCACCGCTGGGGACGCGGCCGCTCTGCTGCACGCGCGGATCGGGGTGCGGGCCGAGAGGGAGCGAGCTGCCATCGGCGAGTTGGTCGGGCTCTGTGACCGGCTGCCGTTGGCGCTGGTCGTGGTCGCGGCCCGGGCGGTGGTCCGGCCACAGCTCTCCCTGGCCGAGCTGGGCGCGCAGTTGCGCACCGACGGGGGTCTGGACGGGTTGGACGCCGGCGACCCCGCCAGCAGCGTGCGCACGGCCCTGTCCTGGTCGTACCGCCTGCTGACCGAGTCGACGGCCCGGCTGTTCCGGCTGGTCGGCGGCAGCACGGACCTGACAATCAGTACGACGGCCGGGGCCAGCCTCGCTGGCGTCGAGCGCCGCCAGGTCCGGGCGGCGTTCGCCGAACTCGCCGACGCGCACCTGGTGCTGGAGCGTGGTCCGGACCGGTACGGGATGCACGACCTGCTGCGGGCCTTCGCGGCCGAGCTTTCCGGCGAGCAGGACCGGACCGGCGACCGGGCTGAGGCGCGGGGTCGGCTTTTCGACCACTACCTGCACAGCGCGCACGCTGCTGCCGTGCTGCTGCACCCACACTGGGACCCGATCGCGCTGCCGCCAGCTGTTACCGGGGTCCGACCGGAGAAGATCAGCGATCACGACGAGGCGGCGGCGTGGTTCACCCGGGAACGGGAGGTGCTGATCGCACTGGTCGAGCGGTGCGCGGCCAGCGGGTTCGAACGGCACGCCTGGCAACTGGCCTGGAGTTTGACCATCTTCCTGGACCGGCAGGGCGGCTGGCACGATCAACTGGCGGTGCAGCGTACGGCGCTGGTCGCCGCGCGGCGCGGTGGCGACTCGGCCGGGCAGGCGCACGCGCACCGCAGTCTGGCCCGTGCCCAGGCCCGGCTGGGCCAGCTCGACGAGGCACCCGGTCAGCTTCAGCGGGCACTGGAGCTCTTCCGGGCCCTCGACGACCCGGCGAACCAGGGGCACACCTGCCTGGACCTGGCCGAGATGGCCGACCGGCAGGGCCGGCGCGCAGAGGTGGTCCAGCACGCGGAGGCGGCGCTGACGTTGTACCGCACCGCCGGACACCGGTACGGGCAGGCGATGGCGTTGAACGCGATCGGTTGGTACCGCGCCCAACTGGGTGAGCACGATGCCGCGATCGAGGCGTGTCGGCAGGGTCTGGCGCTGTTGCGGGAGTTCGACGACCGCCAGGGTGAGGCCCCGACCTGGGACACTCTCGGGTACGCACAGCACCGCGCGGGGCGACCGGCGGAGGCGGTCGGCTCGTACCGGCACGCGGTGGAGCTGTACCGGGAGTTCCGGGACCGGTACTACGAGGCGGACACGCTCGGGCACCTGGCCGAGGCGCAGGCCGAGGCCGGTGACGAGGCCGGGGCGGCCGAAAGCTGGCGAACGGCGTTGCGCCTTCTCGAGGACCTCGGGCACCCGGACGCGGAACGCATCCGTGGTCGGCTCACGAACAACGACGGACCGTGACGCGACCGGCCGGCGGGCCCGCTGCTCGGGCGGGCCGCCGGCCGGGGTACGCCAGTTACAGGGTGCGGGCCAGCCGGTCGGCGAGCGTCCGGGTGAAGCGGGCCGGGTCGGTCAGCTCACCGCCCTCGGCGAGCACCGCCAGGCCGTAGAGCAGCTCGGCGGTCTCGGTCAGGGCGGCGGTGTCGCTGCCCTGCTCGTGGGCCTTGCGCAGCCCGGACACCAGCGGGTGACCGGGGTTGATTTCCAGGATCCGCTTGGTGGTGGGGATCTCGTGCCCCATCGCCCGGTACATCTTCTCCAGGGTCGGGGTGAGGTCGTGGGCGTCGCCGACGACGCAGGCCGGTGAGGTGGTGAGCCGCGACGACAGGCGGACCTCCCGGACGCTGTCGGTGAGGGTGGTTCCCAGCCAGTCGAGCAGCCCGGCGAATTCCTGTCGTTGCTGCTCGCGCTCGGCCTCGGCCTGCTGCTTCTCCTCGTCGGTGTCCAGGTCGATCTCGCCCTTGGCGATCGAGCGCAGTGGGCGACCGTCGTACGTGCCGACCCGCTCGACCCACACCTCGTCGACCTGGTCGGTGAGGAGCAGCACCTCGTGCCCCTTGGCCCGGAACGCCTCCAGGTGCGGCGAGTTCTCGATGGCGGCCCGGGACTCGCCGGTGGCGTACCAGATGTCGGTTTGGCCGTCCTTCATCCGCGACACGTAGCCGGCCAGGTCGGTTGGCTCGTCCGGGTCGTTGGTGGAGTTCACCGACAGGATGTCCAGCAGGGTGTCCCGGTTGTCGGTGTCGTCGATCAGCCCTTCCTTGACGACGGCGCCGAACTCGGTCCAGAAGGTGCGGTAGCGCTCGGCGTGGTTGGCCTTGAGGTCCTTGACCGTGGCGAGGACCTTCTTGACCAGCCGGCGGCGGACGATCTGGATCTGCCGGTCCTGCTGGAGGATCTCCCGGGAGATGTTCAGTGACAGGTCGTGCGCGTCGACCACGCCCTTGACGAAGCGAAGGTAGGTCGGGACCAGCGCCTCGCAGTCGTCCATGATGAAGACGCGCTTGACGTAGAGCTGGACGCCCCGGCGGCCCTGCGGGGAGAACAGGTCCAGTGGGGCGTGGCTGGGCAGGAAGAGCAGCGCCTCGTACTCGAAGGTGCCCTCGCCCTTCATGTGCACAACCTCGAGCGGGTCGGCCCAGTCGTGGCTGACGTGCTTGTAGAACTCGTTGTACTCGGCGGCGTCGACCTCGTCGCGGGGCCGCGCCCAGAGGGCCTTCATCGAGTTGAGGGTCTGCACCTCGCTGGTGGCGGGCTCACCCTCGGCGCCGGGGCGCTCGACGGTCATCCGGATCGGCCAGGCGATGAAGTCGGAGTAGCGCTTGACGATCTCGCGGACGGTCCACTCGGCGGTGTAGTCGTGCAGGTTGTCCTCGGTGTCGGCCGGCTTGAGGTGCAGCGTCACGGTGGTGCCCTGCGGCGCCTCGTCGACCGCCTCGATCGAGTAGGTGCCCTCGCCGGTGGACTCCCAGCGGGTGCCGCCGGTCTCGCCGGCCTTGCGGGTCAGCAGGGTGACCCGGTCGGCGACCATGAACGCGGCGTAGAAACCGACGCCGAACTGCCCGATGAGGTCCTGCTTGGCGTGGGCGTCGGCGGATTCGCGCAGTTGGCGCAGCAGCTCGGCGGTGCCCGACTTGGCGATCGTGCCGATCAGCGTGACGACCTCGTCGCGGGTCATCCCGATGCCGTTGTCGCGCACGGTGAGGGTGCGGGCGTCGCGGTCGATCTCCAGGGCGACGTGCAGGTCGTCGGTGTCGGCGACGAGGTCCTTGTCGACGAGGGTGGCCAGCCGGAGCTTGTCCAGGGCGTCGGACGCGTTCGAGATGAGTTCCCGCAGGAAGACGTCCTTGTTCGAATAGATCGAGTGGACCACCAACTGGAGGAGCTGACGCGCCTCGGCCTGGAACTCCAACGTTTCGGCCTGGTTGCTCACACCGTCTCCCATCTCGGCTCGTACGGAGGTTCGCGGAAAGGATACGAGTCGTCACCGGTCGGGGTGTGGGCGCGTCCAGGTCGTATTCCCGATCCCGTCGACCGCCGCCGTGACATAGCTGACTTTGCTTAGCAGAAGTCAGGTCGGATAGCGTGACGGTCATGAAGATCGCTGGAAGCACCGCCCTCGTCACCGGCGCCAACCGTGGCCTCGGCCGACACCTGGCCGCCGAACTCCTCGCCCGAGGCGCCACCGTCTACGCCGGCGCCCGCAACCCCGACAGCGTCGACCTGCCCGGCGTGACGCCGGTCCGCCTCGACATCACCGACCCCGCCTCGGTGGCCGCCGCCGCCGAGCTGGCCGGCGGCGTCAACCTGCTGATCAACAACGCGGGCATCGACACCCGGACCGACCTGCTCGACGGCGACCTGGACCTCGTCCGGCTGGAGTTGGAGACCCACTACATCGGCACCCTGTCGACGATCCGGGCGTTCGCGCCGGTCATCGCCGGCAACGGCGGCGGAACCATCCTCAACGTGCTCTCCGTCCTGTCCTGGGTGAACTTCCCCCTGCACGGGTCATATGGTGCCGCCAAGTCCGCCGAGTGGGCGATGACCAACGCGCTGCGCCTCCAACTCGCCGAGCGGGACATCCGCGTCGCCGGCCTGCACGTCGGCTACCTGGACACCGACATGGCCGCGACCATCACCGGCCCCAAGTCCGACCCCGCCTCGATCGCCCGGCTCGCGGTCGACGGCATCGAGGCCGACGCCTACGAGATCGTGGCCGACGACGTCAGCCGGCGGGTGCAGGCCGGGTTCCCCGGCGGCGTCGCCGCGCTCTACCCACAGCTGTCCTGACCCACGACGTGACGGGCCGCCGCCGGACACTGCCGGCGGCGGCCCTTTTTCGGGGTACGCGGTCAGCTCGCCACCAGCGTCACGTCGTCGATCACGAAGCTGGTCTGCAACGACGAGTCCTCGGTGCCGGTGAAGCGCAGCGTCACCGTCTGCCCGGCGAACCCGGCC
Organism: Micromonospora sp. NPDC050795; assembly: GCF_044456785.1. Classification (NCBI taxonomy): domain Bacteria; kingdom Bacillati; phylum Actinomycetota; class Actinomycetes; order Micromonosporales; family Micromonosporaceae; genus Micromonospora; species Micromonospora sp. NPDC050795. The sequence goes on along the minus strand of NZ_JBITGE010000049.1, from coordinate 9,660 downwards.
ACCGAGAAGCTGCGCTGGACGTAGCCGGACGCCCTGTTCAGATTCGAGTACGTCGCCAGCGTGGTCGACCCCAGTTGCACGGTGAGCCGGTCGTACACCCTGGAGGTGGTGGTCTCGGCCGTGTCGATGTGCAGCCAGAAGGACAGCGTGTAGCTGGCGCACCCGGCCGGCAGTGTCACCGACTGCGTCAGGCTCTCGGTGCCGCTGCTGCCGTTGCCGTTGAGCCACGCCTTGTACGACCCGGTCCGGGCCGGCTGGGCGCTGGAAGTGGTGATCACGCCGGAGGACGCGGTCCACGTCGTGTTGCCGCTCTCGAAGCCACCGTTGCCGACCACCTGACCTCCGGTGCAGGTCGGGGTGCCGCCGCCCACGGCGAGCTGCCAGAGCGCGTACGCGACTCCGTCGGCCGCCCGGTTCAGCACCGTGGCGCTGACGTTGGCGGTGGTGTCGCAGGACCGGTGGTAGCAGGGGTCGTACGCGGAGTTGGCGGTGCCACCCCACTTGGCCGCCTGGGCGCTGGTCTTGCGCGCGCTGGCGCCGGCGGCGTACCCCGAGGTGGGGATACCGGCCTGCTGGAAGTAGTAGTCGTCGGAGCGGCCCTGACCCTCGACGTTCTCCTCCGGTTGCAGGCCCAACGAGTCCCAGTACGCCTTCAGCGGCGCCGCGGTGGTCGAGCTGACCCGGTTGATGAAGTAGCCGCCGTTTGTCGAGCCGACCATGTCGAAGTTGTAGTAACCCTTGATGTAGCCGCGCTGGGTGGAGTTGAGCGAGTTGACGTAGAACCGGGAGCCGTTGAGCCCCTGCTCCTCGTCGGTCCACCAGGCGAACCGCACCCGCTTGGTCACTGTCGGGTTCTGCGCGGCGAGGACCAGCGCGTTCTCCAGCAGGGTCGACGAGCCGGTGGCGTTGTCGTTGATGCCCGGACCGGCCGAGACGCCGTCCAGGTGCGCGCCGAACATGACCACCTGGTCGGCCGGGCCGCCGGGCCACTCGGCGATGAGGTTGTTCGAGGGGTACGTGCAGCTGGAGCAGTACTGCTCGGTGACTGTGTAGCCGGCCGCCTGGAGCCTGGTCTTGACGTAGTTGAGCGAGGCGGTGTAGCCGGCGGAGCCGGCCCGCCGGTTGCCACCGTTGCTGGTGGCGATGGTGTTGAACTGGGTCAGGTGCGCCTGAACGTTGGTGACGGAGATGTCCGGCGCGGCCAACGCGGCGGCGTACGCGGCGATCGGCCGGGTCACCGCCGTCGTCGCGGTCGAAGGTGACGCGGTCGCCGGCTGGGTGGCCAGCGTCACCGTCATCCCGGCGAACACGGCAAGCGCGATTCCCGCGCTCAGCGTTCTGCCTCTCATGGGGGCTCCTCGGGGTTGGAGAGATACCCGAGAGACTTACAGATATCTATTTCATGAGCATCGGTCGTTCGTCCCGAACCGCCGCCGGTTCGACGGTGGTACCGGCGTCGGCACAGGTGAGTAGAGGTGTCAGGATGGGTAGGTAATGCGGCAGGGGTCGTCGGGCCCGGAACGGGGGCTTGCGATGGGGTCGGATCGAGCGTGACGCGACCCAGCACTGACCTGTTCCTCGGCGGCGGCGACACCGGACGGTTGATGGCCCGACTCGACTGGGCCGACACCCCGCTGGGCCCGGTCGGCGGCTGGCCGCAGAGCCTGCGCGCCGCCGTCCGGATGGTGCTCGCCTCCCGGTACCCCATGCTGCTGCTCTGGGGTGAGAGCTACTCCCAGCTCTACAACGACGCGTACTCGGCGCTGATCGGCGACAAGCACCCCGCCGCGCTCGGCGACGACGTACGGGTGACGCTGGCCGAGGGCTGGCCCGTGCTCGCCCCGCTGATCGAGGAGGCCATGGCGACCGGTGTGGCCAGCTGGGTCCCCGCGCTGCAACTACTGCTGGAGCGGGCCGGCTACCGCGAGGAGGCGTACTTCAGCGTCTCGCACGCCCCGGCCCGCGACGACGACGGCCACACCGTCGGCGTCCTGACCGTGTGCAGCGAGGTCACCCAGCAGGTGGTCGGCGAACGCCGGCTCCGTCTCCTGCGCGACCTGTCAGTGCTCGGCGACGGGCGCACGGACGTGGACGCCACCGCCGCCCGGCTGATCGACGTGATCGACGGCCACCCCCTGGACGTGCCGTTCGCCGCCATCTACCTGCGCGACGGCACGGCGCTGCGCCGGGTCGCCTGCACCGGCGGGGATCACCGCCACGCTCGGGCCCTGCCGGACGCCGTCGAGCTGACCGACCCGGGTCCGCCCGCGTACGCCTGGGGGCTGCCGGACGCCGCCGAGGGCCGGGCGACCCCGGTGAGCGACGTCGCCGACCGGCTGCCGCTGCCCGCCGGCCCGTGGAACGACCCGGTCCGCACCGCGCTGGCGCTGCCGCTGCCCTCCGCCGACGAGGATCAGCCGCTCGGCGTCCTGCTCGCCGGAGTCAGCCCCAGCCGAGGGCTCGACGAGGCGTACCACTCCTTCCACCAACTGCTCGCCCAGCAGATCTCCGCGGCGTTGCGAAACGCCCGGGAGTACGAGGAGGAGCGGCGCCGGGTCGAGGCGATGGCGGAACTGGACCGCGTCAAGACCGACTTCTTCGCCAACGTCAGCCACGAGTTCCGTACCCCGTTGACCCTCATCCTCGGCCCGCTGACCGACGCCCTCACCGACGCCACCGCGCCGTTGACGGCGGTGCAGCGGGAGCGGGTGGAGACCGGCTGGCGTAACGCCACCCGACTGTTGACCCTGGTCAACAGCCTGCTCACCTTCTCCAGCCTGGAGGCCGGGCGGGCGCGCAGCGACGCCCGGATGGTGGATCTGGCCGCGCTGACCGCCGAACTCGCCGGGGTGTTCCGGGCCGCCGTCGAGCGGGCCGGGCTGACCCTCGAGGTGAGCTGCCCGCCGCTGCCCCGGCCCGTCGCGGTCGACCCGGTCAACTGGGAACGCATCGTCACGAACCTGCTCTCCAACGCGCTGAAGTACACGTTCATCGGCCGTATCCGGGTCACCCTGGACAGCGACGACGAGGAGGTACGCCTCACCGTCGCGGACACCGGCATCGGCATCGCGGAACGGGACCTGCCGAAACTTTTCGAACGCTTCCACCGGGTGCGGGGCGCCCGCTCGCGCAGTCACGAGGGCACCGGCATCGGCCTGGCCCTGGTGCACGAATTGGCCCGGCTGGAGGGCGGCGACGTCCGCGTGACCAGCCAGGTGGGCGTCGGCAGCAGGTTCACCGTGACGCTGCCCTGGTCGGCGGCGCACCGCGCCGCGATCACCGGGCCGGCGGTGGACGGGCGGGGTGACGCGGCCCGCGCCGCAGTCGAAGAGGCGATGGGCTGGCTCACCGAACCGGACGACGCGCCGACCGAGCCCGATCCCACCTCCGGGGCGGCCACCGACGAGCTGGCCGGGGCCCGGATCCTGCTCGCCGACGACAACGCCGACATGCGGGCGTACCTCACCCGGCTGCTCACCGGGCAGGGCTGGCGGGTGCGGGCCGTCACCGACGGCCGGCAGGCCCTCGACGAGATTCGCAGTGACCTGCCCGACCTGGTCCTGACCGACGTGATGATGCCGGTGCTGGACGGCTTCGATCTGGTGCGCCGGCTACGCGCCGACCCGACGACCCGGGCGCTGCCGGTGCTCGTGCTCTCCGCCCGCGCGGGTGGGGACGCCAGTGTGGAGGGCCTGAGCCTGGGCGCCGACGACTACCTGGTCAAACCGTTCGCCACGGCCGAGTTGATCGCCCGGATCCGGGCCAGCATCCGCCGATCCCGCGACCGTAGCCCTGCCGTGGCCGCCGTCGACGACCCGCCGACGGTCGCTGCCGCAGCTCCCCCGGCCCGAACCGCCCCGGTCGGTCCCGGCACGCCGAGCCCGGCGGTCGACCCCGTCGCCGACGCGCCCGTGGTCGTGCCGGCGCCGGGCGAGCTGGGCGAGCCGGACGAGCTGGGCGAGCTGGGCGAGCTGGGCGAGCTGGGCGAGCTGGGCGAGCTGGGCGAGCTGGGCGACCTCCTGGACGTCGGGTGGACGTTCCCGTCCGCGCCGACCTCGGCCGCCGCGATGCGTCGGGACGTCCGAGGCGCGCTGGTCGAGCTGGACGTCGACCCGGACGTGCTGGAAGATCTCCTGCTCGCCGCCTCCGAGGCCATGAACAACGCCGTCGAGCACGCACAGCGACCCAGCCGTCCAGAGGTACGGGTGCGCGTCCAGGTGGGTGGCGGGCTGATCCGGATCTCGGTTCGGGACTTCGGTACCTGGCGGGACCGCCGGCCGGCGATAGACCGGGGACGCGGCGCGCTGCTGATGAACGCCTACGGTGACGTGCGGCTGGTCTCCACCGCCGAGGGGACGACGGTGACCATCGAGCGCCGGCTGGCCTGAGCGGCGGCAGCGCGTCAGAGTCGGCGGCCGCTGGCGTCGTGGGCGATGATGCCGTCCAGCCGCTCCCCCGGACTGAGCTGCGCCGGGTCGAACCAGAAGATCAGCACCTGCTTGTCGGCACTCCATGGCGCCACTCGGGCGTCGACCTGCCGATCGTCGACCGTACCGATGATCCGCTTGGCGGGGCCGACGAAGTAGCCGAAGGTGGGCACCGGCGCGGCGACGCCCTCGTCGTAGCCGATCTGGTGGAACCCGGCGCTGCGGTCACTGCCGTGGACGTCGTTGACCATGATGTCCGTGGTCAGCGAGCCGTCCGGAGCCTGGCGACCGGCGGCCAGACCGATCGACACCTTGGGTTCGCCGGGCACGGACACCGACACGAAGTAGTAGACCCGCCGGTCTTTGCCGTGCCACACCTGGCTGTCCACGATGTGGCCCATCGGCTTCGGCTGCGGCACGTCGCGGCCCACCGTCGGCGGTGGCGTGGAGCCCGGCGACTGCTCCGCCCACGGCGAGACACCGACCGACGGTGGAGCGACGGCGACCGGCTGCGGGCGCTCGGTCGGCGCCGGATCGCCCGGCCCGGACACGCCGACAGCAACAACGACGACCACGGCGGCCAAACCGGTAGCGAGCGTCGCCGCCCCGGCTCCGGCGACACGTCGACGGGTACGCAGCCGACGTCCCTCGCGCATCACGGTGGCCAGATCGAGCACGGCGTCGGGGCGCTCGGTCGCCCGCATGGCGTCGCGGAGCCGTTCCAGCTCGCTCATCGGCGCGCCCTCTCGTCGGCCGTGCGGGGCGCGGCGGTGCGTAACTTCTCCAAGGCTCGCGAGCTGGTGCTCTTGACCGTGCCGACGGACACGGCGAGTTCCCGGGCCACCTGCGCCTCGGGCAGGTCGAAGTAGTAGCGCAGGACGACGATGGCGCGCTCCCGCGGGCTGAGCGCGCCGAGGATGGTGATCAACCAGCGCCGGGTGGCCACGTCGTCGGCCATGTCGCCACGCCGTTGCTCCGGCACCTCGTCGGTCGGGTACTCCCGCATCGGCCGTCGCCACCCGTCGACCAGATGGTTGACCAGGGTGCGGCGGGCGTACCCGTAGGCGTCGTCGTCGTGGATGCGCGACCACGACGCGTAGGTGCGCACCAGCGCGGTCTGCGCGGCGTCCTCGGCCTGGTGGTCGTCACCGGTCATCAGGTACGCGGCGTGCACCAGTCGCGCGGAAGCCGCCCGCGCGAACTCGACGAAATCGGCGTCACCCCGCGCCACCGCGAACCCTCCCCGTGCCACAGAGCTAGAGACGGGCGAGGTCGGCAAAAGGTTGAGCGCTGGGTCACATCAACTTTTCGCCACTGTCACCCGTCTTCTCCTCCGCGCCGCCGCCGAGCGACGCGCGAGGGGAGAGACATGTCGACGAAGGTTACCCGCCGGAGGGGTCCCGCTTCGATGGCGTCACTGCTGGTGGTGGCGCTGCTCACCGGGTGCGGCCTGCCCGCCGCCGGGCAACCCGCCACCGACCCGGTCACCGCCGGGCCGCCGCCCGGCGGGCCGGCGACATCCGTCGGTCGGCCGACCGGGGCCGCCGAGGTCCGACCCAGTTCCGCGCCCGTCATCGGAGTCAGCTACCCCGCCACCGGCGGCAACCGCTGGTCGGTGGCGCCCGGCGAGACGGCCCCCGGACGCGCCACGGCCGGCAGTTTGCTGCGCTACCGGGTCGCCGTGGAGCGCGACATCCGGGGCCTGCCGGTCAGGGACATCGCCACGGCGATCACCGCGACGCTGAACGACCCACGCGGGTGGACGGCGGGTGGGGCGTGGCGGTTGCGCCGGGTCGGTGCCGACGAACCGACCGACTTCACCATCTACCTGGCGACCCCCGGCACCCGCGACACCCTCTGCCAGGACGTGCCGGACGCCTACACCTCCTGCCGCAACGGGGGCCGGGTGGTGCTCAACGTGGCGCGCTGGGTCAAGGGGGTGCCGGGTTACGGCGCGACCCTGGAGACCTACCGGCAGTACATGGTCAACCACGAGGTGGGGCACAAACTCGGGCACGGCCACGAACGGTGCCCCGGGCGGGGCCGACCGGCGCCGGTGATGCAGCAGCAGACGTTGGGCCTGCACGGCTGCACCGCGAACGCCTGGCCGTACCCGAAGGGCAAGGCCCGCTACAGCGGGCCGGTCGGGGCGTACGACGACGCGGTCCCCCGGCGTGAGGGCGCCTACTCGGCATCCTGAGGACGGCGTGCCGTCAGGTGCGGCGGCGGCGCTCCTGCTCGAGGCGCTCGTCCTGCCGGCCCATCTCGTAGATGGCGTTGAGGCTGGTCGGCAGTCGACTGACGTTGTCCGGGACCGGGTCGGGATCCGGCGCCGGCCCGGAGTCCGGTACCGGACCGGGGTCGGGTGCGGCGGCGGGGGCCGGTGCCCGGCGGCGCACGAGCAGCAGTGCCAGCACCGCGAGGACCGCCACGACCAGCAGGTACGACGCGGGGGGCCAGGCATTCCGGGTGGGGTTGGCCAGGGCCGGCGGCGGGGTCGGTGCGGGGGTGTCGCCGTCGCGCCAGGGCACGGCGGCCTCGCGGGTGCCGGTGCCCTCGCCGGCGGTGCGGCGATCCGGGGCCGCGGGTGCGAGGACGCCGCTCGTCGACCCGGCCGGCCCGGGGATCGCGACGGGTTTCACCGGGCTGGGCTGACCGGCGACCGGCGGCCGACTCGGCGTGGCCGCCGCGGTGGGGGTGACGCTCGGCGTCGGAGCGGCACTCGGCGCGTCGCCGCCGAGCAGGTCGTCGACGATCTGGCCGACGCCGCCGACGATGTCACCGAGCGGGTTCGAGCTGGTCGACGGGGACGGCGCGGGCGCGAGGGCGAGGGTCAGCGCGAGGACGACGACGGTAGGCATGACGCCACCTCCGATGTGCCGATATGCCACGCACCGTACCGCGTGGTGGGATCGCGTGGGTGACACCGCCCACCGTGGCGACGAACGCGTCTCAGGTTCGAGGACAGCCGGCCGCGCCCTGCTCGCCTACGATGCCAGGAACGCGGGCAGCGAGGGGGCGGCATGGTCGATTTCGCGGTGGACCCGGTTGACGTTCGCGCGCGTGCGCGAACCCTTGGCACCACGATCGCTGAGGACTACGCGAACGAGGCGGACGAGTTCGCCCGCAACTCCGCCATCGATGCTCCCGGCTTCGGCATCGCCTTGTCGCCGGCGGAGGCGGCCTACATCCAGCGCGTCGAATTCCTCGTGAAGGACGTCCGGGGTGCTGCGGACGTGTGCCGGCAGATCGGCGAGAAACTCGGCGTGGTCGCGGATCAGTACGAGCGCGCGGAGAACCTGCACGTGGGCGGGTTTGGTGGCACGCCGGTGCCGACGAGCAGTTTCGGCGATGCCTACGGCAGGACCAGTGCTGCCCAGCTCACCCAGGATCCGGCGCTGCTCGTCGCCGTCGGTGCCTCGATCTCGCTGGCGGAGATCGGCGCGATCATGGCTGGCCTGTCGGCCTGCGCCGCGCTGTGCCCGACGTTCATCGTCGGCGTGACCGGCGCGGCCCTGTTCGTGGCCAACCCCATCGGTATCGCCCAGGCCGGTGCCGATCTGATTCGTCACGGCGACAATCTGCAGAAGGCGCTCAACGCGAACTTCGACAAGATCTGCTCGGCCGCGACCGCGACCTGGAAGGGCCAGGGCAAGGACAGCTTCGTCATCATGTCGACCAAGCTCAAGGCCCATCTCGACGAGCTTGGCGCATACATCCGCACCCTCGGCGAGACCCTGCACTCCCTGACGATTGCCCTCGCCGGTCTATGGATCGCCCTGGGCGCGATGACGGTGCCGTTCCTGACCTGGCTGATCACCATGCGCACCGCCCAACTCGCGCCCTTTGCCGCCCCCGCGCTGGAGCCGATCATCCAGGCGGCCGGGGCCGCTGTGGCTGGCTCCACCACCACCATGATCGCCGGGGTGACCGCGGTGGGCAGCCTGGTCTTGGCGCTCATCAACGGGCTTTTCAAGGACTTCCTGAAGCTGCTGGCGCTGCCGGACGACGGTGTGGCAGGCACACCGGACCTGACCGAGTTCCGCGTCGGCGAGAACTTCGCCTGACCTCCGCCACAAGGAGCCTTCGTGATCGACCCAGACGTGCAACGCCGGATCGAGGGGATGGCCGAGCAGGCGACCCGGTTCGCCGCCGCCATGCAGAACCTCACCGGCGAGGGCACCGACGACGCGGAGTTGGTGCGCGCGACGTGCGACGCGAGCGGTCGCCTCGTCGACATCGACCTGGCGGCGGGCACCCGACGGATGCAGACCTACGAGCTGCGAGAGGCGATTCTTACCGCCGCTGGCCGGGCCGCCGACGCGGCCAGCGCCAGCCTCGCGGACGCGGTCTCGCAGGTGACCCAGAGCGCCGACGTGTACGGCGCCGACGCGGTGCGCCAGGCCCAGGAACAGGTCGCCCAGTATCGGCGGCTCGTCGACGCGCAGCGGGACAAACTCGAACAACTGCGCGCCGGCCTCGGCCAGCTGTGAGCACCGGGGCGCCGGAGCTGCGCATGCGTCGACGGCTGCTGCGGGTGCTCGGCACGCTGCGGCCGATCAAGGCCGGCTATCAGATGCGCCCGATGACTGTCGGCGGAGTTCTCGGCCTGATGGTCGCCGGGATCCTGGCCCTCCTCGTGACCGCGCCACTGGCTTCGCTGACGCCGTGGCTGCCCTTCGTCGCCGTGCCCGCCGTGGTGGTGGCCGTTCCTCTGCTGTTGCTGATGGCGAATATCGGCGCCGTCACCTGGTATGGCGGCGGCGCCGGGCTCCCGATGCTGTCGGTCACCGACGGGGAGGTCCGCGGCCGACTGCGCGGAGTGTGGGCCGATGAACTGGCCGACGCCGACCCGGATGACCCGGCCTGGTGGGACCTGCGATTGCCGGCCCGTGCGCTCAGCGGCGTTCGTGTGGAACGCGACAGCCCCGGAGGCCCGCTCCTCGTCCTCGACCTGCCACCCGCAGCAGCGGAGGCGCTGACAGCGAACGCCGACACGCAGAAGCTCGCGGAGCACTGGCGCAGCAGCGTCGACAGCCCCGCCGCGTGGCAGATCGGTCTCTTCGAGGGGCGGTTTCGCCGGGCGCGCCGCCTCCGGGAATTCCTGGAGGCACTCGCCGCCGCGGGTGGCCCGGTCCCCTAAGGCGTGTTTCATAAGCCCGGTCAGAGCCATTCGCAGATGATGGTGATGGTCAGGACGGCCTGGAACCGGACGGCCAACTTGTCGTAGCGG